>SVFB01000119.1 GCA_015057085.1 Lachnospiraceae bacterium
AGAATTAGCACAGCTTGCGGGGAAAAAGTATGGCCGGTTGAAATCTGATTTGTTTGATAAGGTTGGCGGAATAGCGACAGTTGCAAATATTCCGGAGATTCAGGTCCAGAAAGAGTTAATTGAGAAAATCCTTAATACCGATTATGTAGAACGTGCAGGAATCGAAGATTTTGAACATATTAGAGATAGCCTGCGTAATTTGATGAAGTATTTACCTCATCGAAAGGTTCGTTATGACACAGATTTCGCGGATGATATTCTGGATACTCAGTGGAATGAATCTGAACTTGAAAATGATGAGCTGAAGAACTACAAGGCGAAAGCCGAATATTATATTCGTCAGCATCAGGATAATATTGTTATTGCGAAGCTTCGTACAAATCAGCCACTTACTCATGTCGATGTAGAATCACTTGAGGAGATTCTTTGGAAAGAGATTGGTACGAAGGAGGACTATGAGCAGGAATATGGTCAGAAACCTTTGGGTGAATTCGTTCGTGGCATTGTCGGAATGGATATGAATGCTGCAAAGGAAGCATTCTCTGAATTTCTCGACAATACAAGCCTGGATAGCAGACAGATATATTTCGTAAACCAGATAGTAGAATACATCGTGCATAACGGTATGATGACAGACCTTTCTGTGCTTCAGGAATCACCATTTACAGATCAGGGAAGTGTAGTTGATATCTTTACTGATTTAACGGTTTGGAGCGCGATTAGAAAGGTAATTGAGAAGATAAACGCAAATGCGGTAGCATAGAAACAGGGGAAAAGAATGAATATTGAACCAGGACGAATAATTGATGATTTTTTTGAAAAGAAAAAGTGCCAATATGCAATACCTGTGTATCAGAGAAATTATGAGTGGCCGGAAGAACAATGTACAAAGCTTTTTGAAGATATTATGGTTGCGTTTCGACGTGATAAAAAGCATTTTTGTGGTTCAGTTGTGTACAGCTTGATAAATGAAAAGCATAGTATTTATCAATATGTCATTATTGATGGTCAGCAACGTCTTACAACAATTTATATTATGCTAAAGGCTTTGCTGGATTGTGCAGAAAGGGAAGCTGATAAGGAGCTGCTGTCAGATGTCCTTTATAATAGTGATAAGTATGGTGAACTAAAAATAACGGAACAGACAAAACTTAAATTGAAGCCAATTAAGAGCGATAATAATCAGCTATTGTGTTTGATGGATGGAAGATATGATGATATCGATCAAACGAGTGGTGTTTGGAAGAATTATGAACTTTTTGTTGGATTGATTAGAGAATATCTGGAAGCTGATGAAGATAGATCTGTTAAGGATGTGTATAAAGGAATAGAAAAACTTACGTGTGCAAAGATTCAATTGGATTCAGAGGATAATGCTCAAGAAATATTTGAACGTATTAATTCTACGGGAGTACCTCTTTCTTTGGCTGATAAGATTCGCAACTATGTTTTAATGACTGATGGTAATCAGGAAGAATTATATGAAAAATATTGGTTGAAAACAGAGCTGTTAGTTGGAAAAGAAAATATGTCTAATTATTTTCTTGATTATTTAAATCTTAAAATGGATGGTTTCCCTAAAGAGTCTGATGCCTATGAGTGTTTTAAGAAAATTTATATAGAGGGCAAATATGATAATGAAGATATGCTTAAGGAAATTCTTCATTATGGAAAACTTTATCACACATTTTGCTGTGGTGATGAATCTTATTCAAAGAGAGTGAATGAGTTGTTATTAGGTCTTCGTTATTTGAAGCAAACGACTTGTTATTTATTTATGTATCCAGTTTTTGTGGATTATGAGAACAACATTATTGATATGGATACATTAGAAAAAGTATTAGAATTTCTGCAGAATTATAGCATTCGAAGAATTGTATGTGAGATTAATTCTAACTCCTTACGAGGATTATATAAAAGCTTATATAATCGTCTCTATAGTGTGGAAGCGAATAAAAATAACTATTACGATACATTGGTTTCTTTTTTTATGCAAATTACATCAAAGGATGCATTGCCAGATGATAAGTACTTTGTAGAATGTCTTAAATACAACAATCTTTACAGAAAGAATGCATGCTGTAAATTCCTTTTGGCGGGAATTGAAAATCAGGGAAAAGAGAAGTTGGAAATAAGTAATCTTTCAATCGAGCATATAATGCCGCAGAATAAGAATATTTCAAAGTCATGGCAAGATATGTTAGGAGAGGATTGGGAGTTTGTAAAAGATAAATATCTTCATACATTGGGGAATCTGTCATTGACCGGTTATAACAGTGAATTAGGAGATAGAACATTTTCAGAAAAGAAAAAACTTGTACAGGATGCAAATACAAAAGTAATTATCTTGTTTGAGGACGTTTTAGATAAAGATGAATGGAATCAAACGACTATAGAAAATAGAGCAGATAGACTGTCGAATGAGATATTAAAACTTTATCCTATAGTTAAACCAGAAAAGCTTGTTGAATATAGAGAACCGGGATATACAGAGTTTTCATTAGAGAATCCGGAAGAAGCTACGTCGACAAGTATAAATTATTATGTTCTTCAAGGTGAACGAATTAAAACTATAAGCTACGCAGAAATGTTAAGGTCGGTTATTCGTAAACTTTATGAGTTTGATAAAACCGTAATCGAGGAGATGGCAAAAAATGATGAAATGCTTTTTCCAGGTTCGGAATACCCGATGTTTTCGTATGACAAAAACAAGGCAAAGGGTGGAAAGAAGCTTAAGATAAAAGGAACAGATATATATCAAAGTAGTGGCTTTTCTGCTTCTTTTATCATCTACATTGTAAAGGAATTGTTGGATCGGTATGAGATTGATGAGAATGACTTTGTTTACAGTGCTAAGCCGATCGATGGCTCTGCAAAGGATGATAATGAAGAATAATAGCTGATATTTAAAATAATAGGGGTGTTTGTGGTTAAAGGAGAAGGTATATGAAAAGCATTGAATATGTTAAGGCATCTATGATTCAGGCTTACGCTAATATAAATACACTGATTGAATCTGAACAATTTGATTTTTTGGATGATGCGCTCTTAAACGTCTGGATGCTGAGTATCTATAATTCAGTGAACAGTATGTGCCAAAGTGTGCTTGTAAAAAAAGGCTATGAATATAATAGTAAAATGAGGTTTCAGGATGAAGATGGATATGAAGCGTTATCAGCTATCGATTTGATTTATGACATGCAAGGAATTATGCCAGATTTTATAAATCAGACGATAGATGTTTTCAACAAGATGTTTTGGTGGGTAAATACTGTAGCCAGTTTAGAAGATGAATTTGAAATTTATCCGTTATTAGAGCTATATGATAAATTTTGTATTTGGTTTTGGGAAAATACTAGTATAAGAGAAGATTTGTCAATAGATGATTCGGAAGAGTTTAAAGAGGTTGTCTGTCTCGTGATGCCTCATATTAAGGGAGTTGATTCTGCCGAAGAATATGCTATGAAAGAATCTATTGTAGGCAATAATGAAAGAAATTTTGATGCCCAGATAGTTGAACTCCAGATTAGAAAAATCTTGGATGGTGTACAGGAGATACATCAAGAGCATAAAGTGTTAAATGAGAAAATAGACAGCATGAATCAAATACTAGAAAAACTCGTTGATCAAATTTCATCTTATCAAGAACTTGTCCAAAGTCAGATTGAATTAGCAGTGACAGAAGATGAAATAGATAGGATTGTTCATGCTTATTCGGAAGAATGTGTTTGTAAAATAATTAAAGAAATTGATGGAAAATATTCCGATATTTCAAGATCTAATGAGGAAAAAAAGCTTATTGCATCATTGGGACGAGAGCTTTGGGAAAAAAAGTTAACATCTGCTTCGAAGAATTATTTAGTTAGTTCCAAAGTAACATACAATTATTATCTAAGTATAGAAACGTTGGATTATTCTGGTGTTTGCTTGTTGGTGACTAAAGCGTTAGAAGTGGAGATGAGTGAAAGATTCTATAGGGAGTATGTTGCATTTCTAAAAACAGGATATACAGACAGTTGGAAAAGGCATTTGGATGATTTCCCTACAACATTGCTAAAAACAGTTAATGGAAATAAAGTGCTGAAATCTTCCAAAGATTTCACATTGGGATCGGTAGCCTATGTTTTATGTGCAAAAGAAGATAGAGATGCAACTGAAAAACAATTGAAGAATAATGAGAAACGTTTGGTTGAATTTGCAAAAGAAAAGTTGATGCAAGATAAGTCCGATGAGGAGATTTTATCAACGCTTAAAAAATATGGAGAAAAGGTAGCAGATATTACTGAAGAATATAGAAATAAGGCTGCGCATACAAATGAATTGGGAAGAGTGGATGCAGAGACATGCTTCAAGATTGTGTTAGATACCGAACAGTTGCTTAGGGTAATGCTTGATTCATTTGAACATTAAAAAAGAAAGAATTTGTAAGGGTTCAAGACTAGTATATGCAGCATGGTTAAGTAAATGGACACACTTTTTAAATACAATATGGAAATGTTGGCTTATATGTATCGATTTGATGCAAAACGTGCTTTTTATTTTTATCCTGAAGCATCAGATAATGTGGATAGAGATTTATGGCTTAATCAAGGTTCGTCATTTGAAAATGATGTAACAGCGCGTAAGGATATTTGCTTAACGAAGCATGGGTTGATTATTCCACAGCATGTTGAGAGTTATAAAGAATTTCTGGAACAGATTAGTATTAGTGAATCTCGATTTGTGGGTATTCTTAAATGAGAAAAGTAGGACAAAAAATGAGAGTTGGCAACGGAACTTATCAAAGCTTCCAAATAGAGGATTGGATATGAAACAAGAAACAATCGATAGAATCAGAAAGTTTACAGAAGACCGTGACTGGGATCAGTTCCATTCACCATCTAATTTAGCCAAGTCGATCGTCATCGAGGCAGCTGAATTATTGGAATGCTTTCAATGGGATGATGAGAACTTTGACGAGCAGCATGTCAAAGAAGAGCTTGCGGATGTCATGGTCTATTGTCAGAATCTCGTGGACAAGCTCGGCTTTGATGCGGATGAGATTATCAATATGAAGATGGCACAGAATGAAGCGAAGTATCCAGTAGAGAAGGCAAAAGGAAACAGTGCGAAATACACGGATTTATAAAAGGGTAAGAGGTTAAGTATGGGAAAGCTTGTGAGAGATCGAATTCCTGAGATAATAAAAGCCGATGGCAATAATCCGATAACCAGGATTTTGCCGGAGGAAGAATACCTTCAGAAATTGGACATAAAACTTAATGAAGAAGTTGCTGAATATCAAGCTGATAAATCGATTGAAGAGATGGCGGATGTTTTAGAAGTGCTATTTGCTATTTGTGAGGCCAGGGGATATTCCATTGAACAATTGATGAAAACCAAGCAAGATAAGCAGGACAAAAGAGGCGGATTTAAAGACCGGATATTCTGGGAGGGCAATGAATAATGAATGGTGAGCTCGACCTTATTATTGATGGGAAATACTATAACAATTTGGATGTAGTCGGTTTCTCACAAATGCTAAAAGATCCGTCTTATTGTTATAAGTTTTATTGGCTCGAAGCAATCGTCAAAATGATTTCACGAGATGTGGTAAAAACTTCTTTTAATGACATTATCGATGAGATGATTTGTAATGCATGGTATACCGTGTTGGAGTTCCATGTTCATTTGAGCGTTTTTTTACTTGGCGAGCCTCGAGATGCGCTGGAACTTGCAGTTATCACGCTTCAAGAGCTGAGCGGTTTAAGAGCAGATGCTGACGCAGAAAGCATAAGAAGTGAAATCATCAAATATGATCATGAGCTTCGTGAATATAAGAACAGATTGACGAGAAATGTTCCATACAGAGCCCTTTCCGGTTTCTTTGATCATGCGAAGCAGAATGTAGATTGGGGAAGAACAGGAGCACTGATTCAGTATGCTAAGTTATTAAATCAATCTACACCGCTGCCATATGTCATTGGTGAGAGCACGGGATTAAAGCGTGAAGTAACCTTCAGCTCTGAATGGATAAGCCTGATTAAGGATAATACTGTTTCCATATTAGGATGGATTCAATTTGAAAAAGTGAAATGGCTTCAAAGTAATAATCCAGAGGTCCCAAGCCTGGTATATAAACTTGCACCTATGGATGAGAAAATGCGAAAGCTTAATCATGTAAGAGCTTTATGGGAACTGATCCTTGAACAGCAACCCATCATAGACGTATTTACGGATGCCCCGATTGAAAAGGGAAATTATGATATTGATCATTTTATTCCATGGTCATTTGTGATGAATGATGAGCTATGGAATTTGATGCCGATGGATTCTTCTTTGAATTCCTCGAAGAGCAATAAACTGCCGGATTGGAACCGCTTCTTTGGGAAGTTTGCAAATAATCAGTTTATTCTTTACGGCATGATCAATGATGACAGTCATCCACAGATACGAAATAGCTTTAAGAAATGCTATAAAGATAATCTTCATTCGATATGGGCCAACCAGGAATTATATCGAAGAGGAAATACACAAACAGAGTTTTATAATATTCTGGAGAAGAATATGCAACCTGTCTATGATAGCGCAAGGAGACAGGGGTATTTGGTGTGGTAGGAATTCTTTATTAGGTTTACTACAATGCCACATAAAATTTGGCTTATATAAGAATCTTCAATTTTTTGTTAATGAGAGATTCTCTTAATAAGGTAAAGGAAACTTGATCACGACAACATGTTATAAGAAGGATTATATTATGGAAATTGACTTAACAGCGGTGTCATTATTTGAAAGTAATTCATTAGACTTAGATAAGAAAGTCACGTTTATTCTTGGTAAAAATGGTACCGGAAAAACGACAATGACAGATGTATTGTCAGAACAGACGGCTAATTATGATGTTAGTGTTTTTAAAGGATTTGAAAATATAATTGATGATAATAAGCGCTTAAATGCGGTTGTTTTAGGTGAAGAAAATGCAGCAATTAATAAGCAGATTGAGGATATCAGAACACAGATAAAACAGAAGGAAAATGAAAAAAATGATATAACACTAAATTTAGAAGATCCAAATGATGAAACAAAAAGTAATTTTTGGACACGACGTAATGATGCTCAGGCAAAATTTGATGATGTAGAACATGAAATAAGTGGTTTTTATACAAAAGCGGCTTCATCTGTTAAAAAGAAGCTTAATATGGCTTCTCAGTATAATCGAAACAATTTTGTTACAGATATCGTACATGCATCTTTGCTTAACACTGAAGAAAAGGAGCAATATGAGAATACTTTAAAATCTGAAATTTTAGTGGCGCCTGTGTTACATTTTCCGTTATATGATATGAATGATTTTTTGGTTCAGACAAATAACTTGTTGGAAAAGAAAGTTCAAGAGAAGACTCATATTGTTAGATTAGAA
>SVFB01000093.1 GCA_015057085.1 Lachnospiraceae bacterium
GAAGACCTGTTGCTGATGAAAGTGTTTGGCTGTGGACTTATGTCTGTGAGGCGGAGAAATAGCGCCCTCGTGACCCGGAGAAAAATTCGGTGTTAGAAGCGAAACACTTGCTTGGGCAATATTTGCGCAGCGAGCCCCGATTTTGTGCGGGAAGAGGGATGTGGCTGTGGTTGCACAAAATCTGTTTCTAGAATGTGGGGGAGCCTGCACAATTGATGGACTTCGAGGACCTGTTGCTGATGTAAATATTTTGGATGTGGACTTTGCAAGCAACATGCTTTCTTAGTTTGTCAGCCATACAACGGCTTCGTACGGCTTTAATTCACGTTTGGTATTTTCGGTATAATTGCTGATAAGCACTTCTCCTTCCAGGCATGGAGAAATATCATCCGGAATATCCACATAATCATCCAGGAAATTGCAAAGCACATAGAGCTTTTGGTTACCAAGTGTTCTGGTATAGGCAAAGATAAACGGATGATTTGCTGCAAGCAATTCGTACACGCCATCCACGATAATCGGGTATTCATGGCGAAGTTTAATCAGCTTTTGATAATAATAAAATACAGAATCAGGATCTTCTAATGCGGCCTGCGCATTGATTGTCTTGTAATTTGGGTTGACCTCAATCCAAGGTTGTCCGGAGGTGAAGCCTGCATTTTTTGAAGCATCCCACTGCATTGGGGTACGCGCATTGTCGCGGCTGATCCGCCGGAAGTATTCGAGGGCTTTTTCCTCGCCGACCCCATCCTTTAGTTCGGGATAGGCATTGAGTGTTTCCACATCTCTATATTGTTCCATGGAAGTAAAGCCGGCATTTGTCATTCCAAGCTCTTCGCCCTGATAAATATATGGTGTACCCTTTTGCATATGAAGGCAGGTTGCCAGCATTTTCGCAGAAAGTACGCGGTATTCTTCGCTGTCGTTTCCGAAGCGGGAGACACAGCGGGGTTGATCGTGATTGTCCAAAAACAAGCTATTCCATCCGTTGTCCGCCAGCTGTAATTGCCACTTGGTCATAACTTCTCGCAATTCCGGCATGGTCATGGGCTCGGAGTCCCATTTGCCATATTTGTTTTGATGATGGCGACTTCCGGAAACATGCTCGAATTCAAAAATCATATTTAATTCATGAGAATCCTTTCCGGAATACAAAAGTGCCTGTTCTGCGTCCACACCTGGACATTCGCCCACTGTGATAAGAGGATATTTGGAAAGCACCCGCTGATTCATCTCTTTTAGATATTCATGCACATGAGGTCCGTTGGCACAGTTGTTTCCGGTGTATCCGTTTCCGTATTCTTCTCCGTCAGGAAGGGCAGGATCCTTGGAAATCAGGCTGATGACATCGAATCGGAAGCCATCCACACCCTTCTCGCACCACCAGGTCATCATTTTATATACTTCATTGCGCACCTTTTCATTATCCCAGTTTAAGTCGGGCTGCTTTTTGGCAAACAAATGAAGATAATATTGGCCTGTGGCTTCATCATAGTCCCAGGCAGGACCGCTAAAGCAGGACTCCCAACGATTCGGTGTCTTGCCATCCTTTGGATCTCTCCAAATATAGTAATCGCGGTAGGGATTGTCTTTGCTCTTTCTACTCTCCAGGAACCATTTGTGTTCGTCGGAAGTATGATTGACCACGATATCCATCATGATCTTAATGCCATAAGAATGTGCTTTGGCAAGCATTTCGTCAAAGTCATCCATGGTTCCAAACTCAGTCATAATCGCTTGATAATCACTGATATCATATCCGTTATCGGCATTCGGAGATTGATATACAGGAGAAAGCCAGATGACATCGATTCCAAGTTTGGACAAATATTCCATTTTTCCGGTGATTCCTTTTAAATCTCCGATTCCGTCGCCGTTTGCATCGGCAAAACTTCTCGGATAAATTTGGTAAACCACCGCATTTTTCCACCAATCTTGATTCATAATGTAACCTCCATTCAAACTAGTGATAGATGACTCGTTAGTTCCATTAGAAATTTATAAGGTCCAGGCATCATATTTTCTGATGATGTCCCTCTTGGCACAAGCATTTTTATATGCTTGCATTGTACCCTCAGTCAGTTGATGATTGACTTGATAGCCAATGCGCCCCAAATAGGCATTGATTTGATTTTTAAAAGGCAAACCTAAAGAGGCAAGTACGGCAATGCGCTCCTCGCGACTCTTATCCGTAAAGCGATCCGTGAGCAATCCGCTATGATTCAAACTGTCTTCGTGTATACGATAGACGAAAAAATGATCATTCACGAAGGTAATACGCTCACTCATCAGATAAATTTTGTACTGAGTAAAGTCATCTTCTGTATTAACATTCGAACGGTAAGCAACCTGCTTTATAATTGAAGTTCGATATAATTTTCCTGCGACTTGCAAGGTACAAATGGAAATTCCATCGCCTGCCTCATATTCCTGTGCAATCCAATCAACCGGAGAAAAGGTTTTCTCATAGTAGTTATTATCGCGTTTGTGTACTTTGAAAATACCGGTTTCTGTCACAAATTTACAAAAGTTGCCGACTACAATATCGCTGTTTTCCTTTTGCTGAATTTTTACCATTCGTTCAATGGTATCTTCATATGCCCAATCGTCGCTGTCGATAAAATAAGTGAATTCTCCGTTTACCAGAGAGAGTCCTTGATTTCGAAGCGCTCCGCAACCATGATGACAAGGGTTGATACCTTCCACCACGTGAAAACGCGGATCCTTTAAGCGAAAGCTTTCACAGATTTGTAAACTCTTATCCGTGGAATGGTCGTTTAACAGCCAAATCTCCAAATTCTGATAGGTTTGATTGGCGATAGAACTAAGGCATTGCTCTAAATACGGATCACTGTTGTAGATTGGTATAACAACGGATACCAAAGGCGTTTGATTTTGCGAATCTATTGTTTTGTTCACGATTTCACCTCCGGATAGTATCTGTTAAAGAGTTTCATAATGGTAGTTGCATTCGTATATTCTTCTAATCTTTGTTCGCCTAGTAAGTGCTCGATATTCATTTTGAGACGATTACGAAACGCAAGTGCTTCTTTGCTGCAATCGAATCCAATGACAGCAAGCAATGTGATGCGCTCCTCAATGAATTCGAGATTATAGCGATCTAAAGAAAAATAGGAATCATCAAAAATATGCTCTTCGTTGCGCGCAATATAATAAGCTTTGTTCTCAAAAGTGATCCGATCAGCCAAAAGATAAATCTTATATTGCGTATAATCTTCTTCGAATTCAGTATTAACGGGATAGGATACCCTTTTTAAAAGCGAGGTTTTATAAAGTTTAGCTGTAGCTGCACTGTAGCAATAATGCAAACTATAATTGTATTCATAATTTTGTTCGAGCCATTCTTTTGGCGTATAATTTGTAATTCTGTAATCAGAATCGTTGATATGGACCAAGTATTTATTGGTCTCATCATTGAACTTCATATAATTGCAAACCACGACATCGCTTTGCTCGGCATTGGCGGTTGCAACCAAACGCTCAATCGCATCATTTACAAGCAGGCCATGGCAATCCACAAACATTGTATAGGTTCCGCTGACACAATCGATTCCGTGATTACGCAATGCACCATATCCGCGATTTGGTGAATTTTCGCAATAAACCGCATGTACTCGGGAATCTCTCTGGCGAAGCCTTTCGCAGAGAATGAGACTGTCATCATCACAATGATCATAGACAAGCCAGACTTCAATATTCTGATAAGTTTGTTTGATGATGGAATGAACACACTGTTCCAGATGTTTTTCTGCATTGTGAACCGGAACGATGATGGATACCAAATCCATATGCTAATCCTCCCTCTATTATTTTCATATGATGTTATTTTATATGATGAGGCATAAAGGATGCAAGATTTATACACTCATAACATTAATATTATAGGCCTTCGCGGTCACATTCGGGTTACACAGGCCAAAAAAGGTTACCATTCACAGCATGTATTGTCTAGTATCCTCAGCCCATAGACCCGGTACCTCCCTTCACTTTGCAAGAATATTTTGGTTTTCATATATGCAAAAGCTCGCATCCTGATAGACATGTGTCTTTTGAATGCCTGTACAATTTTGAAAAAAGTTTTATGGTTGGCGGACACCAAAAACTGTCGTATATGTACTTC
>SVFB01000094.1 GCA_015057085.1 Lachnospiraceae bacterium
GTTGGTGCAATTTTCGCAGCAAGACCTTGTGCGGGAAGAGGGAATGTTGGCGTGGTTGTAAAACAAAATCCGCCAACAAAGTCTATGGAGCCTGCATAAAGCAAGAACTACAAAGACCTGTTGCTGATCGAAATGCTTCAAGGGTGGACTTATGCTGTGAGGCGGCTAGAAATATCGGTCCGGATATCCTTGGCAAAGAAAAATTCGTAAATAGAAGAAGCGAAACACGTTGGTGCAATTTGCGAAGCGAGACCTTGTGTGGGAAGAGGGATGTGGTGCGGTTGTGAAACAAAATTCGTCTTCGTGAAGGAACAGGTCTTGCATCTAAGGGGAAGGAAATGTGATAATAGAAACGTACAAGGGAGGGTTGAGATGATATATATTGTCAGACATGGACAAACTGAAGTGAATAAGAAAAAGGCATTGCAGGGAAGAACGAATGCTCCGCTCAATGAGGAAGGAAGACGTCAAGCAATTGCCTTGGGAGAATATTTTAAGCAGCAAGGAATTCTATTTGAAAAAGTATATGCAAGTCCGCTCATACGAGCTGTTGAAACAGCACGTTTGATCGTGGGAGAGAATGTGCCAATCGAAACAGACGAACGATTGTTGGAGATGGATTACGGGCCTTATGAAGGCGTAGATTTAGAACATCCACCGGAAGAAATTATAAGATTCTTTTCGGATTTTGTGCATCAGCCTGTGCCGGAGGGGATGGAACCTTTGGATGAAGTAGTGCGCCGTTTAGGTGACTTTTTGTGTGAAAGCGATTTTGAAGTGCCATCGGGAAAGAACGTTTTAATATCCACACATGCAATCGCAATGAAAGGGGCATTAGAATATTTAACACCGGAATCAAACGGAAGCTACTGGTCAAAGTATATTCCAAATTGCGGAGTGTACTCCTTTGAAAAGTGTGGAGCAGAGTTTTGTGAGGTTCATTCAATGAAGAGGGAATAGCAACATCAAATCCGTTTTTTTATTGGCAAGAGTATAGCAGTAGGGGTATAATAAAGATATCTAAAAGCCATGGTGATTTTATGTGCCGGGTTAAATAATAGAGGTGACAAAGTGATTGTTAAAAAAAATAAAAAAATAGAGGGTGTTCGAGACGTAGTTGCTACAATGGCAATCGAAGATATGTATTTGAGCAAAGATTTTGTTGTGGAGTTAATTAAGGTTGCTGAAGGCGAGAAGACTTCTGAACAGCTTCGTCAAGAGGTGATTTCAAGATATGCCGGATAGCATTTATTGTTACCCGAATTCAGAAGTTTTGGTGAATAAATTGGGAATTCGGGATGCGAAAATCTTATTTGAAGCCGAAAAAGAATTAACAGCAATTCGAATTAGAGAATTGCAAGAGACTCCTATTCGGGGAAAATTTGATTTCGTACATCTACAAAAGATACATAAATATATTTTTCAAGATATTTATACATGGGCTGGAAAAGTGCGTACAGTTGAGATTGGAAAGGGGAATCTTTTTTGTACCACAGCCTGCATTCACGAATATGCAAAGACTGTATTTCAAAAGTTTTTTCCGCAGTGCTATCATGTAAAAGATAATCGAGATGAATTTATAAAAGTATTTGCTGACAATTATGGAGATTTGAATGCACTTCATCCATTCCGTGAAGGAAATGGACGGACACAGCGAGAATTTGCCAGGTTGGTTTGCCTTGAATGTGGATATTCATTTCAATTATCGCATGCTACCCACAAGCAGATGTTAGAGGCAAGCCGTCTTTCCTTTGATCTCGGAGATAGTTCAAAACTGATTGAAATTTTTTCAGAAGGGATTTTTGAGTTTGACGAAATGAATGCAAACGAAAACGTGATTTCAATTTTGACCGCAGATGATATGCATATCAAAATTCCTGATTTCTACGATCATTATGATTATAAAGATATGGAAAATGCAAATACTTATACAGTATTATATAAAGAAAAGATTCATAAGATGAATGATGAGATAAACCGGCGCAAGTAAGCGCCGGTTTTCGGATTCTTTAAATCGATTTCTTGATGCGCTACATTTAAATCGCCGCAGACAATCACACGGCCTTCTTAATCGTGTTCTTCCATCCCTATTCCATAGGTGACAGAAAGCGGTAATTCTTTGGAAAAGACAGCCGTTCCGGAATAACCCTTTTTCTTCGCATAATTCCAATAAACGTGATAGCCTTCTTTTTCGGTTTCGAATTGACCCTCCGACAACTGCCCGTAATCCGTTTTCATTCCAAGATTTATTATGAGTTGTATTCTCCTATAAATCGACCGCTGGCTCCTTCCGGTAAAACGAGTCCGGATTCGCTAACAGGTAAGCCAATTTCCTCGGCAGTGAAAACGCCTTTGTATTTTTTCAATGCTGTCTGCATCATATAGGTGAGGACAGCCGGCTGTAATCCTGTAGTATAGGAATTGATTAAAAAGAACAAAGGCTCTTTGGTCAGGAGCTGTTCACATAATTTAATCAGGTTGTAAATCGAATCCTCGATTTTCCAAATCTCGCCCTTGGGTCCGCGCCCGTAAGATGGAGGATCCATGATGATGGCATCATAGTGATTACCTCGGCGAATTTCACGCTCTACAAATTTCACACAATCATCAACAAGCCATCGAATAGGTGCTTCACCCAGTCCGGATGAAATCGCATTTTCTTTGGCCCAAGTGACCATTCCCTTGGAAGCGTCCACATGGGTGACACTTGCACCTGCAGATGCTGCGGCAAGGGTTGCGCCACCGGTATAGGCAAATAGGTTCAAGACCTTAATTTCACGGTTTGGATTTTTCTGCTTTGCTTCATATATAATAGAAGAAAACCAATCCCAGTTTGTCGCCTGCTCCGGGAAAAGTCCGGTATGTTTGAAGGCAAAAGGCTTTAAGTGGAATGTAAGCTTTCCTTTATTATATGGTCCATCAATCGGTAACTGATAATGAATGGTCCATTCTTCCGGTAAATCAAAGAATTCCCACTCGCCGCCGCCTTTTGAACTTCTATGATAATGTCCGTTCTTTCTCTTCCAACCCGGGTTTGAATGAGCAGTGTCCCAAATGACCTGCGGATCCGGACGAACGAGATTGTATTGTCCCCAGCGTTCAAGCTTTTCGCCGCCGGAGCAATCAAGAACTTCATAATCTTTCCAATTACTTGCAATCCACATAGACAGAATCCTTTCTGATTTCTTTATTGATAATTCAATGGTTTTGAAATTCAAATAAGTGCAAATGATAATTTACAGCATAAATATGTGCTTGTCAATCAAAGTCCAATTCGATCGGGCAGTGGTCGGATCCATAAATATCCGTATGTATTTTTGCATCCTTCATACGTTCTTTCAAATCCTGAGATACCAGGAAATAGTCAATGCGCCATCCAGCATTCTTCTCACGTGCTTTAAAACGATAGGACCACCATGAATAAATCTGTTCCTGGTCCGGATAGAAATAGCGGAAGCTGTCGACAAAACCGGAATTTAAAAGCTCTGTCATTTTACCGCGTTCTTCATCTGTGAAACCGGCATTGCGGCGATTGGTCTTTGGATTTTTTAAATCAATTTCCTGATGCGCCACATTCAAGTCACCACAAACGATGACGCCCTTTTTCTCATTTAATGTGTGCAGATAGTTCCTAAAATCATCTTCCCATTTCATTCGATAATCCAGGCGGGCTAATTCATTTTGAGAATTCGGCGTATAGCAGGTGATGAAATAATAATCTTCGAATTCTAATGTAATGACGCGTCCTTCGTGATCATGCTCATCAATGCCAATTCCATAGGAAACAGAAATTGGTTCTTCTTTAGAGAAAATTGCAGTTCCGGAGTATCCCTTCTTTTCTGCATAATTCCAGTAGACATGATATCCGTTGCGTTCTTTATCGAATTGTCCTTCCGAGAGTTTAATCTCCTGCAGGCAAAACAAATCTGCATCAATGCTCTCGAAGAAATCCCAAAAGCCTTTTTCAACAGCTGCGCGAAGGCCGTTTACATTCCATGAGATAAATTTGTTCATATATAATAAGTTCCTTTCATCTGATAAGTTGTGTAAGCTGTTATATTACTTTTCTAATTATAACAAATTATGGCGAGTGATGGCATAGAGTGAGGAAATTTAATCTGCGTACTCGTGGATATGTCGAGGCCTGGCGTCCGGTGTGTTGACTTATGATTAGGGGAGGAGTATAATTTATACATTCATTGGGGTAAGGAAGAGGGTAAATATAATGGATTGGGGAAATCAAAGATCTTATCTTATGATATGTGCTTTATTAAGCATGCTATTATCATCATGTAGTCTAGTCAATGAAGACTACCGTTCTCAAGTAAATTCAGAATCTATCCAACGTAACGAAACAGAAAATGTTGAAACAGAAAAAGTATATCTGCCGGGAAGGGATTATGAACTTGCTCACTTTTCGGAAGTGACGAAATTTGCAGAAGTAGGCGAAACTGTAAGAGTTGATGAATCCTATGAGGTGAGAAATCCATATGAAATTACAATTTGCAGAGCTGAAGTTACAGATACCTTTGAAGAGGATCTTTCAAAATGGGAAGATTATATGTTGGAAGATATAGATATAAAGGATAAAAAAATAGTTGGAGAAGAAAAAATTGTCTATATTGATTATACACTGAAGAATTGTGAGGATGAGAAACTGGAATTTTACACATCATCCGTTTCGCTGGTATATATAGAAGATGATTACATATACAGCGCAGAAATTGCTTTCTCAAGTGAGAATAAGGGTGGAAAGTCTGCGTACCAAATTGTTTTGGACCCAGGCGAATCAAAAGACATCAAGATTGGTTATATAATTCCAGAAAATAACCTAAATAATGAGATGTATATAAATTTAACAGGGTCTGTGAATCTAGGGGCTGATTGTTGTTTAGTAAAATTACAATAAATAATATTAGGAGGATGGTAGAAATGAAAAAGATGTTACGAAATGTAATGTGTACTATTGCAGGGGTGATTTTATTAGGTGGAGCGGTTGAGACAACAGCTGTGAGCGGAAATA
>SVFB01000095.1 GCA_015057085.1 Lachnospiraceae bacterium
AACGAAAGCGGGTGATGGGAATCGAACCCACGTATCCAGCTTGGAAGGCTGGTGTTCTACCATTGAACTACACCCGCATATATGAAACTTATGAAGTTTATATTTTTTAAGTCGGGGTGACAGGATTCGAACCTGCGACCCCCTGGTCCCAAACCAGGTACTCTAGCCAAACTGAGCCACACCCCGAAGATGCTTGCATCACTGCTTTCCCGTGACGCAAGTAATATAATACATTCAAACCTCTTGAATGTCAACATATTTTTTTAAAAAAAATCAACTTTTTTTAAACTTGTTTTAAACTACCTTGAGAGTTCTTTTTTTAACAGGTCTCGCATGGCACGAAGTGCTTTTCCACGATGGCTGATTTCGTTTTTTTCTTCCGGTGAAATTGCTGCTGAAGAGCAATCATATCCATCCGGAACAAAAATCGGATCATATCCGAATCCATTCTCTCCATCTGATGCAAAGCCAATGGTTCCTTCCATTGTCTGGCGCGTCACCAATACACGCTTATCCGGAAGCACTGCTGCTATAGCACAGACGAAACGTGCTGTACGATCCTTCTTCTCCACGCCTTCCAAACGATCCAGAATCGCCTGATTCTTAATGGTATAGCTGGTATCCTCGCCCATATATCTCGCAGAATAGATTCCCGGTTCCTTGTTCAAATAATCCACTTCCAAACCGGAATCGTCCGCCAGCACAATCGCATCTGTATGCTTAGCAATTGTACTTGCCTTAATCGTGGCATTTTCTTCGAAGGTTTTTCCATCCTCTACAATATCGACCAGGATTCCTTCCTCTTTCATGGATACCACTTCCACATCCATATCAGCGAGAATTTCTCTTACCTCGCGCAATTTGTCTTTGTTTCCTGTTGCGAATACAATTTTTACCATTTTAATATCCTTCCTCAAACGCCTGCATAATTGAATCATAGATTGCCTGCGCTGCTTTTTGTTGATACTCATCCGAAATCAATTTATTAAACTCTTTCTTGTTTGTCATATATCCGATTTCGACAAGAGCCACAGGGCACTCTGCCGTTCTGATAATATATTTGCTGTCACCTTCAACCAGACCTCGTCTGTTGCTGCCAAGTGTCGATACAAGATGATCAAGACAAATCTCCGCAAAGTGCTGACTATTATGCTCAGAATCATCTGATTGGCTGTAAAGCACGCTGGTTCCATTGATATAGCTCCATGCATTGGAGGTATAGGCATTGTTATGTACGCTGATAAACAAATCTGCATTTGCCGCATTTGCCAATTGTGCTCTGGCCTGCAAACTCACATCCCCTTCGTCCAATCGGGTATAATACACTCCAATATTCATATCGCATTCGTCCAATAGCTTCTTTAATTTGAGAACAATCTCCAAATTCAGTTCAGCCTCGTCCACACCTGCCATGGAAGCTCCGCCCTTTGAGCCAGTTCCATGTCCCGCATCCACTACGATTACCTTATCATATATATCATGCGGATCTATAAAGCTTAGATAAACGCTTTGGTCTTTGATTTCTTTTTCGATTTCGTACAGCTGGCTCATCTGCATTGCCATGACACCTTTTCCGTCTTCATTATAATAAGAAATCGAAGCGATATAATCACTGCTTCCCTGTAAGCTGTAATTCGAAAAATAGTCCAAACATTCCGTCGGGAACGATATGTAGACCATCTGCGTCAGCAAATCACTTTTGATTGTAACCGTAGATGTAATTACATCCTCCGGCAATTCCAATTTCAGTTTTCCCTCCAGCGATTCCAGATTCTGCACCACATCCTCCGGATTCGCTGCATTTTTCATATTTCCGTCATCCTTCTGCGTCGACTCATCCTCTAAATCCTCAACCACAGAATAGCTTTGCTGTATCTTCGGGAAATAATATAAAAATCCAATTGTTGCTACCATCACAAACAGCATTATGACGGAAGACCACTTCAATATTTTCTTCTCTATCATCTGTCGTTCGTAAATGCCTTAATACATAAATTACAATTCTGTTTTTCTTTTACATCGGTAAAGGTTTTGCCATTATAGCTGATGTAACCCTCGCCATCATCCAAATCCACATTCGCCAATGCGTCATCTCCTGTATCATACTCGATTGCAAGAGGATGTGTGCTATCCGGTGTGGAGATGTATAAGAGGATAGCATAGCGCTCTCCTTCATCTACCGCAATCTCCTGATTGAAATCCACAGTATAATAGCCTGCCTGATCTAAAGTGCCGGAAGCAACCTTTCTCGCATTGCCAAAGGAAGCTGTATTCTTGTAATCATTTACAACATAAAGCTCATATGAGGTATTAGAACCTGTCGCATAGAAAGAAGCAGCAGCTATACTCTCATCACCGTCTGCCGTAAATACATTCGCTCCGTAAATCGAATCCTTGTTGTATCCGATTTTTCCAACCCAACCGCAAAGATCGGATTGATAGATATGATCATAATTATCGGTTCCCTCCACTTTGGTATAAACCACATTATGGGTACCGATATTGGTATCATAATAAGATACATAAAATACGCCATCGTCACCGAAGTTTTCGCCCCAGCTGTTTTGGCAGATAAAGGCGCCATCGCCTTCCAATTCCACATTAAAATTCTCTTTTGGATAGTTATCGTCCCAGCCGATAATTACCACATCATGATTGGACTTTTCGGTTCCGATATAGCAATATGAAGTAGTTTCACGATTATAATTCTCATCACTTGTGTAAGCGCTTCGAATTGAGCTATACAAGGAGCTTTGAACACCGCCATACAAAAATACTGCTGTTTTAATCGCTTCATAATCTTTTCCGTCGATTACACGCATTTCCTGGACATGATAAGCCGCAGACAAGCTCTCATCTGTTTCCCCATCTCCATATGGGTCGTCCTTTTCATATACCGGTCCCTGCCATGCTGCAAAATAAGCCATTCCCATGGTATAGTCACCGCCATCATATAAATTGACATTATATGAATTTGCCAAAACCATATGGTCCACAGCAAAGGTTTCTGAAATCTCAGGCAACAAAGACGATTCCAAAGCGGATGCTGCTGCAAATCCCCAACAGGTTCCATACTGCAGCTGATTGCGTACCGATGATACACGCTCACGCTTTCTCAAATCATAACTGGTCGGAATCACTGATGTGGTTTCCGCAGAATCTGCTGTCACATAAGTTACCTGTTCCGGATTATAAGTAGAAGAATAATTAAGTACCTCTGTCAAATCATTCAGACTGATATAGATTTCTCCATCCTTCTCCACCGGAGCCGATGACAGATTGCGTTGCTTTCCGTTACAAACAGCCTCTGTTTCTCCGATGGTAAAAAGAGCTGAATCATCATGCTTTTCGATCAATACAGTATTGCCATCATACACATGAACGCTGCAATTCATGGAATCACGAAGAATGCTGATTGGAACCATGATATTGCGCTCTCCATCCATATACAGCCGGGTACTCTCATTGGTAAATTCGTGATTATCGATGAAGACACTCAATAAGCTGCTGTTAACATCCTCAGCCACCAGCGGATTCCAGACTTCGTCCAAAAGTTCTCCGCCTCTGAAGCTGTTCAATGAAGAGGCATCAATTGTCATAATATAAAATTTTCCGCAAAACATCAGTGCCAGCACTGCGATAAAAATCAAATATCTTTTTGCAACTTTCATATACTCGCCTCAATTGCCATTCAGTTACGGTTGCGTACGCTTAGGCGGCTTCGGCCCCATAAACTGATAAAAATAAGTCTTAATCATTCCATTATAAATCTTGCGATTCTTGTCCGCCTTGCGGCCCACATATTTCTCTGCATCTTCATAGCTTGTAATCATATACAAAGACCATGAATCCAAAGCTCTATAGGCATCGCCAATCTGAGTATATAAGTATGGTAGATCTTCCTTATCTTCCAAACGTTCTCCATAAGGAGGATTGGTGATGATAAATCCGTATTTCTTCGGATGATGCAAATCTGCCACAGCCCTTTGCTGAAAATGAATCAGATGATCCACACCGGCGCGCTTTGCATTCTCTCTCGCAGCCTTCACAACTGCGCCATCAATATCAAATCCTTGAATGTCAACGGAAGGATTTGGCTCAATCATCTCTCTTGCCTCCTCAACCGTCTCATACCAGGTTTTCTTGTCTACCAAATTTGTCCACTGCTCCGCAGTAAAGGAGCGATTCATTCCTGGTGCAATATTTGCTGCCATCATTGCAGCTTCAATCGGGAAGGTTCCACTTCCGCAGAAAGGATCCACCAAAATGCGATCCTTTTTCCATGGTGTCAGCATAATCAATGCTGCAGCAAGGGTTTCTGTAATCGGAGCTTTACTGCTTAAGGTTCGATAACCTCTCTTATGAAGCGAATCTCCTGATGTATCAAGCGCAACTGTCACCTCATCCTTCATCAAGAAAATACGTACCGGATAAGGCGCTCCGTCCTCCGGAAACCAATTCAGATGATAATGCGACTTCATACGCTCAACCATCGCTTTCTTTGCAATAGATTGAATATCCGAAGGAGAAAATAATTTACTCTTAATCGAAGAAGCCTTTGTCACCCAGAACTTTCCATCTTCCGGAACATATTCTTCCCACGGCAAAGCCTTGATGCCTTCAAATAGGTCATCAAAGGTTTCTGCATGAAAGCGTCCCACTTGAAGAAGGACACGTTCTGCCGTACGCAAAAACACATTGGCTCTGCAGATTGCTTCCCCATCTCCCTCAAAAGTAATACGGCCGTCTTCCACCTTTGTGATTTCATATCCCAGGTCGAATATTTCCCGCTTTGTTACAGCTTCCATGCCAAAGTGGCAAGGTACAATCAATTGAAATGTTTTCATTCATAAACCTCTAATTTTCATTATTAATGGCGTTTCCCGACTCCAGAAACAAAAAATACAATAAACGCAGCCGCCAAAGTCGCAAGCACCATGGCTACGGTCTCCACTATCCAACCATATGAGGCATAGATTGCACTCAAAATATAAGTTGCAGGCGGATTCGGTCCCAGGAAGAACATATTCGAATCCCCCTTAGAAATATCGGCTGTCAAAAAATTAAACAAAACTGCCACTGCTGCAGTCAGCAGATACAACGCGGCAACAGGTCGAAATGCGCTGACACTTCTGGCCTTTGATGTGCTCATCATCAAATAAGCAGAAAGCATCAATAGGATTCCGTGCCATGCCAATGACTGTATGGTCAAAAGCAAATAAGAATAAAAAGAGCTCTGCGGGAAAATCAGCGCCATCACTGCACCTAAAAAGCCAAAGACCATCAGGAAATGTTCTGCGGTTTCTCTTCCCTTTTTTAAATGCGGATAAAACAGGCATACATACATCGGGATGCTGCAAAGCTGCCACGGAAAATCAGACCAGCTGTAAGAACCTCTGACATAAGTCAAAAGGCACTGCTTCACGATTTCCATAAACAGCAAAAGCACTCCGAACACCGTAATCACGCCGCTTCTGCTCACATTAGTCTTTGCGAACAGAAATGCAAAGGCAAGCGCAAGCACTACCACCACAATTGCCACTTCTAAGTGTTTCAGGGTATATGCGTGCCATCTTGTCATTGGGATGGCAAGTTTCGCCATCAGTTGATAATAAAAATCTAACATCTTACAAACTTCCTTATATTTCTATGCATTCCAGGAATCAATGCAGCCCGTAAGCCACTGAATCCATTCCTCAAATCCTTCTCCTGTCTTTGCTGAGATAAAAAAGACCTTTGCATCCGGATTTAAATCATGAATCCGCTCCACTACAGCGGCATCATCAAAATCAAAATATTCTCTTGTATCAATTTTGTTAATTAAAACCGCCTGGCAAACCTGAAACATCAACGGATATTTCAACGGCTTATCATCGCCTTCCGGAATCGAAAGAATTGCCACATTGCGTGATGCTCCGGTGTCCGTTTCTGCAGGGCAAACCAAATTTCCCACATTCTCCATAAATAAGATATCATACTGTGTCGCTTGAAATTCTTCGATCGCCTGAGCAGTCATCTCTGCATCCATAGCGCACTCTCCACCGGTGTGCACCTGAATCGAGCCAACACCGGCCTTTGCCATGATTTCCGCATCCACAGTCGCATCAATATCGGCTTCCATTACGCCGATTTTGTAATCCGCCTTCAATGCCTCTATTGTCTTCAACAAGGTGCTGGTCTTTCCAGCCCCCGGGGAAGCCATTAAATTGACCATAAAGGTCTTGCTTTCTTTTAATTGTCTACGTGTTTCCTCCGCAATCTCATCATTGATTGCATAGACGCTCTGATGTACTTCAATTACTTTCATCTTTTTTCTCCTCATTGATTCGTTTGTGAACTAGGCTCTAACCTGCTCGATGAGCTCACTCAAATATGCACACCAATCCGCAATCCCATCTCCCGTCTTTGCCGAGATTGGAAATACCTTTGCCTGAGGATTACGTGCTTTCACATAAGCTTTCACCTGATCCATATCGAAATCAAAGGCCGGTAGCGCATCGATTTTATTGACCAATACTGCTGCACACTTTTCAAATACCAATGGGTATTTCAAAGGTTTATCATGTCCTTCCGGAACAGATAAAATCACCACATTGATCTGCGCTCCTGTATCAAATTCTGCCGGGCATACAAGATTTCCCACATTTTCCAAAAATACCACATCCAGATTCTCGCAACCTAAGGCGCGCATGCCCTGACGAGACATATCCGCATCCAGATGACACATGCCTCCTGTATGAAGCTGAACGGAAGGGATTCCCGCTTCCGCGATTTTCTTCGCATCCACATCGGAATCAATATCCGCTTCCATTACGCCAATCTTATATCGATCCTTTAATCCTGCAATGGTTGCAAGAAGCGTTGTCGTCTTACCGGATCCCGGTGAAGACATTACATTAATATATACCAAATTCTCTTTCTTTAAGCTTTCTCTCAGCACATTTGCATCTGCATCATTGTCTTCTAGAATTGTCTTTTTTAAATCTATAATATCTACGTTTGCCATTTTATTTCCTTTCCGGTTCTTTCTAGACCAAAAGCAACTTTTATTATATCATAAAAGCATGAATATCGTTAACATCTACTTTATGAATCACAATAAAATCACACAGGACACCATTGATGCGCTACGCCCTACCATTGCGCCCCATTATGGAAATGCTATTTTAACGGTAAAAAACGCAAAGCGCAAGATAGAATTGCTCTGCAGCGGTGTACTTTTGAAAGAACATCTGGGAATAAAGGAAGATAGGCAATTGCAAATTGCAGGGAGCGGTTGTCTGGCTTTTGCGGATGGTTCTCGCGGCTTTTGCCTCTCACATGCCAGAGATTACACCATTCTGGCGGTATCTGAAAACCATTCTGTCATTGGAGCAGATATCGAAGAATTATCCTTTGATTTATCCGAAAAAGCCGTTCATCATCGCGCCATCGTAGCCAAGCGAGTCTTCCCGCCTGCACTGATGGCCCAATACCGTGCCGCCTCGCCTCAGGAGGAACCGCGGGTATTTGCTGCGCTCTGGACAAGGGTGGAAGCCGTCCTAAAAGCTGACGGAGCCGGCTTTTATAAAGAGCCGCTTCAGCATGCGGCACTTTTTGATGAATGGTCCTGTGAAAATATCGAATTTGATGATCATATGATTGCAATCGCAAGCAAATCTGCTATACAAATCAATCTCATATGCTAAGAGCCAAAAAAAGCACCGGTACAAAACCGGTGCTTTAATTAACCTTTTACACCACCTAATGTCATACCACCTACGATGTGCTTTGAAAGCACAACGTAAACGATGATAACCGGGAAGATTGAAAAGGCAATTGTCATATAGACAGATCCCATATCAAACTTCAGGAAATCTGCAGAACGAAGCTCTGCAATTAAAATTGGCAGTGTCTTTTTTGTATCTGTATGTAAAATCAATGCCGGAGTAAAATAATTGTTCCAGCTTGCTACGAAGGAGAAAATTGCCTGCACTGCAATGGCCGGCTTCATCAACGGCATTACCATTGTATTGAAAATTCTAAATTCTCCCGCGCCATCGATTCTGGCTGCCTCGATCAAAGAAAGAGGAAGTGTAGAATCCATATATTGCTTCATATAGAAGAATGTAACAGGCGCTGCAATTGCAGGAATAATCAGCGGCAAATGCGTATCATCAAGTCCCATCTTTCTGATTAACTGGATAAAACCAAGCGCAGAAACCTGTGTTGGAATTGTCATAATCATCAGAATAAATGTAAACATAAACTTGCGCATCTTAAACTCGTATGCATGAATTGCATAAGCAGTCATGCTCGAAAAATATACACATAAGATTGCGCTGCTGCCTGCTACAATCAAACTGTTTAACATACCGCGGACAATCGGCTGCGGACTATGCAGCATTGATTTCCAGTTGTTAATCAAATTTGTGGAAGGAATTGGCGTAAATCCCTTCTGTAATGCACCATGTGTTCTGGTAGCATTGATAATCAAAATATAAAACCAAATCAAGCAAAGGAATGTCAGTAATATCAATACGATGTATGCGATGACTCTTCTTGCATGAAGGCCGATTCCCTTACTCGGTTTTCTGTTCTCATCCATGTCATACACCTCCTACTTTACTTCCTTTTCGTTTGATGCCTTAAATACAATAAAACTTAAAATAGCTGTGATAAAGAACAAGAATACTGAAATTGCTCCGCCGAGACCGTAGTTCTTGCTATACAACTGGTTATTTAAGTACATAATCAAGGTCATAGAACTTCTTACCGGATCTCCGTTTGTACCTGTTAATACGTTTGGTACATCGAACATCTGCAATCCACCGATTAATGATGTGATTACTACATAGACTAAAATCGGTTTCAAAATCGGAAGTGTAATTCTAAAGAATTTCTGTGTAGATGTGGCACCATCCACTTCTGCCGCTTCATATAAAGAAGGATCAATTCCAAGCATACCGGCCATTAATAGAAGGGTTGTATTTCCAAACCACATTACGAAATTCATGAATCCAACCAAACCGCGGGTTGCCCAAATGCTGCTGAAGAAACTAAACGGTTTGCTCAGAATTCCCATATTTACCAAAATTGAATTAATTGGGCCGCTGTCGGAAAACAGTGTAAAGAATAACATTGCGAAGGCTGATGCCATAATCAGGTTCGGCATGTAAATTACTGTTTTAAAGAATCCTGCGCCCTTTATGTTAAGACGTTTATCTGAAAACCAGGCGCCCAACAAAAGTGAGAAGAAAATCTGTGGAACAAATCCAAGAATCCACATGATTAATGTATTCTTTGCATACATCCAAATTTCGCCTGATGAAAATACCTTTTTAAAATTATCAAAGGCTATGAAATTCGGTCCAATCTGTGTCAGACCTGATCGATAGTTTTCAAAAAAGCTGTTCCAGAATGTGCTAATCAACGGAATCAGCTGAAATACAATAAATACTATTGTAAAAGGAATTAGGAAAATATAGCCCCAGCGGTTGTATTTCACCACATTGCTTTTTTTCTTCTTCTCCATAATTGTGCTCCTCTTTCTAGAAAAATAGCGCCTGCCCACAATCAGGCAGGCGCTCATTCTTACTCCACTTTGTTCAAACAACTAGCTTAAAGAATTAGTAAGATAATTCAGGATACTTCTCTACAACTGCTTTGTAGAATAAGTCAAGTGCTTCTTCATAAGTTGCATTTCCATCGAAGTAGTTCTTCATAGCTTCCTGGAATGATTCATTACATCCCTGATCGTATGTGCTGGTGTTTTCAAGAGAAACTGAAGATACACCTGATGCGAATACACCGTATGGGTTCTGTCCGCCAAGGTATGGGTTTCCGAATGATTCATCTCCTGCAAACTCTTCCATGATTGCTGTATCATTTACAAAATCAGAGTAGTTCTTAACAATTGACTTTAATACTTCATCATCAGTTGTCATAGTCTTGATGATATCAGCTACTAAAGTAGGATTATCTGTACCGGTTGCTGCTAATACCCAGCTTCCGCCCCAGAAGAATCCCTGTGGTCCTTCGGTTACTGCCCAGCCACCGTTTGCTCCTACTGAGCCTTCTTCTGTACAAGACATTGAGAAGTCGATAAACCAAGCCGGTCCAAAGTATGCAAATACATTTGCTGAATCCTGCCAGAAGCCTTTGCTCCAATCATCGCCCCACAATTCGTAGGAATTGGTTTCGCCGGCATCTACCATCTTCTTAGACATATCAACCCAAGCCTTGATGTTGTCGTCGATATTGATCTTTCCGTCAACAACCCACTTAGAAGATACGTTATTTGTGAATACACGATATGGATCATTTACAGATGAAGTCATGTAATATCCTGCTTCTTTCATCTTCTCAGCTGTTGCAAGATATGTATCCCAATCGCTTACTGCCTTCTGTACTTCTGCAGGATCATCAGATCCGAGAACCTTCTTAGCGATTTCACGGTTGTAGATTAATGCACCAGGACATCCCTGCCATGAAGAACCCTTTAATTTGCCGTTAGAATCGGTTACAGCATCCTTTGTGTACTGATACTGATCTGCAAATACAGAATCATCCAATCCCAAATCAGCCAATGGTATACAATAATCGGTATCTACATATTTCAATGCGTAATCAGCTTCGACTAAGAACATATCGATCTTATCATCTGCAGCAGCATCATTCTGTGCCAGTAACTGCTCATCAAGATAATTCTGATATGCATTATCCTTGTTTGCTGTTATAACCCACTTTACTGTAACATCACCAATTTTACCTGTTGTATCATCTACCTTTTCGTAGTCCGGATAGCACTTCTCAACTCTGGTAGCAAATTCAGTGTTAAAGCTATAAATATTCAGGACCTTTCCCTCTTCTTCAGTTGCTGTGCTTCCTGAACCGTTGCTGTTCGCACTACCTGTGTCTGATGTACTTCCACCACCGCAAGCTGCCAACATAGTTGCAGCCATTGATGCACATAACAGAGCACTTAACATTTTTCGTTTCATAATGTTTACCTCCCTTTTTAGTTTAAACATTTTCATAATTTATTATTATTGCAAAAGCAATAGTAACCTTATAACTGTTTCACGGATCCGCCTTCAAATACGCACCCCTTAACCAGATTTTGCTGAATCAGGGTTGATTTCGGTCGTTCAATCAAATTGATTAGCTGCTCTGCAGCCAAGCCTCCGATTGCCTCCGTGTCCTGCGCCAATGTGGTAAGCTGAGGTGACATATGCTTCCCAATTGGAATTCCGTCGTATCCCACGATTGAGATGTCATCCGGGATGCTAAGCCCTGCTTCTCTAATGGCATTGATTCCTCCGATGCTGGAAAAATCGTCAGGATAAAAAATACAAGTTGGACGATCTTTTAATTTCAGAAGTTCTTTTGTCTGCTCATATGCCTCGTCCGTTCTGCGATAAGCAGCTTCTCTGACATATTCGTCCGGAATGTCGATTCCAAGCTCCTCTGTCGTTCTATAGAAAGAAGAAAGTCTGGCGGTTGTAACCGCTGAATCCAATCCGTGAATATATGCAATCTTGCGATGACCTTTGCTGACTACATATTGGATTAAATCTCTCATTCCGCCAACGTTGTCGGACATAATTGCGATTCGGTTATTAAATAAGTGGTCAATGGTTACGATTGGAATTTCACTGTTGACCAGTTCCACCACTTCCGGATCCGAAAATTCTACACAAGCGATTACCACTCCGTCGAAGTTTCGATATCTGGCATGCTCCAGATAAGACATCCTGGTATTCATCACCTTACCGTTATTAATAAAAGTGATGTCATAACCAAAGGATTCTGCCTTTCGCTTGAAGCTGTCCATAACATGGTTGAAGAAGTCATGTGTCAAACCGCTGTTATTTCCATCGATAAACAAAACTCCAATGTTGTAGGTTCTGTTTGTCTTTAGCGTCTGGGCTGCTGCATTTGGATGATATCCCATCTCTTTTGCAACCCTGCGAACCCTTTCCTTTGTATCGGCGCCAATGTCATTTTGATCATTTAATGCTTTGCTGACGGTTGCCACTGATACTCCGCAAGCAGCTGCAATATCCTTTAATGAAACCATGTTTACTTAACCCTCAAAAATCTTTTTTCCAACTTTCCCTCGAAAACTTGCTTAATCGTTTTCGCAACTTAAATATATCTCCACTGCAAGTTTTTTTCAACCCATTTTGGCTATTTTAACCAACTTTGTGACCTTTATACAAACTTTCATCGTCATTTTTAGCATTTTTTCTAGTAATCGTTTTCGTTCTTTCTATTATATTGAAAATTTTTCATCCCCATTTGCGCTGTTTTTCCCGAATTCCCTAAAAATCAGTACTTGCAATCTGCAAAATCCTTCGTTATAATGCGGGTAGGCGGTAACTTAAACGTTTTCGTTCTGTTGAGGAGGCTTATTTATGAAGTATGGATTTTTTGACGACAAAAACAAAGAATATGTAATTACTTCTCCGAAAACTCCACTTCCGTGGATCAACTATCTCGGATGTAATGAGTTTTTCAGTTTGGTATCAAACACCTGCGGAGGTTATTCCTTCTATAAGGATGCCAAGCTGTTGCGTCTGACCCGTTATCGCTACAATGATAATCCGGTAGACACAAACGGAAAGTATTTCTACATCAAGGACGGCGATGAAATCTGGAACCCAGGTTGGCAACCAACCAAAACCCCATTGGATTCCTATGAATGTCGCCACGGAATCGGTTACAGCCGATTCACTGGTTCCAAAAACGGCATCACAGCAAAGGTTTTAGCCTTTGTCCCAATGAATGACAATTGCGAAATACAACAAGTCATAATTCAAAACAACACACAAACCCCCAAATCCCTCCAACTGTTTTCATATGTTGAATGGTGTCTTTGGAACGCAGATGATGACATGAAAAACTTCCAGCGAAACTTAAGCATCGGTGAAGTGGAGGTCATCGGCTCAACCATCTATCATAAGACAGAATATCGTGAGCGCCGTAATCATTACGCTGTTTACTCTGTCAATGCAGATATCGATGGTTTTGATACAAGCCGTGATGAATTTTTGGGTGCCTATAATGGTCCGGACAAGCCGGATGCGGTCCGCAATGGAAAATGCACAAATTCAATTGCCAGCGGATGGTGCCCGATTGCCTCTCAGCAAATCAATCTTGAGCTTGCTCCGGGTGAATCAAGATCTCTTGTATTCGTACTGGGATATTGTGAAAATCCTGTTGAAGATAAATTCGAAGCACAAGATGTGATTAACAAAGCCCCTGCCAATACTTTGCTTGCAAAGTATCGGACCGATGAGGATGTAGAGAAAGCATTTGAGGAATTGAACCGGTATTGGAATGATTTACTTTCCAGATATCACCTTTGCTCCTCCAACGAAAAGGTGAATCGTATGGTAAATATTTGGAATCAGTACCAATGCATGGTGACCTTTAATATGTCACGCTCTGCATCCTACTACGAGTCCGGTATCGGACGCGGAATGGGATTCCGTGATTCCTGCCAGGATTTGCTTGGATTCGTCCATTTGATTCCTGAGCGCGCAAGAGAACGTATTATCGATATTGCTTCCACTCAATTCGAAGACGGAAGCGCTTACCATCAGTATCAGCCATTGACCAAGAAAGGCAATTCCGATATCGGAAGCGGCTTTAACGATGATCCGCTCTGGCTGATTGCAGGTACCAGTGCATATGTAAGAGAAACCGGCGATTTATCAATTTTGGAAGAAACTGTTCCATATGACAATGACCAAAGCAAAGCCACTTCCCTTATGGAGCACTTAAAACGTCCCTTTGATTACATTGTAAATCACAAAGGTCCGCATAAACTTCCTTTGATTGGACGTGCCGACTGGAATGATTGTTTGAACTTAAACTGCTTCTCAGAACATCCTGGAGAATCCTTCCAGACCTTCGGCCCAAGCGAAGGACCTGTTGCAGAATCTGTTTTCATCGCCGGAATGTTTGTAAAATACGGCGAAGAATATGCGCAGCTTTGTGAACTGCTTCATCAGGATGAGGAAGCTTCTTATGCAAGAAAAGAAGTAAATGCCATGGTTGATGCCGTAAAAGAGCATGGTTGGGATGGCGACTGGTTCATCCGCGCATACGATGCTTACGGTCAAAAGATTGGTTCAAAAGATTGTGACGAAGGAAAGATTTATATCGAATCCAACGGTTTCTGTTCCTTGGCCGGAATCGGCTCTGAGGAAGGACTTCCACAGAAAGCACTTGATTCTGTCAAAGAACATTTGGATACAAAATATGGTGTGATGATTTTACAACCTGCTTATACCAGATATCATTTGGAGCTGGGTGAGATTTCTTCTTATCCGCCGGGATATAAGGAAAATGCCGGAATCTTCTGCCATAACAATCCTTGGATATCCATCGCTGAAACCACAATCGGGCGCGGAGACAGAGCCTTTGAGGTATATCGTAAGACCTGTCCTGCCTATATCGAGGATATCAGCGAAATTCACCGCACTGAGCCATATGTATATTCTCAGATGGTTGCAGGTGCCGATGCGCCTCGCCACGGCGAAGCAAAGAACAGCTGGCTCACAGGAACAGCCGCTTGGACATTTGTGAACATTTCCCAATATATTTTGGGATTATATCCAACACACAGCGGACTTTCCATCGACCCTTGCGTGCCAAAGGATTTCGGAGACTTTACATTATCCCGAAAATTCCGCGAAGGCACCTACCACATTTCGGTCAAGAATCCGAATTGCGTAGAAAAAGGGGTTTGCAAATTAGTTGTGGACGGTTCTGAAATAAACGGAACCATTATTCCATATATCCCTGGTAAGACTGAATACAATGTAGAAGTTTTCATGGGAGAATAACCTTTTTCATTATTTCCAATTCCCCAAAAAATTTCCCAAAAGAGACAAGCCAAATGGGCTTGTCTCTTTTCTTTCCCACAAAATATATGCTACACTATTCCCAGGTTATGCAAAAGGAGGCTTTCATGAAACTGGATTTACATACACATTCTACAGCATCAGACGGGCAATACACCCCAACCGAACTTGTTCAAAGAGCAAAAGAAGCCGGACTCTCCTACTATGCACTAACCGATCATGACACAATAGATGGCATCGCGGAGGCAAAAATAGCTGCTCTTTCATTAGATGTATCTTTTATTCCAGGAATTGAAATCAGTACACAACTTGAAGAAGAAATCCATATGGTGGGCCTTTGGATTGATGAAAACAATCCCCTGCTAACAGCTGCCTGTGATTCTTACAAGCAAAGCCGCCTCCAAAGAGGAACTCGTATCATCAACTATCTTTCCTCGCTGGGAATTCCCATCTCTAATGAAGATATTCCTTCCGACAAAGAAGGTTCTCTGGGCCGTCCACATTTTGCAAAGTATTTGATGGAGCACGGCTATGTTCATTCCACGCAGGAAGCCTTTGACCGATACCTGAATACCCCCGCCTTTCACAAGGCAACTGACCGAATCAAGCCGACACCACAGGAAGCCATCGAGCTCATTCACGCCGCCGGCGGTAAAGCAATTCTCGCCCATCCCGGCCTCCTAAAAATGGGAAAACGCTGGCAGGAATCTTTGATTCACAGTTTATGCGAGCAAGGTCTTGACGGAATTGAAGTCTATTATTTTAAGCATACAAAAAACCAGGTCGCCTATTACAGACGCCTGGCTTTGCAATACAATTTGTTTATGTCCTGCGGGTCCGATTTTCACGGAGAGGCGATCAAACCGGATGTCCCTTTCGGAATGGAAGTTGAAGATTACATCTTGAAATGACTTACATTTCCTGATAATTCATCTGCAAGTTCAACCAACTCTCCGGTTGCACGGTTGCAATCGCCCACCACATCACTTAATTCGGTGACAGTAGCTGAAGTTTCTTCAGTAGATGCGGCATTGCTCTGTGCAATCTCGTTTAATGTGTTAAGTCCATTCATAACATCGGTCTTGACACCATTTAATGCATCCATCTGATCTGAAATATTCGTAACTGCATCCGTTACATTTTCGATCTCATTATCTAATCGTTCAAAAATTCCTCTTGTATCAGAAATCTTTGCATCCTGAGTATCAATCTCATCCAATACTCCGGACATGGTCTGTACAGATGCATTTGACTTTGAAATCAATTCCTCTACGATTTCACTGATGTGGCGTGCACTGTCTGCAGACTGTTCTGCAAGATTACGAACCTCATCCGCAACAACTGCAAATCCTTTTCCCTGCTCTCCGGCTCTTGCAGCCTCAATAGAAGCATTCAAAGAAAGAAGGTTTGTCTGACTTGCAATATCAGAAATGATATCTACAACATTTCTGATTTCCTCAACAGAACTGTTTGTATCATTAGTCTGTCGGGTAACTTCGTCAATGGATTCCTTTGTTCTCTTAGAAATCTCTGCCAATTCCTGCAAAGCAGTATTCATTTCGCTATTCGCCTGCTTCATATCATCAGTGGAATTCTGCAGATTGATGACACTGTCGGAAGTTGCTGAAATCGCATCTCCCATGTTATTCATCTGCTCAGACACTTCCTGTGTTTCCTGAGCCTGTGCTGTTGCACCATTTGCAATTTCTTCAACAGCTACATTGATATTTTCGATAGAAGTATTGATGCTATCGAAGTTCTCCTTAAACTGACCTGAGAAATCATTTAATGTATCAGATGACTTATTGATACTTGTAACAGTACTTGCCATTTCCTGAACCAAACTCTGAACGGAACGAGCAATATTACCAACTTCATCTGCACGTTTCAACATCTTTTCATGAGCCGGATCATATTTTAATTCACCGCTTGCCACCTGATCCAGGTTGCCTACAACATTCGTGATGGACTTTGTAATTCTGGTGACAACATACATCATCAATGCTGCAGTAATCAACACAATTGCAATTACAATAATCAGCATTGTGATTATCTGCTTTTGATAAAAGCCTGCAATATAGCTCTGAGAGTACGATGCCACAAGGGTAACGCTTGCTCCTTCAATGGTTCTGTAATAGGAGTACAATTTTTCATCTCCGTATTTTGCATCTTTATCAAAATAGCTGCCGTCAGCCTCTGATTTTGCAAGTGCTTCAGCATCTGCATCAGTGCCTACCAATGATTCGATGGAAGAAACTGCAATTTTACCATCTTGCACAATAAACATGTCTACATTGGTATCCTCTTTGATTTGTGCAGTTAACTCAGGCACTGCAGATGTATCTCCGCCAGCCATGGAATAGCCCATAACTTTATCATATAGAGTACAAATTGCCTCTAACGAATGCTCTGAAACGCTTCTTCCTGTTGATTTACCAATTTGGAATAATGCAATGATAATGATTACCAAGACGATCAGAATCGGTGTCAATGCTGAAAGCGTAATCTTGCCCAGCAATCCGATTCCCACATTTTTCTTATTCTTTTTTTCCATAACAACTTTCCTTTCTCACAAAACAACTCATATACATTTAATTATAGCCAAAAAGTACCATTTTACAATAACACTTTTTTGTTATTTTTTTGGCAAAATTCTGCCCTTTTCGTGTTCTTGTTATTCCATTTTTTTGTATTATAATATCCTTATAAGAGAAGGAGTGGTTTTATGGAACTTGATCGTATTCACGAATTTTTAGTTATCAATCAAAATCAGAGTATTAAAAAAGCTGCCGAAACATTGTCCGTCAGCTATGCAACCCTGCTCGCCCGCCTGAATGGCTTCGAAAAAGCATATAATATAAAATTATTTGAACGTTCACGTGCCGGGCTTACGCTTTCGGAATTCGGTCGTCGTTTTTTGCCGGCCGCAGAAGAATTTCAGGAGATTTACAGGCATATTACTGCATATTTCAATACATATCCATCTGCCTCCTCTGAAAAACTCATGGAATTTCGCATTTTAGTCCAAGCGCAAAACTTCAGCAAGGCAGCAAAAGCGCTCTTCGTCTCACAATCCATGCTTTCCAAACATCTAAAGGACTTAGAAAAGCAATTCCATTGCACCTTGCTCACCCGCAGCACCCACGGCGTTGCGCTGACAAAGGAAGGGGAATGGCTATATACCGCCCTTCCGGATTTGCTGGAAATCTGCGACCATTTAGAAACACTTTTAAAGGATAACGCCCATGGCTTCGGCGGTCATGTTCGTTTTGGATGTGCGCTGGAATTTAGCTATGCCAATCACATTCAAAGCTTTATGGTTCGCTTTATAAAACGCCATCCGGAAATTGAATTTGAATTTGAAGTTATGCCTTCCGGCACCGGTCCAAATGATCCGGGTCGCTATGATTGCATCCTCACACCTTGCGCATATGTCCCACTTGCCTCCGGCATTGCTATGGCACAAATTAACTCCCATAGTATCTATGCTTTAGTTTCCAAAGGCCATCCGCTTGCAAAAAAAACCACAATTTCCTGCGAGGATTTACGTGGAGAAACAATACTCGTCCCTTTTGCTACAGAAGCCTTTGGCCCCTACGCAAGAAATTTTCAGGTAATCAAAAAGCATACCGGAGACAAAGCCCTCAGCCAACCTGTAAAGAATCTTTCATCGGCAATTTTTTGCGCTTCAGTCTCCGGTGGAATTATTCTCGTGCCGAAGTATGTCAAACATTTAATTCCGGACAATCTGGAATTAATTCAGCTCGATCATAAAGATTTAACCTTTGATGAACTATTTTATTTTCAACCGAAAAACACAAATCAGGCTGCGCAATTATTTCAAAAGGAATTTCTTAAACGTTACTCCCAGCGCTTGTAGCCATCCGCTTCAAGTCCAAACTGGTCCATAATTTTTCCCACAATATGATTGGTACAATCATCAATCGATTGTGGCCCCTGGTAATAACTCAAAACAGGAGGAATCACCACTGCCCCATATGTGCTTAGGTCATAGAGATTGCGCAGATGAATGGTTCCAAACGGGCACTCACGCGGCACAACCACCAACTTACGGCGCTCTTTTAATGTCACATCAGCAGCTCTAAGGAGCAGATTCTCGCTGTAGCCGCTTACAATCCCGGCTAAGGTCTTCATGCTGCAAGGCACGATTACCATTCCCATTGTGCGATAACTACCGCTTGCAATGGATGCGCCGATATCATCACAGTCATGTACCACATCAGCCAATTCCCGCAGCTGTGCAATGTTCAAATCCGTTTCTGCACTCAGCGTCATTTCCGCACCTCGTGTATAAACCAGATGCGTTTCTATCCGTCCCTGATACTTTTTTAGTTGTTTCAACAAAACCACTGTCAACGGAGCTCCGGATGCTCCACTCATTCCAATTACCAGTCTTTCAACCATTTCTTGGGATCCACCTCCATAAACTTTGCTCGCTCAAAGCGATCCTTCTGCGCAAACGGAACCGTGCAATCAAAGATTGCCTTACATGCCACGCCTGCTGCCGGAATAAGCGGTGAATACTCCGGCTGATTGGAAGGATCAAGTGGATGACATTGCACTCCCGGAATCTGAATCAAATCCCGATCTGCCTGAAAGCGTGTGGTCATCGCCCACATCACATCATTGATGTCAAAAATATCCACATCCTCGTCTACCACAATCACATGTTTCAGTTCTGCGAAAGCGGAAAATGCCAGTAACGCAGCCTGTCTCTGTCGGCCTTCGTCTGAAGGCACAGACTTTTTAAATTGCATAATCGTCACATATTTTCCACCGCCAAAAGAAGCGTTGTATACATTCAAACATTTACCCGGATATGCCTTTTCCAACATTGCTAAAATGCTGGCTTCCGTAGGAATTCCGGCCATGGAGACATGTTCTTCGGACGGTCCGATGCAAGTCTGCATAATTGGGTGCTTACGTGTTGTAACTGCTTTGACTTTGATCACCGGAAGTTCCGGATTTGCCGGTCCGTTGTATCCCGGGAATTCCGGCATTGCTTTTCCTGTATTTGTATTTTGATCTTCTCTCACACGCACATTCGGAAGGATTTCGCCTTCGATGACATATTCGGCATTTGCGATTGCGCGCTCCGGAATCGTGAGACATTGTACCAGTTCCACCGGCTTCTTTCTCAAGGCTCCGGCGGCCTGCAATTCATCATAGCCAAGCGGTGTTGTAGGCGGTTCAAAGCAAGAAGCAATTTCAATTGCAGGATCCACACCGATACTGATGGAAATCGGAAGCGCCTCGCCTCTTGCTTCCGCGATTTCTCTGAAATGCCCGATATGTCTTGCTCCCGGTTGCAGGAAGATGGATATTTCATCCTTTGATTGTAAGCACATTCTGTGGATGGTCACATCGCTTGTGCCTGTTTCCGGATTGGTTGCATAGCACATACCAAGTGTGATATATGGACCTGCATCCTCCGGTGTATTGGTCGGCGCCGGTACGAGTTTTCTGACATCAAAATCTGGATCTGTAGCGCGATAAACCACTTCCTGGCATTTCGCCTTTTCGTTTGGAATTGTGATCGGTGGAAGCGGATTTTGCACGCTTTCTTTTAAGAGAAATCCCAGCTTTTTCGGGTCACAGTCCAGCAGATAGCCGACTCTGGTTCTGCTTGCCAACAGTCCGATCATCACGCTTGTATCCGGATGCCCTTTGATGTTTTTAAATACCATGGCCGGGCCTTCTTTCGTCGGGCGCATGACGGTTCCGCCTGCTCCCACATGGCGATATACGCCTGATAGTTCTGCATGTGGATCTACTTCCACATCTGTTTCAACATATTGTCCGGGAATTGTTTTTAGCAATTCAATTGCTGAGCGCAAATCATTTACTTCAATTTTTGATTCTCCCATTTGTATCCTTGTCCTTTCTTCGAACATTTTACTTTCTAATCTCATTATGAAGTCATTTTCACGCTTTTGTTATTCCAATTCTTTATTTGTATACATGGTTTGGGAAATCAAAAAAGCATGCCGATATACAAATCGACATGCTTTTAATTATTCGAGCAGATTCTCCATGCTCTTGACACCTATGTATAACGTAGAGGTATTATGTAGCAACGCAGATGTGGTCGGCGGGATAATTCCCAGCACTCCTAACACGATCAACATACTATTGAATCCAATGATTGTGCGATAATTCTTGCGAATACGCTCCATCAAACAATTACTAAGCACTTTTAATGTTACTACATTGTATAAATCATCTGCTCCGATGGTAATGTCCGCAATTTCTCTGGCGATTTCTGCACCATCGCTGATGGCGATTCCAACACTTGCTGCGGATAAAGCAGGCGAGTCGTTTATTCCATCGCCTATCATAATCACCTTGCGGCCCTGCTGTATTTCATCTGTTACATATTTCGCCTTATCCTCCGGAAGTACTTCCGAATAGTATTCGTCTACGCCAACCTTTGCAGCTACAGCCTTTGCAGTGCGTTCGCTATCGCCAGTCATCATAACCACTTTAGAGATTCCGCACTTGCGAAGGGAATTAACCACAGCCGTGGCTTCTTCTCGGATCGGATCCTCTATGCAGATGGCGGCTGCCAATTCTCCTTTGATTCCTAGATACAGATGAGAATATTCCGGTGGAAGTTGATCCAGGATTTCCTGCTTTCCTTCCGGCACCACACAATTTTCATCTTCAAATACAAAATGATAGCTACCAATTACCACTCGCTCCCCGCTGATTGTGGACGCAATTCCGTGCGCAACGATATAATCCACCTTTGTATGCATCTCATCATGCAGCAAATTCTTCTTCTCAGCAGAATCCACCACTGCATTTGCGATTGAATGTGGAAAATGCTCCTCCAGGCATGCTGCAATTCGAAGCAATTCATCCGATTCCATACCATTAAAACTAATCACATCCACAACCGTAGGTGTGGCTTTTGTTAAGGTTCCGGTCTTATCAAAAATAATCGTATCCGCATCTGCTACAGCTTCCAGATACTTGCCGCCCTTGACAGTCACATCAAACATGCTTGCCTCTCGAATTGCAGATAAAACGGATATCGGCATTGCCAGCTTCAACGCACAGCTGTAATCCACCATTAAAATCGAAAGTGCTTTTGTCACATTTCTGGTCAACAAATAAGTTAAAGCCGTTGCGCCTAAACTGTACGGTACCAATTTGTCCGCCAAATGTGAGGCTTTGCTCTCTGCACCGGATTTTAATTTCTCCGATTCCTCAATCATGGTTACAATCTTTTCATAGCGGCTGTTGCCTCCCACTGATTTCACCTCAATGGTAAGCTCACCCTCTTCGATGACGGTACCCGCATAAACAGAAGCTTCCTCCATCTTTTCAACCGGGATAGGCTCTCCTGTTAAAGACGCTTGGTTTACCGTGGCATTTCCGGAAATCACGACACCGTCAAACGGAATCACATTTCCCATGTGAACAACCACTTGATCGCCCTCTCTGATTTCGTTAGACGGAACCAGCACCTGCTGACCATCCGAAAGCAACCATACTTTGCTGATATTCAAAGACATTGTCTGTGCCAAATCAGCCACCGACTTTTTGTGCGTCCAGTCTTCCAACAACTCACCAATACCTAACATGAACATGATAGAATCAGCAGTATCGAAATCACCACGCAAAACAGATACTCCGATTGCAGTCGCATCCAATACAGGCACTTCTATTTTGCCCTTTCCAAGGCATTTGATGCCCTCCCAGATATAGCGAACTGCCTTGTATCCGATGAAAGCCATACGAAGCGGCTGCGGAAGGAAACATTTTCTCAAATAGCGAAAAGCCACCCGCATCATCAGTTTTTCCTGATATGAATTATTTAGTTCGCGACTACTGCTTTCGATCAAGCCTGTCGGAACTTCCACATCCTCATAATGAAACGTTCTGAGCAGCGAAATCACATCGCTGCGTGAGCCTGCATATTGGATGACTGCATCTCCGGTTCTGTCATACACCTTCGAAAAGGTAATATTTTTCTGGCTGTGAAGATAGTAAAGCAAGGTATCTGCCTGCGCATATGTCATCCCGCTCTTTTGAATCACGTGAATGCGAATACGCTTTTTATTTTCATGCAAAATTTGAAACTTCATTTTCTTCTACCTCGCGAAAAATTTCACTTCGATTCAAGTCTCGCTATTCTTCTGTTGCAGCCTCGTCCTCGATGACACTTGCAGCTTTTTCTTCTTCTCTTTGATCATTGATTTCCTTTGCGTCTGCAAGAATATCCTCACAGTTCTCCTGTACTGTGCTGACGGTATCCATGACGCACTTCTTTCCTCTTAAAACAGCTGCTGTACAATTGGTATATACTTTCTTTGCATCCTTACTTGATAAAATTTTTACACCTGCAGTTCCGAATAAAACACCACCTGCAAATAATCCTATTTTTTTCCAATCACAATGAAACATACTATGAACCTCCTTTGATTGACAAACATATTATACATACTAAATTATCTGTTTATTTATTATATTCCTCACATCTGCCGTTATTCAAGCGCAATTTTTCTTATAATATTCTAATATGATTTGGCACAATCTAATTTATGTTAGTCTGTCAAAACATCAACTGAGCCAAATCCGGGCTATCCACCAAAAGTATCAAATTCCCTTGCGGCTCTTTTCCTCTCGTTATCAGGATTCGATTTGTCGGCACCGTACTTTTTTCATAATTTTCTGTATAGAACCATTCCATATGCTTCCGTTGCAAATGAGAATATGCGCCTAACAGTTCCCCCTTGATATGTTCTACCCGCTTTTGCGAGGGCAAGTCCACGCTTCCGCAACATTTCTTGCAACGCTTTTGATTCCATACCAAATCAAAATATTGTTGCACTTTCACCACAGTCGATTGCAGCGATTTCGTGCTATTAACAACGAGCATATCCCAATTATCATGTATTTCTTTCGTGCGATTTTCGTAGGAGATGGCATCAATATCTCTGCCGTTTAGTATAAGAAGCTCCTTGTCTACCACAAGATAATGATCATTTAACCCATCATATGTTTTAATCTGAGCATTTTCTTCTGAACCAAGTGCTTTTAGATAGTCATGAATGGATTTGTTTGAGGAATAGGCAGACCGATTGAGCAGCATTGATACGTGAACGCCTCTTTGGACGGCATAATACAGCGCTGCGAGAATTTTCTTTCCATCTTCACTGATTCGAATGTCTGCTACAGACAATCTGATTTCCTGCTTTGCGTGATCAATCATGCGCAGGCGTTCACCTAGAACTTCGTCCCGATTGGCGCATACTCTTACCCTGTCATAAGCCGGCTCCTGATTCTTTCCCGTTCGCGAAGTGACAACATCAAGCAGTTGCTTTAAGTCGTCGCCTGCACTTTTCTTCGGCAACTTTATAAATAAATATATGATAACTGCCACAATCAGAAGCAAGGCCATGATTAGAATTATTCGATCGATGTCACTTCCCCATCCCATGAAAAATCCTTTCTATATTAGATTAGTATTAGATTAGTGTTTCGTCATAATGTGCTCGTTCTCCGCCAATGAATTTTGGGCGCACACGAGCTGCCACAATATGGGCACTTCCGATTTCGTGATGTTCCAGTCGAACCGGAACTGCTACTTTCTTGAGATGCATTCCGATTAAAGTATCTCCGATATCAATTCCTGCATCTGCTTTGATTTCTTCTAAGGCCACCGGGTCTTTGAATGTTTTATAGGCGGTGGTTCCGAAGGAGCCGCCAGCTTTCGGCTGAGGTACGACATTTACGATCTCGTTTTGTCCTGCTGCTTCGCGTTCTACAATGATTGCGCGGTTTAAGTGTTCGCAGCACTGTGCCGCAAGATAGATTCCTTTTGATTGTGTAATTTCATAAATTCCGGCAAAGACTGCTTCTGCCACTTCAAGATTTGAGTTGCTTCCAATTTTGTCTCCGCATACTTCAGAGGATGAGCATCCCACTACCAAGATCTGTCCTTTCTTCAAATTGGCTTTTTCACAAATTTCTTTTGTGACATCCGCTGCTTGTTGCTTAATTTCTTCGTACATCTTTATATCTCCATTTCTTTTTCTTTCATCTCAATACCTTTATCATAGCACACAAAACCGCCATTGCAAGTTTTGCATTGCTCCAAACAAAAAACCTGCCGCTCTGACAATTGAGTGCGACAGGTCATTATTATTATCAATGCATTCCGTTAACCCAGACCAGCATTTCCCCGGTTTTGCGATTGCCCCAGTTGCAATACGGCACGAAGGTAAGCTCACAATCCTCGAATGTCACCGGTCGTGGTTCATACAATGCTCCATCTATCCAGTCTTTACCACAAATTCGTTTTCCCTTTGCTTTGATGACAGTTACACCACCAAGCAAATCAGATTCAAAGAATTCTTCCAAAGGAGTATTTTCTTCCACATAAAGCGAAGCGAGATTCTCTCCGTTGTCGGTTTCCTCGAGACAGTAAACCAACGGACCTTTCACGATGCATACCTTTCCCGCATCAGCACGCACCAGAGGATTTGCGTGCATCAGCATTGGAGGCATCTCAAAAGATAACTCTATCACATCTCCATCTTTCCAGTAGCGATTCAGATTCAGATATCCTTTTTCCGTTTCAAGCGAAACGACCTCTTTGTTTACCGTCACAACCGGATGAACTGCATAAGTTGGGATTCTAAGTGATACCGTGCCGCATGTGCCGGATTTTGCATCTGCAGAATGTATTTGCAATGCGTATTTTCCGTTCCATGGCAATTCGCTTTGCGCTGTTAGCGTTAGCGCCTGTTCCCCGAATTTCACGGAATACTTTGCTCCCAAAAGTAAATTGATATAGATTTGATTGCTGTCGACAAAGCTTGCATATTCCCCCAAAGAAGCAAGTGTTCTGGCGATATTCGGCGGACAGCAGGCACAGCCAAACCATTTTTGCCGCACTGCTTTTACATGACCCATGGAAGTAAAATCCATACAAGCCGGCGGCCATACTTCCATTGGATTTACATAAAAGAAGCTCTTTCCGTCCATTGCAATTCCGGAAAGCACTGTATTCATCAGCGCACGCTCCATTGTTTCGATATAGGAGGCATCACGCGTGATTTGCGCCATCCGGCTTGTAAACATTGCAAGACCAATGGAGGCACAGCTTTCCGAATAATTGCCCACGTTTGGCAAATCGTAGTCTGTTGTAAACCGCTCCATAAATCCACTGCTGCCAATTCCACCGGTGATATACATGCGCTTGCCGATTACATTTTGATAAAGCATTTCACATGCCTCGAGCAACGTGCCATCGTCGTATGCATCTGCTAAATCTGCCATAGCACTGTAGAGATACATTGCCCGCACCGCATGACCCTCGGCAGTCTTTTGCTGACGCACCGGAAGATGGGACTGTCCATATGTTTCCACATACGGATTTGCATCATGCCACACATCCACAAAATCTAAATGACTGCTCTCTTCGCTCAGATAATTCGGCCTTGTTCCTCTGCGATCCACAAAGTCTTTCGCCATCTGAAGATATCGCTTTTCACCGGTTACTTCATATAATTTCACCAATGCAAGTTCAATTTCTTCGTGTCCGGGAACCGCATTTTCATAAGGCTTTGTATGAAAAATATCACAAATTAAATCAGCATTCTTTCGCACGATTTTTAAGAATGCATCCTTGCCTGTCACCTTATAATATGCAACTGCTGCCTCAATCATATGTCCGGCCGTATATAGCTCATGGCCTTCTTTTAAATTTTTAAATTGCTTTCCCGGCTCCTTAATCGAAAAGTAAGTATTCAAATATCCATTTTCTTCCTGCGCTTTCCCGATCAATTCAATTGCCGCGTCAGCCTGCGCTTCCAGTTCCTGATTCGGCTCATAAGAAAGGCTGTAAGCAACCGCCTCCAGCCATTTCGCCAAATCCGTATCCTGGAAAACCCATCCTTCAAAATCGCCCTCTTTTAATCCTGCTGCAATTTGAAAGTTCGAAATACAATGGCTTGGATCTGCATCCTCCACCCTGTCATTTAGAGCATTCCATTGATACGGTATGATTTCTTTTGTCACCAGGCGGATGTATTTATTCCAAAAAGCATCATCAATACGCACATCCGCCAGGTCTATACTATATGTTCTCATTCTTTTACCTCAGTCGGATAAGATTCCTTCCTCTAAGCGAAGGTAGGGGTTATAACAAACTGGTCTCAGTCGGGGTTACAATCTCCGACTGAGATAAACGCTCCGCGAGGATGCGCAGAGATTTGCATATGAAATATGTCAGCTACGCTGACGCAAATCTCGCGC
>SVFB01000112.1 GCA_015057085.1 Lachnospiraceae bacterium
ATCTTGTAAAGAGAAGTTCCAAGTTTGATAAACTTGAAACACTACTAGACAAACTACTTAAGAAAGATTAAAAGTAGAGAATTTACGTCTATAAAATGTCTACCAAAACCCAAAAAAAGTTGTGGACGACATGGAATAATTAGAAAAGATATACCATATGTGCTGAAAATTAGACTCTATAGACTCAATATATAGTAGTCGGTATAGAGTTCGAGTGATCGGCAAGTGGTTTGCAGGTTAACTCAAAAAAGTCAGTAATTTCAAGGTCTGAGACCATGTGTAAATCGCATGGTTTCGGGCCTTTTTTTGATGAAAGTTCTAGAATGATTCTATTTGTAGAAAAAATAGAGAGTCTAAAAACATTCAAGAATAAAGTCCAAATCTATCTTTCATTTTAATTTAAAAATTTTGAAGAGACCATAAGACTTTCTATGGAAGTGAATAATTGTTATTTAGAAGAAAGAGATATTATAAAACAAGAAGCTTTTGTCCATTAAGGTTCGCAATGCTTTGGCGGATTCATGCCGCAGTGCCTATATTGCGATGGCGTCATTTTATAATACTTTCTAAAAACCTTAACAAAATAATTATTGTCCGAATAGCCCACAAGCTCTGAAATTTCTGAGATTGAGAGATTGGTGGTGGTTAATAATTCGGTAGCTTTTTTTAGGCGGGCGGTAGCAACATATTCTGTGATTGTTACTCCCGTTTCTTTTTTGAACATTCTGGACAAGTGCTCCTTTGATATATGAGTGCCTTCTGCTATTCCTGAAAGTGAAATCTCTTTCGAATAATTGGAATTGATATAAATTACAAGATTTCGAATCAGTACAGAATAATTGTTTAATGCCTTTGAATCTGCCACAGCACGAGTGAGAGCAATAATCATATCAAGCTGAACCTTGTTAATTTCGGAGACGGACTTGGAATTGTGAACCTTTTGAATGGCTTCCTGGGTGATTTCGTCTATCTTTATAACAGGACAGCCGCCAAGCTCAGCAGCTTTTCTGGCTAGGGTTCTGATTACGGTAAAGCCCTCATTATTGTCTGAGTAATAATTGAGAGAAGAACTGTCGGTGCTCTTCTCATAGGTTGAAGTAGCTCCCTGTAAAGCCTTTAATACTTCTTTTTCATTTCCCTCTTCAATCATTCTTAAGAAGGCGTTTTCATACTGGTACCTGGCCAGAATTGCAAGATACGAATTCTCTGCTGAATTAATTATACCCGACTCGTCTATTTCTTCGTGAAATCCCTTCAACGATTTTTTTGTAAAGTCACTGGTCATAGGTACAAATGAGCGCATTGCTGCCAGTACTATATCTGTAAGGTATGAGTAGTTGATAAGCGGAAAACGATTGCAATAATGCCTTAACTGCTCGAATATTCTAAGACTTAATCCCTGCTTTGCAAGAAGCTCATGGAGCTCCTTGTCGGAGATATATGTATTAATATATGGACCGACTATGAAGAAGTGCCCTTCGAAATTGAAAAGTAGAAGGTTGGTATTTACATAGTCGTTAATTTCATAGAAGTTTCCGTCCTTTGCGCTGCTTGCAAGAAGCTTTAGGGAGTCTGCCGTATACATAGGCTGAAGCTTCTCATCAAAACAGTTCTTTTCCTGAAACTTTTCCAAAATATCCCAGTCATTATTGAAGCATATAGCGTTTATATGAAGACAGTTCGATATAAAATTGCAAAAAACTCCTGTATCCATGGCAAACCTCGTCAAAATAATACTATTAATATCAATTCTATTCTAACACATTGGCTGTACAGATGCTAGTATATTGTTACAAGATATTAGTGTGAAGTTACTATTAACCAAACAATATGTTAATGGAAAGATTTAGAAAAACTGTTCTTGCTAGGAGGAATTATGGCGAAGGAAAAAGTTACTCAGAGTCAAATCGACGGCGTTGATTACAGACACGCAAAATTATGGCAGATTATTTTGTACGCATTTAACGGATTTGTAGGAATGTCTGCTTACACAATTATCGGAATGGCAAGCTACGCTGCCAGCATTGGTTTTGGAATCGCTACTGCCACAATTGGTACCATTTTAACATGTACCCGTATTTTGGATGGAATAACAGATCCTCTTCTTGCTATTTTGTATGACAAGGTGGATACCAAGTTCGGAAAACTTAGAATTCTTTTAGTTAGCGGATTTGTTGTTGAAGCGATTGCGCTATGGCTAATGTTTGATGGTCTTGCCTCAAAGGGGCATGGAGTTGTAATCTTTGTTATTTTGTATATTGTATATGTACTTGGATATACAGTTACAAATATGACAGCACAGACACTTCCTGCAATAATGACCAATGATCCGAAGCAGAGACCGACTGTGGGAGTTTGGACAACAGCCTTTAACTATTTGGTTCCTATGGCTCTTTCAATTGTTCTTAATTCAGTCCTCCTTCCGATGTTTGGAGGAGAGTATAACCAGGCATACCTATCAGCAGCGGTTAAGGTTTGTATAGGCGTTGCTGCATTCGGCATAGTGTTAGTATGTATCGGTATTTCAGAATATGATAAGCCTAAGTACTACAGAGGCGTTGCAAAGCACGAGCCTCTTAAAATCAAGGATATGGTTGAGGTACTTAAAAATAATAAGCCACTTCAGGCTTACATTGCGGCACAGTCTTCGGACAAGATTGCACAGATTACAGCTTCACAGGCAGTTATTACAACATTACTTTACGGAATTCTTATCGGAAATATGGGACTTGCAACAATTCTCTCTGTAATCAGTATGTTGCCTTCAATCATTTTTGCGGTATTTGGTGCAAAATATGCCGGAAAGCACGGCTCTAAGAATGCAATTGTGTTCTGGACAAAGGTTTGTATGGTAATGGCTGTTATCATGTGTGTATTCTTCATTGTTATCGACCCTAGCACCATAGCGAAGATGGGAAGTATTTCAATGATTCTTTATGTGCTTCTCTCTCTTGGCTTTAACGGCGCAAAGATGTGTGTCACCACAGCGGATACCTCATTTATGGCTGATATCATTGACTATGAGCTTGACAGAAGTGGAAAATATATTCCTGCAGTTGTAACAGGTACATATTCACTTATTGATAAGATTATTTCTTCCTTTGGCGCACTTATGGCTACCGGAGCGGTTGCGCTTGTAGGATATGTAAACACAGTTCCGCAACCGACAGATGCACTTACAACAGGCATTTATGCCGTAACTCTTGCGGTTTCATATGGACTTCCGATTATCGGTTGGATTATCACTCTTGTGGTAATGAAGAACTGCAAGCTTGATAAGGAAGAGATGATTGAGGTTCAGAAACGAATTGCAGCAAAAAAAGCAGAATTAGAAAAATAATAAATATCCCCTCAGGTATATCCTGGGGGAATTTGACTAGAAGGGGTATTTGATGAGAAAGACAATTATTTGGAATAACGATTGGACTTTTACAAAGGAAAATGAGTCCTTTCAGGTGACACTTCCGCATACATGGAATGCAATAGATGGTCAGGGACAGGCGGACTATTACAGAGGCACCTGCGTATATGAGAAAAGCTTTGCGAAGCCCGAAATGAATGAAAATCAGGAATTATATGTGGAATTTAGGGGCGTAAATTCAAGTGCCGCAGTCTTTGTAAACGGGAAAAAGGCAGTTAATCATGATGGTGGTTATTCCACCTTCAGAGTCAACATTACGGAACTTATTTCCGATGAAAATGTGATCAGGGTCGAGGTAGACAATTCTGCAAATGATCATGTTTATCCACAGAGAGCTGATTTTACTTTTTACGGCGGAATCTACAGAGATGTTTATCTTATTGTAGTAGATAAGAGCCATTTTGACCTTGACTATTATGGCAGCAACGGTTTTGTTATTACCCCAAATGTTAATGGGAATGATGCCGGAATTGATTTTGAGACATATTACACCGGTGATGCTGATTGCATTTCGATAGAGGTCTGTGGTGTAGGTTCAATAAAGCTTGAACCAAAAGCAGGGAAGGCCATCGGTAGTCTGGAAATTAAGAATGTTCATAAATGGGATGGTCTTGATGATCCGTTTCTTTATACAGCCACTGCAAAGCTTATTAAAGACGGAGTGGTGATGGATGAGATTTCCGATCGTTTCGGATGCAGGGAATACTATATTGATCCCGAGAAGGGATTTTTCTTAAATGGCAGAAGCTATCCGCTTCACGGCGTTTCAAGGCATCAGGACAGACTGGGAGTGGGAAATGCTCTCACAAAAGAAATGCACGAGGAGGATATGGAATTAATCCTTTCTATGGGAGCCAATTCTATTCGCCTTGCCCACTATCAGCATGATCAGTATTTTTATGAGCTTTGTGATGAGAGGGGAATCATTGCATGGGCAGAAATCCCATACATCACCGTTCACATGGACACAGGTCGTGAGAACACTATCAAGCAGATGAAGGAGTTAATTTCCCAGAATTACAATCATGCATCAATTATTTGTTGGGCCCTTTCAAATGAGATTACCCTTCAGGGTGTCACAGAGGATCTTATGGAAAACCATAGAATTTTAAATGATTTGGTTCATAAGATGGATAAAAAGAGGATGTCGGCAATGGCAAATCTTTTCCTCCTCGAGACAGGTTCGCCACTTGTCACACTTCCGGACATCAGAGGCTATAACCTCTACTATGGCTGGTATGTCGGCGAGATGGAGGACAATGATGAGTGGTTTGACGACTTCCACAGAGATTATCCAAAGGTGGCAATCGGACTTACAGAATATGGCGCAGATTCGGTGATCACTCTCCAGTCACCAAAGCCGGTAAAGGGAGACTACACAGAAAGCTATCAGGCAGTCTACCATGAGCACATGCTTGAAATGTTCTCTAAAAGACCATATATCTGGGGCACCTACTGCTGGAATATGTTCGAGTTCGCTGCGGCGGGAAGAGATGAGGCAGGAGACCCGGGCAAGAATCACAAGGGTCTGATTACCTTTGACAGAAAGCAAAAGAAGGATGCTTATTATATTTATAAGGCCTGGTGGACAGAGGCTCCTTTCGTTCATCTTTGCGGAAGAAGATATATTGACAGAGTGGAGGAGACAACCGAAATTAAGGTTTACTCAAACTGTGACACGGTGACTCTGTTTGTTGATGGCGCTTTGTTTGAGACTAAGAGTGGCGCCCATGTATTTAAATTCATGGTTCCGATTAACGGACAGCATACCATTAAGGCTGTGTCAGGTGAGGAATATGATGAAATGACAATCAGAAAGGTTAGCGAGCCGAATCCTGCATATTTTGCATCGGCAGACAAGGTTAAGAACTGGTTTGATGAAAAAGAGGATGAAGCGGCAGATGATGACTACCTTTCAATTAATTCCACCATGGCAGAAATAAGCGCAACACCTGCAGGCAAGGCGATAGTCGACAGAATGATGGCGCAGATGAATGCAAACACAGCCGGAGGAATGGGTAAAAATGTTGAGATTCCGGAGGCAATGCAAAAGATTATTGCCAGACAACCATTAAAGAAGCTTATATCCCAGGGGGGAATGGATACTGACAGCGATATGATAAAGGGTCTGGATGCTGCACTGAGACAGATAAAAAAAGAAGGTAAGTAGAGCTATGAAAAAATATTTTTGCAATCCACTTAATATAAATTACAGGTATCAGTTTAATGCGGATCAGAGGAAGAATAAAATTTCTGTCTGCCGAGAAGCGGCTGATCCATCCATGATTGAGTTTAAAGGAAGATATTATATTTTTGCATCGATGACCCTTGGCTACTTTGTATCGGATGACCTTGTAAACTGGACCAATAAGAGACTTCCAAAGGAGCTGCCACTTTATGATTATGCACCAGATGTAAGGGTGCTTGGAGAGTATGTATATTTTTGCGCTTCAAGTCATGACTACAATTGTGACAGATTTAGGACAAAGGATATCGAAAATGGTCCTTATGAGAAGGTTGAGGGTACATTTGATTATTGGGATCCGAACCTTTTTGTAGATGATGACGGAAGAATCTATTTCTATTGGGGCTGTTCAAATATGACTCCGATCTGGGGCTGCGAGCTTGATCCTAAGACCATGAACCCTAAGAGTGAAGCTGTGGAACTCATTTTTGGTCATCCTGAGAAATATGGTTTTGAGCGAGTTGGTGAAAACAACTCAAAGCTTCCAAAGTCTGAGACGGAAATAGAAGCAGCCTTCGAGTACTATGTTAAGTCATTGCCGGGGGGAATAGAAGCTGTTCCGGAAAAGTACAGAATTATGATAAAGGGAATGCTTTCGGACAAACCGTACATCGAGGGGGCCTGGATGGACAAGCATGACGGAAAGTACTATCTCCAGTATGCATTTGGTGGTACACAGTACAATACCTACGGTGACGGAGTTTACATTTCGAATTCTCCACTGGGGCCATTTGAACCTGCTCTTAATAACCCTTATTCATATAAGCCGGGCGGTTTTATTCCGGGCGCGGGTCATGGTTCCACCATGGAAGACAAGAACGGAAATCTCTGGCATACCGCTACCATGAGAATCAGCAAAAATCATGATTTCGAGCGTCGAGTAGGCTTATGGCCTGCCGGTTTTGATGCAAACGGAGAGCTTTTTTGCAATCAGTCCTACGGTGACTGGCCTATAGCAGTTAATGACGGCAAGATGGATCCTTTTGCTAAGCCGGAGTGGATGCTTTTATCCTATGGAAAAAATGCGATAGCCTCATCAAGCACTGAGGGCAAGGGACCTGAAAATATAGCAGATGAGAATGTTCAGACCTGGTGGCAGGCGGCTACCAATACAAGCGAAGAATGGATTATGCTGGACCTTGGAAAGAACTATGATGTCAGAGCAATTCAGATAAATTTTGCGGATGATGAGATAAATATTCCTGTTCCGGGAGAGATTAGAGGAACAACCCAGGCAAGATATATTGAGGAGGCAAATACGGTTACGAAATATCTGCTTGAGGGCTCTGTAGACGGTGACACATATTTTGTAATCGAGGATAAAAGAGAGGCAGACACTGACCTTTCTCATGATTTCTTGGTGAGAGAGGAGGGCATTAAGGTCAGATATCTTCGCCTTTCGAATATGGTGGTTCCTTACGAGCAGAGACCTTGCGTCAGCGGAATAAGAGTATTTGGCCTTGACTGCGGAAGAAAATGTCAGGCTGTGGAGTATCATGCAAAGAGATCCTCAGCTATTGACCTTCAGATTGAGATTGATGAGACTACAGATGATGTGGTTGGATACAATATCTTATGGGGCCATGGAAAGGATAAGCTTTATCATAGTATGATGTCCTTCGAAAGAAATGTCAGAATAGGTGCATTGGTGGAAGGACAGAGTTACTATGTAAGAGTAGATGCTTTTAACGAGAGTGGAATTACAGAAGGAAGATTAACATTTGTGGAGTAAAGATATGATTAATTTAGCAGTTCAGCAGATTATGCTTGGCACGGTAACAGGTAATGAAGCCGATGCAAGAAGTACTCTTAAAAAAATTAAGGCAGCAGGCTATGATGGTTTAGAGTTAAATGGCTTTATGATTAAGCCTACCTCCTTTCTGGTTCGTGCGCTTACCAAGGCAGCAGGGATGCCTACCGGAAAAGGTGGAAAGCTTGACTGGCTTTCTCTTCTTAAAGAGGCGGATTTGAAGGCTGTATCCGTTCATGAGGACCTGGGCAGCATCGAACGAGATGTTAAATCTGTTATTGAGGAAGCCCACAAATTTGACACCGATAAAGTGGTAATTACCGGAATGTACAGGTTTGACTACCGAGATGTAGCTTTGGTTGATGAGCTGTGCAGGCGTTTTAATGAAGCTGGAAAGGCACTTAAGGCAGAGGGCATACAGCTCCTTTATCACAACCATAATATTGAGTGGCTTGATTGCGGAGGTATTACCGCTTACCAAAGAATAGTGGAAGGAACCAATCCCTCGTATCTTAATTTTGAATTTGATTCCTACTGGCCTACAGAGGCAGGAGTGGATGCAGTAGCCACCATGAAGCTGCTTGGAGACAGATTGAAGCTTTATCATATCAATGACAGAGGAACAAAAGTGATTAAGACACCGATGACCCCGATTTTGAAGTCTGATTCGATGGAGCTTGGCACAGGAAACATGAATCTTGAGGCGATGATAGAAGTGGCCAAGAAGGCGGGGGTTGATTCGATTATTCTGGAAAGTCATAAGAACTGGATCGAAAAGGATCCGATCAAATCACTGGAAATAAGCTGCAATTATCTGAAAAAGCATGTTACACCGAATCAAACAACAGGGGGAATATAATGAGAGCCCAAAATATCAAAATTGATCATTTGAAAAATCCGATTGGTGTTGATTTTAAGCACCCACTTGTGAGCTGGAACTGTACTGGCGGCAAAAAACAGACTGTCTACGAAATCACTGCCTGTGTCTGTGGAAATCAGGTGTATTCATCAGGCAAAGTAAAGTCGGATCTGATGAGTGCAAGACTTGAATATGATGCACATTCAAGAGAACGTGTGGAGATAGAGATTGCTCTTTGGGATGAAAATGGTAATTCCGATGAGCCTTCAAAAGCTTTCTATGAAATGGGTTTGCTCGACAGAACGGACTGGCAGGCAAAGTGGATTAATCCGGAGCTTGAAGGTGATCCCAAGGAGCATAAACCGGCAAGTTATCTGAGAAAAAAATTTGCAGCGGACAGTACAGAAAATTCAAGATTATATATTACCTGTCACGGACTATATGAGGCCTATATTAATGGCAGACGTGTAGGCGATTTTGTACTTGCTCCCGGAAGCTACAATTATGATAAGCGCCTGGCCTATCAAACCTATGATGTAAGCGAACTTGTGCATACAGGCGAGAATACAATAGATGTGATCCTTGGAGACGGTTGGTTTAGAAGTGTATCAGGTGTTGACGGAGACAGAAATCTTTATGGTACAGAGCTGGCATTTCTCTGTCAGCTTGAGACTGCCGGAAAGGTTATCTGCGTTTCTGATGAGACCTGGGAAGCGTCTTCTGACGGTCCAATCAGAGAAGACGATATGCAGCAGGGTGAGGCTGTTGATCTGACAATTGAAGAATTTCCGTACCACGGCGTAAAAATTGCCGATTTAGGCTTTGACACTCTGATTTGCTCGAATGCTGTTGCCATAAAGGAAAAAGAGCGATTTGAAGGACAGCTTATTACCACTCCAAACGGCGAAACTGTAATTGATTTCGGTCAAAATCTTGCAGGTTATATTGAAGTGGAGGTTAGTGCGCGAAAAGGCCAGAAACTTGTACTTACAACCGGTGAAACATTAGACGAAAACGGTAACTTCACTCAGGAAAATTTTCAGGATCGAAAAAGGCATAAGGAGGGGGGCACCAAGCAGATGCTCACTCTTATATGCCACGAGGGAAGGAACTATTACAAGCCAAAGTTCACCATCTGGGGATTTAGATACGCCAAAGTGGAGACTGATATAGATTTATCGGATGCAAAATTCACTTCCATTGCAGTATATTCCGACATGGAGGAAACCTTTGGCTTTGAGTGTGAAAATAGGGATTTAAACAAGCTTGTAAGTAATGCACTTTGGAGCATGAAGTCCAACTTCTGCGATGTTCCCACAGACTGCCCTACAAGAGAGCGTGCAGCCTGGACAGGAGATATGGGTGTGTTTATCGAAGCGGGACTTACCATGATGGATTGCTATACCATTGTAAAAAAGTGGTTGGCGGAGTGCCGTATTGCTCAGTTTAAGGATGGCAAGGTCGCAAATATCGCACCGCGAAACAACAATCCAAGCTTTTTCTCCGGACTGCTTGCGGGTTCTGTGGGTTGGGGAGATGCTGTGATAATTGTTCCCTATGCCATGTATAAGAGAACGGGTGATGAGTCAATTCTTTTAGAAAACTACGACATGATGAAAAAATGGTATGCCTTCCTTGAAGGACGTGCCAAGGATAAACCGCTTAATCCTATGAAGAGATTTAAGCGTATGCCAAATCGCAATTATACCATTGAGACTGGTATCGATTACGGTGAGTGGTGCGAGCCTGATGTGGAAAGCCAAAGTGCCATGCGTACACCACAGAGTAAGGTGGCCACTGCGTATTTTGCTAGATCCGGTCAAATGATGAAAGAGATAGCAGATATTCTTGGCAAGACTGAGGATGCAACACATTTTGCGGAGGTGGCGTCAAGAGCTAAGGAAGCCTTCAGATATATAGCCACCGAGAACGGCAAGATTCAGTCAGACAGACAGGCTGAGTACATCAGGGCAATCACCTTTGACCTTTTGACAGAGGATGAGAAGGTCGCCGCAGCAAAAGAGCTTAACAAGATCGTGATGGATAATAATTATCATCTTAATACCGGTTTCTTATCCACACCTGATTTATGTGTTGTTCTGGCTGATTATGGTTTTGTGGATACCGCTGTCAAGGTGCTGCTTAATGATTCAATGCCGGGCTGGCTCTATTCAGTCAAGAAAGGTGCAACCACTATCTGGGAGGCATGGAACGGAGTGGATGAGGCAGGAGTGCCCCATGAGTCCTTGAATCATTATTCCAAAGGCGCTGTTGTGAAATGGCTTATTTCCGGAATCTGCGGTATTAATGTAGAGAATGGAGAAATAACCGTTAATCCAAAGCCGGTAAAAGAAATAGGTAATGCAAGTGCAGTATACGATTCTCCATACGGAAAGATAGTATCCGGTTACAAATGTGAAGATGAAGGATTTATACTGGAAATAGAAATTCCGGCTAATATGAAGGCAAGGCTTATTATGAAGGATGGCTCCGTAGACATTCTTCTGCCGGGCAAACACAGCATAAAGTATTAACCGGTTGTGGTTGAGCGTCATGCTGAGCTTTAAGGGAAAGTGAGGATAAAAATGGCAAGATTTGATGAGAATTTCTTAGTTGGTGCTGCCACAGCAGCCCATCAGGTTGAGGGAAATAATGTTAACAGTGATTACTGGGCAATGGAGCATATGAAGCATACCAATTTCAATGAGCCATCCCTTGAAGCAGTGGATCACTATAACAGATATGAAGAGGATATTAAGCTTTTGGCCGGAGCCGGTCTTAATGCATACAGATTCTCTATAGAATGGGCGAGAGTTGAACCCAAAGAAGGATGTTTTGATGCCAATGAAATAGAGCACTATCGCAAAGTGTTAGAGTGTTGTCGAGATAATGGGGTGGAACCTATTGTTACCATGATGCATTTTACTTCTCCGGTATGGGTTATCAAAAACGGTGGCTGGGAAGCAGAATCCACTGTGAAGGCTTTTGCCGATTACTGCAAATATGTGGTGGAGCAGCTTGGGGACCTGATGAAGTATGTTGTGACCATCAATGAAGCCAACATGGGAATTCAGGTTGCGGCTATTGCAGAGCGTTATGCCCGCCAGATGAAGGAACAGATGAAAAACAGGAAAAAGGGCGGGGATAAGAATCTTGAGGGCACAGCTCAGGTAGGAATGAATTTTAATTCTATGTTAAAAAATATGTTTTTTCAGCGTTTCGAGAACAAAAAAGTGTTTAGGACAAGCTCGCCACAGACCTTTGTCAGCAGCAGAACTGCGGAAGGTGATATGCTTGTAGTGAGAGCGCATCAGGCAGCCAAAGTCGCTATGAAAGCAGTGAAACCTGAGCTTTTGATAGGACTATCTTTATCCTTACATGATATTCAGGTAGAGGGAGACGGTGCAGCTAATGCCATGAAGGAATGGTCAGACGAGTTTACCCACTATATTCCATATATCAAGGACGATGACTTTTTCGGCCTGCAAAATTATACTCGTTCACTTATCGGAGCAAATGGCATATGTCCTAATCCGAAGGGAGCCAAGGTTACTCAGATGGGCTATGAGGTATATCCGCAGGCTCTTGAGAACGTTATCAGACGAGTAGCTAAGGAGATGCCGGGAGTACCTATTATGGTCACAGAGAATGGCATAGCAACATCGGATGACACTGAGAGAGTAGCGTTTATTGAAGGGGCTACTGAGGGAGTGGCCAAATGCCTTTCGGATGGTATTGATATCAGAGGCTATATGTACTGGTCTTTACTTGATAATTTTGAGTGGCAAAAGGGATTTTCGATGACCTTTGGACTGATATCAGTTAACAGAAAAACACAGCAAAGAATGCCAAAACCAAGTCTAAGCTATTTGGGAAAGATGCGATGAAATAAAAGGTGCAGTATGAATAACTTTCTAGTTCATACTGCATCTTTTTTAACATGAGAGATAAATCTGAAATTATTGAGATGGAGCAGAACGTATGTTCGAATAAATATTGACAATGATACCTATCTATGTGAAAATGTAGATAGGTATTTTTTTGAAAGTATTAAAGTCAGGGGGGAATTATTGTGGATAATTCAGAGATTATTATATATAAAACAGAAGATGGATTAACACAGGTCGATGTCACTTTTAACGATGATACAGTTTGGCTTTCATTGGAACAGATGGCAGAGTTATTTCAAAGAGATAAATCAACAGTTTCGAGACATATAAAAAAAGTATATGAAGAAGGGGAACTTGAACGAGATTCAACTGTTGCAAATTTTGCAACAGTTCAAATGGAAGGGGCTCGTGAAGTGTCTCGAAATATAGAATATTATAATTTAGATATGATTATTTCAGTTGGATATCGAGTTCATTCGCAACGAGGAGTTCAATTTAGAATTTGGGCTAGTGGAATACTGAAAGAGTATCTTAAAAAGGGATTTGTGATGGATGATAAACGCCTCAAGGAATTAGGCGGGGGCGGCTATTTCAAAGAGCTTTTAGAAAGAATACGAGATATTAGAGCATCGGAAAAAGTGTTCTATAGACAAATACTTGAAATATATGCGACTAGTATTGATTATGATCCAAAAGCTGAAGAATCCATTATTTTCTTTAAAAAAGTACAAAACAAAATTCATTATGCAATTTCTGGTGAGACTGCAGCAGAAGTAATATATCATAGGGCTGACGCTGAAAAAGAGTTCATGGGATTAACATCTTTCGAAGGGACTCAGCCTACTCTTCGAGAGGCAAAAGTTGCAAAGAATTATCTTGATGAGAAGGAACTACGAGCAATGGGACAGCTAGTGTCAGGATATCTTGATTTTGCTGAGCGACAGGCTGAACGAGAAATTACAATGACTATGCAAGACTGGGCTAAGCATTTAGATGGAATTCTCACCTCAACTGGGGAGCAGTTCCTTGTCGGAAATGGAAGTATCACACATAACCAAGCGATGGAAAAAGCAGAAGCAGAATATAAGAAGTACAAAGCAAGAACATTAAGTGATGTTGAAAAAGATTATTTAGATAGTATTGAAGGGTTATCTGCTAATTATGGAAAGCGGACTATTGAGAAGTACGGGGTAAAATAGTGTTGCAATATGGTTCGTATCCACAGGCCAAATGGAATTCAAATTTGTTATTGAATCGTGAGGTTGTAACGAAATGACTTTAATAAATCATTTCGTTACAGCCTCCTTTAACATTAAAAAGGTTTAAATTTTGAATAATCAACTTTATGTATATTCTCAAAGACTGATTTGAATAGATGGTCATTTCTTTGATGATATATAGCATAAAATGATAATTTGGCTTCAGGATCTGTAATAGGGATATATACTCTATTTTCTTTATCTCTGTACTTTTCTATTGTCAGATTTGTTCTAAAAACAGGTAAGTCTGAAGCTTCTACCAGAATATTATAGTTTTCAACGTTTTCCTGTAACACAAACTTACTTAATGGTAAATGTTCAGTGGTAACCTCATACCAGTATCCTACATTACTGATTTGAAGAATATTATAGCCATTAATATCATCAAAAGTCACCTCAGCTTTATGTGACAATTCATGGTTAGGTTTGACTGCAATAAATAACTGTTCATCGCAAACTTTATGACATTTTATATTTGGTTTATTGATTGGATAATCTAATATGATAAGATCATATTCTAAATTATTAAATCCTTTGATTAATGTTTCATTATCCCTTGATATGAAGTTGTTGACTTTAGAAGTCACCAACTGGTTAACAGCCCATAAAGGTGCAGGTGCATTAGACGCCAAATTTAAAACAAGATTATTCTGATGCGTTTTAATCGTTGCTCTTTTTAGATTGTTTATTTCTTTCAAAACGCTTTGAGCGTGTTCAACAGCACAAAGACCAGCTTCATTAATCACTAAGCGGTTCTTATTTCTGTCAAATAAAAGAAAGCCAAATTCATCCTCTAATTTTTTAATGGCTTTAGTCATTGAAGGCTGTGCAACATTCAGTGCCTGTGCAGCTTTTAGTATTGTTTTATGTTCATAAATTGCAACCAAATATTCCAGTTGATACAGTTCCATATGATCATCTCCTCGTATGATAAGTTTTGTAGTCCTCCTATAGAGGCTACTGACTTATCATTTTTTGTTGTGTAGATATTGAACATCCTGCTGGATATTCAAATATATATCTACATGGTTGATAAGTTACTTTATAGTCATGGTCCCAGA
>SVFB01000096.1 GCA_015057085.1 Lachnospiraceae bacterium
AAAAGACACATGTGTGATGCTCGCCTTTTGCATATTGAAAACCTAAAATATTCGCAAAATTGTGAAGGGGGTACCGGGTTTATGGGCTGAGGATACTAGACAATACATGCTGTGAATGGTAACTTTCTAATGCGGGGAGCACTTTATTTTAGACGCAATATATTGTATAATAAACCCAAATGCGAAAGGATAATTTGTATTTATGGCGATAGAATTTGATATACAATTAACAGCAAAAGATTTATTCCGTTTTAATATGCGAAATGCTTATACCACATTGCAGGGACCGATTTCGATTATCATTGCGATTCTGTTTGTAATATCAGGTGTGGTATCGGCAATGAATGGCAAATATCAATATACGGTTTTATATATCGCTGTAGCAGTTGTATTTCTTTTATACATTCCGATTACATTAAACAGCAGAGCGAAAAAGACCTTCCGGAAAAATGAAGTATTATCTGGGGTATTGCACTATGTGATTTCGGAAGAGGCAATTGAAGTACATAGCGGCGAGGAAAAAGGCACACTGCCATGGGATATGATTTTTAAAATGGTGGCAAACAAGAATTATCTGTTGATTTACAGCAACCGCATCAATGCATATATCATTCCGCGGGAACAGTTGAAAGACCACTATGACGCAGTCAAGGCGCTTGCGATTCAGAAGCTCCCGAAATATCGCGTCAAGATGAAATAAGTGATGAAATTATAATAAAGGACACTGTATGAACGAATATATTTATGAATCTCATTCGGCGGAGGAAACCCACGTCCTTGGAAGGCAATTAGGTGAAAAGGCAAAGGCCGGTGATCTGTATACATTAACAGGGGATTTGGGTGTGGGAAAGACTGTTTTTACGCAAGGATTTGCAGAAGGTCTTTCCATTGATGAGCCAATCAACAGTCCGACCTTTACCATCGTCCAGGTATACGAAGATGGCCGTTTGCCCTTTTATCATTTTGATGTATATCGCATTGGCGATATTGATGAGATGGATGAAATCGGTTATGAAGATTATTTTTACGGAGACGGCGTTAGCATCGTGGAATGGTCAGAGAAAATCGAAGAATTGTTGCCGATGGAGCGAACGGATATTATAATCGAAAAAGATTTGGATAAAGGTTTTGATTATCGAAAAATCACAATCCATACACAATCATAAATGATCATGATAAATTAGGACACACGATAAATATGAAGATATTATCAATTGAATCTTCCGGACAGGTGGCATCTGTTGCAATCGCAGAGGATGACAAAATTCTGGGAGAATACAGCATTAATTATAAAAAAACACATTCCGAGACTTTACTTCCAATGGTGGATGAGGTGGTTCGGATGACGGAAACAAAGCTAGAAGAAATCGATGCAATTGCAATCTCGAAAGGACCTGGCTCCTTTACCGGTTTACGCATTGGCTCAGCCACTGCGAAGGGACTGGCACTTGCTTTGAACAAACCAATCATTCCAGTTCCGACAGTAGATGGTCTGGCTTTTCAAATGTGGGGCAATCCGGGTTTGATTTGTCCAATCATGGATGCAAGAAGACATCAGGTATATACCGGAATCTATCATTTCGAGGGAGACGACTTCGTGGTAGATGAAGCGCAAAATTTGTGCTTAATCGAAGATTTGGTGGAGCATCTCAACAAGCTTGGAAAGCCTGTGGTATTTTTAGGTGACGCATCTGTGCTTCATCGCGAATATATTAAAGCACAATCGACAATTCCGGTCACTTTTGCACCGGCCAATATGAGAGAGCAGTCTGCGGCTGCGGTGGCTTTGCTTGGAAAGCAACTTTTTGCACAAGGTGTTTCGGAGAGCGCAGCAGCACATAAGCCGGATTATCTGCGTGCATCACAGGCCGAACGCGAATTGGGAAACAAAGCAAAGGATTTTCGCATATGATTACGCTGGCAAAGGAAGCAGATTTGGATGCGGTAGCAGCCATCGAAAAACAGCTGTTTTCAAGACCGTGGACAAAGGAACATTTTCATCAGGCACTATGCAATCCGGCTGCAAAGCTTTGGGTTTTTAAAGATGAATCTGAGACGGTCTGCGGATATGTTTGCATGTACTGCTCGGTTGATGAGGGAGAAATCACCAATGTGGCGGTTGATCCGAAGTTTCAACGACGCGGATATGCAGGTGCACTTTTGGAGGTTGCAAAGCAGTATATTGCGGAGTCGCAATTGCAAAGGATTATTTTAGAAGTTCGTGTGTCGAACGAGAATGCCATCTCCCTCTATCGAAAAATGGGATTTGAGAATCTGGGCATTCGAAAAGGGTTCTATGAAGAACCAAAAGAAGACGCTATGATTATGGCGTGGGAGAATATAAGATGTTAGATGTTTGTCTTTTAGGAACAGCAGGAATGATGCCGACACCGCGTAGGTGGCTTACGGCTCTGATGCTTAGATATAATGGTAGTCAGCTTTTGATTGATTGCGGCGAAGGCACACAAATTGCCATGAAAGAAGCCGGAGTTAACTTTAAGCCGATTGATATTTTGTTGATTACACATTTTCATGCGGATCATATCAGCGGACTTCCGGGATTACTTTTGACGATGGGAAATGCAGAGCGTACAGAACCGCTTACCATCATTGGACCCGTGGGATTAAAGAAAGTCGTATCGGCATTACGTACCATTGCGCCGGAACTGCCATTTGATATACAATATATAGAGATAGCAGAACCAACTGCCGATATTGAAATAAACGGATATCATATTCGCGCATTTCGTGTAAAGCACAATGTGGTATGCTATGGATATACAGTAGAAATTAAGCGTGCGGGGAAATTCTCCGTTGAGCGAGCAAAAGCACAAAACATTCCGCTTAAGTGTTGGAATCCGCTTCAAAAAGGGGAGACGGTTATGTTTGAGGGACAAACCTATACCCCGGATATGGTTATGGGAGCACCGCGTAAAGGTATCAAACTGACATATTGTACAGATAGCAGACCGGTGGATGCAATTGCGGAGAATGCACAAAATTCAGATTTATTTATCTGTGAAGGAATGTATGCGGAGCCGGAGAAGTTAAAGAAGGCGAAGCAATATAAGCATATGACCTTTTATGAAGCTGCAGAACTTGCGAAGAAAGCACAGGTTCAGGAAATGTGGTTGACACATTTTTCACCTTCACTTGTAAGAGGCGAAGATTATATGCCTAAAGTGCGCGAGATTTTTGAAAACGCACATATGGGGAAAGATGGGAAAACGGTAACATTGAATTTTGTTGAGGAGTAACAAATGAAGAAGACCGGCATTATTGTATTGTCGGCGATCCTCGTGGTTATGGTGGTCGTTGGTGGATATTATGGCATCATCAGAAGCCGCCAGACAGCAAACACGGAAGAACAGAAATTGACGGAAGTTGAGAAGATTAACACCAGAGATTTGGCGAAAAACTATCCTTCCACACCGCGAGAGGTTGTCAAGTTTTACAACAGAATTATAACTGCATATTATGCCGAAAAGTATACGGATGAGGAACTGAGCGCTATGGCCGAACAGGCGCGCAGATTGTTTGATTCGGAGCTGCAAGACAATAATCCGCAGTCGGTTTATCTTGAGTCGGTGAAAGCCGATATCGAGGCGTATAAATCTGCGTCTAAACTGATTTCCCAATCCGATGTATGCGATAGCGATGATGTTTTATATATGACAGATAAAGAGGACAAAATCGCTTATGTTTCTTCTTCATACTTTATAAAAGAAGGAAGTAATTTCAGCAGAACGCATGAGATGTATGTGCTCCGCAAAGATACAGAAGGCAATTGGAAAATCTTAGTATATTATCAAATCGAAGCTTCCGAGGAGGCTTCCGGAAATGAGTAATCAAATGGAAAAAGAAGTTAAAATATTGGCAATTGAAAGCTCCTGCGATGAAACAGCAGCAGCAGTCGTTGTTAACGGGAGGGATATGCGTTCAAACGTCATTTCCTCCCAAATTGATTTACACACTCTTTATGGTGGAGTTGTGCCGGAAATTGCATCGCGCAAACATATTGAGAAAATCAATCAGGTCATTGAGCAGGCTTTAAAAGATGCAAATATGACCTTGGATGATATTGATGCAATCGGCGTGACTTATGGCCCGGGACTCATTGGTGCATTACTTGTGGGTGTGGCAGAAGCGAAAGCAATCAGCTATGCACATAATATTCCTTTGGTGGGCGTGCATCATATAGAGGGGCATATCAGCGCAAATTATATTGAAAATCCTGATTTAAAACCACCGTTTTTATGTCTCGTGGTTTCAGGTGGACATACACATCTTGTCCGTGTGGTAGATTACGGAAAGTACGAAATTCTCGGACGAACCAGAGATGATGCGGCAGGAGAAGCCTTCGATAAGGTTGCCCGTGCCATTGGATTGGGTTATCCGGGCGGACCGAAAATTGAAAAGGTATCGCATGAAGGAAATCCGGATGCAATCCAATTCCCACGTGCAAAAGTAGGGGATGATGTATATGATTTCAGCTTTAGCGGTTTGAAATCAGCTGTATTAAATTATTTGAACGGTTGCCGAATGAAGGGAATCGAAATTGTACAAGCGGATGTGGCAGCATCATTTCAAAAGGCAGTAACAGATGTGCTGGTGGACCATGCGATGCATGCAGTGGACGAATATCATGCAAAATCCTTTGCAATTGCGGGGGGCGTGGCATCGAATGGTGTTATTCGTGAAGCAATCAAAGATGCATGTGAAAAGAGAGGCGTCAAGTTCTACCGCCCATCACCGATTTTGTGTACTGATAATGCAGCAATGATTGGAGCAGCAGCTTATTATGATTTCATTGCCGGCAAACGTGCCGGTTTGGATTTAAATGCTGTGGCAAATTTGAAATTGGGTGAATAGTGATGAAAAGTGTAGCGATTGTATTATCTGCCGGAGTAGGAAAGCGAATGGGCAGCGATGTGCCAAAGCAATATTTGTATCTCGGGAATTATCCGGTGATTTATTATTGCCTTAAAGTTTTTGAGAACAGCAGAGTGGATGAGGTGATTTTGGTGACCTCTGAATCCGATCGCAAATATTGCCAGACAGAAATCGTCGAAAAATATGGATTACAAAAAGTAAAGCAAATTGTATCAGGCGGAGCAGAGCGCTATGATTCTGTTTATAACGGTTTGCAAAAGGTCGGCGATGATGTGGATTATGTCTTGATTCATGATGCGGCCAGACCGCTGATTAATAATGCGCTGATTGACTCTCTTTTATGTGAGGTCCAAAAAGAAGGCGCCTGCGTACCGGCGGTTCCGATTACGGATACCATAAAAGTTGCAGACGAAAATGGATATGCTAAATTCACGCCGGACCGAAATACACTTTGGAGTATTCAGACTCCACAGGTGTTTGAGACTTCATTAATAAAAGAAGCTTATAGCAAAATTTATCAGGCATCCTCTGATATAAAAATAACGGATGATGCAATGGTGGTAGAGACATTTACAAAACATAAAATCAAGCTTGTAATGGGCGAATACAATAATATGAAAATTACAACTTCCGGTGATTTGGTAATTGCTGATCATTTGCTTCATCTACAGGAATAAAAAGACTAAAAAAACTTTTAAAAAAATTCAAAAAATGAGTTGACACAGTCACCCATTGATGCTAGAATAAATTTCGCGCTGAACGAAAGGCGTAAACAATTGCAGAGGTATCGAAGTGGTCATAACGAGGCGGTCTTGAAAACCGTTTGTCCGCAAGGGCGCGTGGGTTCGAATCCCACCCTCTGCGTTTCACAAAAGAATATCGAAGTAATTCGAGCAGCTACTTCTCCGCTTTTTTCGGGAGAAGTAATTTTTTGCCAAAGAATCAATATTCTTTATGCAGAAGTACCCAAGCTGGCCGAAGGGACACCCCTGGAAAGGGTGCAGGTCGTTAACAGCGGCGCGAGGGTTCAAATCCCTCCTTCTGCGTTCCTTACAAATAATAAAAATCGGTAAAACGATACGCTTGAAAAACACTTCAAAAATTTTTTAAAAAATTTCTTGAAAACATTTGACAAGCACAAAAAAATATAGTATTATTTGTAAGCTGTCCGTTGAACGAATCGACGGAGCACAGAACCTTGATAACTAAACAGTGAATAACCTTGAAAGATTTGAAAAAACTTGAGAAGAATTTAAAGGTTTTGAAAAGATTTGAGCTTCTGCTTGCAGAAGAGCGAAAAGATTTTCAAAAACTTGTATTCGGCGAGAGCCGAACATCGAGCGAACTTGTTCGCGAGATGAAATTGTTCTCTCTGGTCAATTCTTTAATTAATTAAGAACGAACCTTTAAAAACAGTAGATTTGGTACACAAATCAACAAGCCAGATAATTCTGGTCGATCAACTTTTAACATGAGAGTTTGATCCTGGCTCAGGATGAACGCTGGCGGCGTGCTTAACACATGCAAGTCGAACGAAGCACTCTATTTGATTTCCTTCGGGAATGATTATTTTGTGACTGAGTGGCGGACGGGTGAGTAACGCGTGGGTAACCTACCTTGTACAGGGGGATAACAGTTGGAAACGACTGCTAATACCGCATAAGCGCACAGC
>SVFB01000097.1 GCA_015057085.1 Lachnospiraceae bacterium
ATATGCCAAATATTGCCAAGGATTGCCACGAAAATGAGAAAAACACGTTGGACAAAAATAGGCTTAAAGCCAGTAAACACGCAGAAATAGAGGTTTTTTACTAAGATGATAAAGATTTTATTCGTTTGCCACGGCAACATTTGTCGCTCCCCTATGGCAGAATACATTTTAAAACAAAAAATAAGTGATCGCAGTTTGGAACATTTGATTTATGTAGAGTCTGCGGCCACTTCAACTGAGGAAATTGGTAATCCAGTTTATCCGCCTGCGCGTGAGGAGTTGGCAAAGCATGGCATCAATTGTAAGGGGCATCATGCCAGACAAGTGTGCGCAAAGGATTATGAGACCTTCGATTACATCATCGGAATGGAGGATATTCATTTGCAGATTATGCGCAAGCGCTTTTTCAATGGTGATCCAAGTGGAAAGCTGCATTTGTGTATGGATTTTTCAGCCAGACCGGGAGAACAGGTTGATGATCCTTGGTACACAGGGGATTTTCTTGGTGTGTACAAACAAATTGATGAGGGCTGCGAGGGTTTATTGGAGCGAGTAAGTGTTTTTTTGAGAGAGGGTAGCAAGGATGATATATAGAAAAGATAAGTATGGAAACGAGGTTTCTCAGCTCGGATACGGCTGCATGAGATTTTCAAAGAAAGGGACGTCAATCGATTATGAGAAGGCAGAGCGTGAGATCTTGCGAGCCTACGAGTTGGGCGTGAATTATTATGATACTGCTTATATTTATCCCGGAAGCGAGGAATGTTTAGGTAAAATTTTAAATTCCAACGGCATCCGGGAAAAGGTTTCGATTGCAACAAAACTTCCACAGTATTTGATGAAGACAAGAGAACAGATTGATAAGACATTTCAGGAGGAGCTGCGCCGATTACAGACCGATTATATTGATTACTATTTGATGCATATGTTCACTGATTTCGCAGAGTGGGAACATTTGCAATCCCTTGGAATTGAGGAGTGGATTGCTGCCCATAAGGCTGATGGAAGTGTGAAACAAGTCGGTTTCTCCTATCATGGAGATACAGAAATGTTCTTGAAATTACTTGATGCCTATGATTGGGATTTTTGCCAAATTCAGTATAACTATTTGGATGAACACAGCCAGGCCGGACGCCGTGGTTTAGAAGCGGCAGGAGAACGCGGCATTCCGGTAATCATTATGGAACCGCTTCGAGGTGGAAAGCTGGTAAATCTTCCGGAACCGGCGATGAAGCTATTGCGAGAGGATGTTCATCATTATTCAGCAGCTGAGCTTGGACTTCGATGGTTATGGAATCAGCCGCAGGTAACATGTGTGCTTTCAGGCATGAATTCTATGGAGATGGTGGAAGAGAATATTCGGATTGCTGGAGATGCAGCAGTAGGGTCTTTTACCGAAAATGATTTTGCAGTTGTAGAGCGGATTATCAAGATTTTTAAAGAGCGAGAGAAGGTTGGATGCACAGGGTGTCGCTATTGTATGCCATGCCCGAAGGGCGTAGATATTCCGGGTAATTTCTATTATTACAATCTGATGTATATGGAAAGCAAATCGTCGGCACGATTTGGATTTGCTCAGGCCATGGGAATTCGTGTGGAGCCGGGATTCGCATCGCAGTGCATACAATGCGGAAAGTGTGAGCAACATTGTCCGCAGCATTTGCCGATTCGTGAGAAATTAAAAGAAGCAGATAAGGCTCTCCGGCCACTTCCGTATAAAATCGGAATCAATGTGGCCAGAAAGTTTTTGATTAAAAAGAAAAAATAATCTATTTTGAGATATTGAAAACACCGGTACGGACATCATCGATCATTTTTCCGTTTGAGGCATCTTGGTCGATGACAAGGCAATGGTCGCCGAGCCCTAACGCTTTTGCTTTTGCGATGATTTCTTTTAATGGGATTGCGCCTTCGCCAACGGCGGTAAAGCAACTGTCTCTGTTTTCTTCGCAAGCATCCGCACGCAGATCCTTCAGGTGGATGACACCCAGATGATCTTTATATTTTTCCATGAGTTCGATTGGATCTTCACCGGCGAAGGTGACCCAGCCCACATCGAGTTCAATTTTTAAATCCGGACATTGGCTAAGCAATAAATCAAGACCGCTGCGACCATTGATTTTTTTGACTTCCAGTTCGTGGTTGTGAATCATATAAGTGATGCCTTCGGCTGCCAGGCGGCTGGAGGCTTCTTTGTATGCAGAAATAAATTCCTGTAAGGCATCCGCATCTTTCATTGGACTGCTGGCATAGTATTCGATATGATTTTCTTTTGCAAAAGAAATAAGCAGAGGAATCATATCTAGGATTTCCTGAGGCTTTGAGACAAAAGCCATAGGATGTACGCCAATTACAGTAAATCCGGCATCTCTCATAGCCTGGATTCTAGCTGGCGCATTTTCTTGCGTAAAGATCCCTGAAGCCATGACATCGGCTCCTTCTAATTTAGGAAAGTCAGGCATATTAGCAGGATCGCTTGGAAATTCCACGCAAACCTCCAGTGAAGTAATTCCTGCCTCTTTCAATTGCTGTAATCCTCTGTCAAAATCTCCGTAAAAAACTGTTCTTAATCCAAACGTATTTGCTCCAACATTCATAGTATAAAATCCTCCTTCAATTGACTCATCAGCAGATGAGTTAGCTTACTAACTATTTTATATCATTATCAGAAGAATACAAGTTCTTTTGAGGTTCGATAGAGCGAAAAACAACTTGACAGAAAAAGTAGTGGGATTATACAATAAATTTCGTTGGTGAAAAATAATATTATCTATCTGAGAGAGGAATTATATCATGGGTGGATTCTTTGGTGTCGCTTCCAGCGAAGATTGCGTATTTGACTTGTTTTTTGGCGTAGATTATCATTCTCATCTGGGTACCAGAAGAGGTGGTTTGACAGTATTGGGAGAGGATGGCTTTGAACGTGCAATCCACAATATCGAGAATTCTCCTTTCAGGACGAAATTCGATAAAGAAGTTCAATACATGCATGGCCATTTTGGCATTGGATGTATTTCAGATTATGAGGCACAGCCTCTCATTATCCGTTCACATCACGGAACCTATTCCATTACAACTGTAAGCAAAATTAATAATGTAGATGAATTGATACAATTGTTGTTTGACAGCGGTCATGTACATTTTCAGGAAATGAGTACAGGAGAAGTCAATGCAACTGAATTGGTGGCTGCTTTGATTAATACCAAAGGGAATTTGATCGAGGGAATTAAGTTTGCACAGGATGTGGTAAAGGGATCTCTTTCGATTCTGTTGATGAATCAGGCGGGAATCTATTGCGCGCGCGACAAATATGGACGCACTCCGATTGTGATTGGAAAGAAGCACGAGGGTTTTTGTGCTTCATTTGAAGACTTTGCGTTTAAGAATCTGGGATATCAGAGATATCGTGAATTGGGTCCGGGAGAAATCGCAGTAATTACAGAAAAAAATTGCATCACTCTGGTGGATCCAAATCGCGAAAATATGAAGATTTGTACTTTCCTTTGGGTTTATTATGGATATCCGTCCAGCTCATATGAGGGACTTTCTGTAGAACAGATGCGCTACAATAACGGTGCAGCTATGGCTCGTCGAGATAAGGTGGAAGTCGATATTGTGGCAGGCGTTCCGGATTCCGGAACAGCACATGCGGTGGGATATGCAAATGAGTCCGGTGTGCCATTCTCCAGACCATTTATCAAATATACACCGACCTGGCCGCGCTCCTTTATGCCAACTATTCAGGAGAAGCGTAATCTCATTGCCAAGATGAAGATGATTGCAGTCGACGATTTGATTCGCGATAAGAAGATTCTTTTGATTGATGATTCGATTGTTCGCGGTACACAGTTGCGAGAGACGACAGAGTATTTGTATGATAGCGGTGCAAAGGAAGTGCATATTCGTCCGGCTTGCCCACCGCTTTTATTCGGATGCAAATATTTGAATTTCTCACGAAGCAATTCGGAGATGGAGTTGATTGCACGCCGTGTGATTGAACGCCTCGAAAACGGAAATGTGACGGATGAATTATTAGAAGAATATGCGAATCCGGATTCTGAAAAATATGCAAATATGGTGGAGGAAATTCGCAAAGAGCTGAATTTTACATCTCTTCGATTTGCTCGACTGGATGATATGTTGGATGCAACCGGATTAGAGCGTTGTCAGCTGTGCACATATTGCTGGGATGGCCAAGAATAGAGCATGATATATTTATAAGAGACTTGCCCATGCAGGTCTCTTTTCGTATAAAAGGAATAAAAGGAATAAAAGGTAATTCCGAGGAACAAAAAGAAATGGAAGAGATTCAATCAACAAAAATCGAAGATTATGCTTATGCAAAGCAGCTGATTGAGGATTTCGAAATCGGAGATGAAATCACTGAAATCGGAGCATATGCTTTTTATAATTGCAGAGAAATGAAACAGATTTCCATGGGCCCAAATTTGCAGGCAGTGGGAAGTGATGCATTTATGAATTGTTCGAAATTGCATACTTTAATTTTCAGAGGCTCCCCTGCGCAACCGGGAGCGTTGCAAAAGGTGCTGGCGCAACTGACCGGAGAAGTTGAAGTGATATTCGGGAATCCTGATTTTCCTGATTGCAGAATTTTGTTCCCGGAATATGTGGAAAGTTATGATGAAATAGGTCCGGCGCATATTTTCGGGAGGCATATTGAAGGCGAGGGATTTCGTGCGCGACAATGCTTCTTGGAAAGCGGGTTTGACTTTCGTGCCTATGATGGAATCTGGGCAAAGGCAGCAGTCGAAGAACAGGAATGGACGCTGTGCAAGATGGCAGCGAATCGACTGTCGTATCCGAATAGCCTGACGGAGGAAGCAAAGCTAAATTATCTTGCATATGTGAAGGCTCATGATATATGCTTTGCGAAGGATGCAATCAGGCAACGGGATACTTTGCGGCTAGAACAATTATTGGAAGCCGTATCTTTTGAATCTGATTTTTTTGAGCGGGCAGCAGAACTTGCCTCAGAAGCAGGATGGGCAGAAGGGGTTGCAGAATTTATATGTCAGCTACGCTGACGCAAATCTCGCGCCAAGTCTCGCGAGCGAGACTTGAAATTTAAAGAGGAGTACATATGGCACATATTGAAACGGAAGAAGAGTGGCAGGCAAGAATGTCCGTCAAAACCATGAATTTTATAAAGAGAGAAGTGTACCAGGATTTTCCGTTTATGAGCGTGGCGATGGAGTCTTTGACTTTGGAACCCAGAACCTTATCAGGTGCTTACTATTTTGCGACAGATGGTGAACATTTGTATTTTCAGCCGGAGGATGTAATCAGGATTTTTAAAAGCAATGCCTTGTTTTTGGATCGGGCATTTCTTCATAGTCTGTTTCACTGTTTGCTGTATCATCTCTGGCTGATTCCTCAGGAGAATATGGATGAGGATGCGAGAAGACGAATGTCTCTTGCAGCAGATATCGCAGTGGAATACTTGATTGATCAATTGCAGAAGCCGACTACAAAACGAATTTTATCCCTGATGCGACGCGAGGTTTATGAACGCGTGAAATCGAGTTGCGTATTGCCTTCTGCACAGGCAATCTTTGAAATGATTCGATGGGATTCAAAAGAACAGCTACTTGCTATGGCGCAAGAATTCGGAGTGGATGATCATCGCTTCTGGCCGATGCCGGAGAATGGTATGCCTATTCCGATGCCGAGTCAGGATTTGCAAAAGAAGTGGGAAAAGATTAATCGGCAGACGCAGCTGATGCAAAAGCAGGGGCGCGATGCCGGAGAAGAAGCTGCGGAAGTTTTGGCCTCTTATCTTGAGAACCAAAAGCAAAGAAGAAATTATGGAGATTTCCTGCGACAGTTCACGAGAATGAGAGAGGAAATGAAAGTGGACCCGGATAGTTTTGATTACGGATATTACTATTATGGGTTGAAACTATATCACAATATGCCTCTTATCGAAGAATTAGAATCCAGAGAGAGTAAACGCATTGATTCATTTGTGATTGTTGTGGATACCAGCGATTCGACAAAAGGAGAATTGGTGCAGCGATTTCTAAAAGAGACTGCAGATGTATTGCAAAGTACCGGAAGCTTTTTTGATCGGGCTGTGATTCATTTGATTCAGGCGGATGATGAAGTACGTGATCACAGAGTGTTGCACAGTGCGAAGGAATTCGATGAAATGATACGCTACAACGAATTGAGAATTCATGGGGGCGGGAACACAGATTTTAGACCGGCTTTTGAGTATGTTCGAAAACTTCAGGAGACCGGAGAAATCAAGGATTTGTGCGGCCTTTTATATTTCACGGATGGCAAAGGAACTTTTCCGAAGCAAAAGCCGGAGTATGATGTGGCATTTTTATTTTTGGAAGATTATAATGAAAAAGAAGTGCCGCAATGGGCAATGCGCCTTTTGGTGACATTTTAGATAAAGGATGATTTATGAATATTAAAGAAGCAAAACAGGAAATTAAAAATACAGTAAAAGCATATTTGCTGAAAAAAGAAGACGGATCCTATCAGATTCCCACCATTCGTCAGCGCCCGATTCTATTGATGGGAGCTCCCGGAATTGGCAAGACACAGATTATGGAGCAGATTGCCAATGAGATGGAAATCGGTTTGGTGGCGTATACCATTACCCATCATACCCGTCAGTCTGCTGTGGGACTTCCGCGCATTAATGAGCAGGAATACGAGGGGAGAATTTTTTCTGTTACGGATTACACGATGAGCGAAATTATCGCCAGCATTTATCGATATATGAAGATGACAGGTAAGAAAGAGGGAATCCTCTTCATCGACGAAATCAATTGTGTGTCGGAAACATTAGCACCTACGATTTTGCAATTCTTACAGAACAAGACTTTCGGAAATGAAGCGGTTCCTCAGGGCTGGATTATTTGTTGTGCGGGAAATCCGCCGGAGTACAATCGTTCTGTCCGCAATTTTGATATGGTTACTTTGGATCGACTTCGCTATATCAATGTGGAAGCAGATTACGAAGTCTGGAAGGCTTATGCATATCAGCAGAAGGTCAGCGGAGTAATCTTATCCTATCTGGAGTTAAGACAAAAATATTTTTATCGGATTCAGATGGATGTGGATGGCCTTCGTTTTGTGACACCGCGAGGATGGGAAGATTTTTCTAATCTGTTGATGACTTATCGCGAGTTGGATATACCTGTGACAGTGGATGTGGCAAAGGAATTTTTGCATGACGAAGAAGTGGCAGAAGATTTTGCAGTATATTATGGACTTTACAACAAATATAAGAGCGATTATCGCATCAGCGAGATTTTGGTGGGACAGGCGAAGCCGGATCTTTACGAGCGTTTGTTACATGCGGAATTTGACGAACGTTTTTCCGTTGTGCATTTGATTTTAGATGCGCTCTTTCTTCATTTTTCAAAGCAGGACGAGGCTGTTTCAGTGATGCTCGAAAATGCATTCGCCTTTATTAAGGATGCTTTTGGAGAGGGGCAGGAAATGGTGGTCTTTGTGACTGAACTTTCGATTCAGCCGGATGCGGTTTCATATATCGCAAAACATCCAAGTCCATATTATAAAGAGTATAGCAGGCTTTTGATGATGAGCCGTGAGAAGCGAAATTTATTGAGGGAACTTTCATGAATTATTACAACAATTTAATCTTAAAGGTTGGCAATGGCATGATGCCAACCATCAATGCGCTGACGGATATGCCATTTGGCGTTGCGCAAAAGCGTTTTCGATTCAAGGGTTATCGTGATGAGATTATGAGTGCGCGTTTGATTGAGCCAATGAATGCCAGAAAAGATTTGCCGGCATTGATATATTTACATGGTGGTGGATTTTGTTTTGAGGCATCGCCGGCGCATCTGAAAAATGTTGCGCTTTATGCAAAGTTTGCAAACTGTAGGGTGATTATGCCGGATTATCATTTACTGCCGGAGCATGCTTTCCCGGCGGCTTTGACAGATGCGATTTGCTGTTATCAATTTGTGCTGCATAATCACAAGAAACTGATGATTGACACCAATCGAATTGTAATCGGAGGTGATAGTGCAGGAGGGGCACTGGCCGCAAATGTGGCGAATTTTATAGAGGAAATCACAGGGAATCGTCCGGTGGGGCAGCTTCTCATTTATCCATTTACAGATGTGAGAACTGATCGGGAGTCTATGCGCGAGTTTCCGGAGGGAAAACATTGGAGCGTATCTAACAACCTGAAAATGATTCAATATTATTTGGCCGGATCTGCAAAAAATCATCTGCATTTTGCAATTCCGATGAGAAATCCGCTTCCGGAAATGATTCCGCAGGCTTATGTGGAAGTGGCTGAAATGGATTGCCTCAGAGATGAAGGAATTGCTTATGCCAGACGCCTGCAAAGAAATGGCGCTGATGTGTGCCTACGTGAGGTAGATGGCGCTGAACATGGATATGATATAAAAGTGCGGAGCAAGAAAGCGCAGGAAAGCATGCGTGAGCGCATTAAGTTTTTGAGAGAGGTCTTTGAAAGTGATCCATATCAAAATCGCAATGCCAATTATTCGATTCCGAAGAAACATCGTATGAAACATCATATCTTCACCGGCGTGGATAATCTTCCGGATAAAAAAGCCCAAGGTGAGGTCATCGAGGGTTGCCTGGTACTTGAGGGTGGCGCATTCCGTGGTGTCTACGGAGAAGGTGTTTTAGATGCACTAATGGAAAACAATATTGTCATGCAAACCACAATCGGTGTATCTGCCGGCGCAATGAATGGAATGAATTATGTGTCCAGACAGATTGGAAGAGCTGCTCGAGTCAATCTTCGATATCGATTTGACGGACGGTATGTGGGAATTCCTGCAATGCGTGAAAACCACGGAATTATCGGATTTGATTTTGTATATCATGCATTAGATGAAACAGATCCCTTTGATGAATCCGCTTTTATGGATCCGAATCGCAAATTTATTGCCGTAGCCACAGACGTGGATACAGGAGAACCGGTATATTTTGACAGAGATACCTGTTCGGATATTTATAAGGCCGTTCAAGCCTCTGCTTCCATGCCGTATGTGTCAGAGCCGGTTGAATTGGACGGACATTTTTGTTTGGATGGTGGATGCAGTGTTAATACGCCTTATCGTTGGGCGGTTGATCAGGGATATGAAAAGATTGTGGTTGTGCGCACCAGAAATCTTGAATTTCGAAAGGATGCAGATGATTTTACTACGCGCGTGTTGAATCCGCTCATATATCGAAATAAACCTCGGTTGGAAGAAAATTTAAAGAACGGCGCGAATCGCTATGCGAAGGAATGTGAGGAAATGGATGCTCTGGCCAAGGCAGATCGTATGTTTATCATTGCGCCTCAGGGACCTTTGAAAATTTCAAGATTAGAAAGAGATATGGAAAAGCTTGGTGATTTGTATTATCAGGGATACGAGGACGGGCTTCGTGCTCTGCCATCACTAAAGAGATATTTAGGAATAGAAGATTAGGAGAAAAGTAATGGAAAGCAAAAATGAGAAAACATCCATCGAAGTTCAGCGTGCGGTGGATCAGGCAATGAATGAATTCTTTCAGGAGCAAAAGAAAGATAAGGTGGAGCGTTATCGCAGATTAAATGCGATGGCAAAGACCGGTCAAATTGTGTTCGCCGGATCAAGTTTGATGGAACAGTTTCCGGTAAATGAAATGATGCAAAACACCGGCGTGACACTTCCGTATGCAATTTACAATCGCGGAATCGGTGGATTTACCACAACGGAAATGATGGAAGTGTTAGATGTTGTAGTGACGGATTTAAAGCCGAAATACTTATTTATCAATATCGGTACCAATGATTTAAACGGTCCGATGTATCGCCGTGAGGAATTAATTGGCAATTATCGTAGGATTTTGCAAAAGATTCGAGTGGCCCTTCCGGATGTGAAAATCTTCATGATGGCATATTATCCAATGTGTCCGAAGGTGGGCGAAAAAGTGCCGTATATGAAGAATATTTTGATGTTTAGAAATACGGCCCGCGTCAATGAGGCGAATGAAGGCGTTAAAGCTTTGGCGGAGGAATTGGGTCATACTTATCTGGATTTTAACTCAGGGATTGTGGATGAAAACGGTGATGTAAAAGAAGAATACTCCATCGAAGGAATGCACATGTATGCAAACGGATATGAGCAGGTTCTAAAGCAGATGCTTCCGGTTTTGCAAGAATTAAAGTAAATTCTAAATTTTCAAAACCTTTTTCTTAAAATAGTAAAGTTTTTGAAAATTGTTCTTGCGTCTTACGTAGTGGTTGTGTTATAACATTTATCAAATTTAGTTACATGTTGTAAATGCAATGAAGGAGACTCTAATCTTCAGAGGCCGACAGGAATACAGCGTCACCGACTGAGAGCGCTGTTTGGAAGAGGAGATTACGGGAACACTACCGGAGCAGACTGATTGAACTGATAGTAGGTCAGTACGGGTTATTCACGTTAAGAATCAAAGTGGGAAGCTTTAGAGCTTTCAAAGCGGGTGGTACCGCGGAATATTGTAAACATTTCGCCCCGGGAAATCATATTTTGATTTCCCGGGGTTTTTGTATTCTTTTGTTGAAGGGCATATTCCGTCCCGCTGCTACCGCATCTGTCTTACTCCATGGCAGATGTGCATAGGAGGAACCGAAATGAAATATTTATCAGGAGTAACGCAAAAGGCGGATCTGACCATCGCCGAAATTCTGACCGGAGATTATGCCGGAAAAGATGTAAAAGTCAGAGGAACCATTCACAACATCCGAGATATGGGTGATGTGGCATTTATCGTACTTCGCAGACGAGACGGTCTCGTACAATGTGTATATGAGCCAGATCAATCTTCGTTCGATATTCGAACACTCAAAGAAGCAGATGCATTAGAGGCGGAAGGAATCGTCCAGCCGGAGAAAAGAGCCCCTCATGGATTTGAACTTCGCTTGCGCAAAGCAGACATACTTAGCCGTGCGGCTGAGACTGTACCGCTTCAAATCAATAAGCGCAAATTGAGTACATCCCTTGAAACAAAATTGAATCATCGCGCAGTATCACTCAGAAATCCAAGAGAGCGTGCTGTTTTTCGAATTCAAGAAGGCATCACAAGAGGATTTCGAGATTTCCTGTATCAGCAGGGCTTTACGGAAATTCACACGCCGAAACTCGGTGCGAAATCAGCGGAAGGAGGAGCAAACCTCTTTAAATTGGAATATTTTCATACGCCGGCGATTTTGCAGCAAAGCCCTCAGTTTTACAAACAGATGATGGTGGGCGTCTTTGATAGAGTATTCGAAACAGCTCCTGTATTTCGCGCAGAAAAACATAATACAAAACGGCATTTAAACGAGTACACATCTTTGGATTTTGAGATGGGATTCATCGATGGTTTTGAAGATATTATGGAAATGGAAAGCGGATTCTTGCAATATACGATGAAGCTGTTGAAGGAATCATATGGAAAGGAATTAGAAATTTTAGGCATTACTTTGCCGAGTGTTGATAAAATTCCGGCAGTTCGATTTGATGAAGCCAAGAGGCTTGTATCCGAAAAATACGATCGTAAATTTCGCAACCCGTTTGATTTGGAACCGGAGGAAGAAATTCTGATTGGAAAATATTTTAAAGAAGAATATGACAGTGATTTTGTGTTTGTCACACATTATCCGTCAAAGAAGCGCCCGTTTTATGCAATGGACGATCCGGAGGATCCAACATATACCTTGAGCTTTGACCTGCTATTTCGCGGACTCGAAATCACAACAGGCGGTCAGCGAATTCATGATTATCATCATTTGATGAAAAAAATTGAAAATCGCGGAATGGAAACCGAAGGAATGGAGCATTATTTGGATGCCTTTAAGTATGGAATGCCACCTCACGGCGGTTTGGGAATTGGATTGGAAAGACTGACAATGCAGCTCATCGGAGAAGATAACGTACGAGAAGCAACACTATTTCCACGGGATATGAGCAGATTAGAACCATAAGGAGACCAACTATGAATCATTTAGGAACAAAAGTTGTAGATGAAAATGGTGTAAAGCACAATACGATTTCGGATGAAACCATGGAATATGTAGGAATTCTGGCGAAACTTGAGCTGACGCCGGAAGAAGCGAAATCAGCGAAGAAAGACATGGAAGAGATGCTCGATTACATTGATCAGCTCAACGAACTTGATACGGATGGAATTGAACCGATGAGTCATGTATTTCCGGTGTGCAATGTGTTTAGAGAGGATGTACCGTTTGAACATGATGGAAGTGTTGATACATTAAAGAATGCACCGGTGACAAAGGATGGCGGCATGAAGGTGCCAAAGACCATCGGAGAATAGGAGAAATAAGATGTCTGAAATAATGGCGCTATCGGCTGTGGAAATTGGCCGAAAAATCAAAGAAAAAGTGTTTTCAGTGGAAGAAGTGATGAGAGAAACACTATCTGCCATTGATGAAAAAGATCATAGAGTCAAAGGCTTTTTGACATTAGAAGAAAAAGATAAGTTAATCAAACGGGCGCAGGAGGTACAAAGCCAAATCGATGACGGAACTTTAACCGGTCCGCTTGCCGGTGTTCCCATTGCGATTAAGGACAATCTTTGCACAAAGGATTTAAAGACCACTTGCGCATCAAAAATCCTATATAACTATTTGCCCACATATTCTGCGACTGCAGTGGAACGATTAGAAAGTGCCGGCGCAATTTTAATCGGCAAAACAAATATGGACGAATTTGCGATGGGAAGCACCACAGAGACCTCAGCTTATGCAATGACGGTTAATCCTTGGGATGAGAATCATGTGCCGGGCGGGTCTTCAGGTGGAAGTTGTGCGGTGGTTGCCGCGGAAGAGGTTCCATGCGCATTGGGTTCCGATACCGGCGGTTCCATTCGTCAGCCAAGCGCCTTTTGTGGTGTGACAGGAATCAAGCCTACTTACGGAACTGTATCCAGATATGGTTTGATCGCTTACGGCTCATCGCTGGATCAGATTGGCCCGGTGGCAAAAAATGTGGAGGATTGTGCAAACATCCTTGAAATCATCGCAGGCTATGACGAAAAGGATTCTACATCAATATTGAGAGAGGATTATCATTTCACAGAGGCATTGGTGGATGATGTCAAAGGAATGAAAATTGGACTTCCAAGAGATTATTTTGTGCAGGGTCTGAATCCGGAAGTAAAAGAAGCTGTACTAGGTGTCGCAAAAGTCTTGGAAGAAAAAGGCGCGATTGTGGAAGAGTTTGATTTAGGATTGGTACAATATGCAATCCCGGCCTATTATGTGATTGCCTGCGCTGAAAGCTCATCAAATTTGGCACGCTTTGACGGCGTGAAATACGGTTATCGTACACAAGAATATACGGACTTGCATAATATGTACAAAAAATCTCGTTCAGAAGGATTTGGTGCCGAAGTGAAAAGACGCATTATGCTTGGATCATTTGTACTATCCTCCGGATATTATGATGCATATTATTTAAAGGCACTTCGCGTAAAAGCGCTGATAAAAAAAGCCTTTGATGATGCCTTCGCAAAATATGATGTAATTCTGGCGCCGGCAGCGCCAACGACAGCACCGCAACTTGGAGAAAGCCTGGCTGACCCAATACAAATGTATCTGGGAGATATTTATACGATTTCTGCGAATCTGGCAGGAATACCGGGCGTATCAATTCCTTGTGGGATTGATTCTAAGGGACTTCCGATTGGAGCGCAGTTGCTTGGGGACTGCTTCCAGGAGAAAAAAATTATTCGTGCAGCATATACATTTGAGCAGACAAGAGCCTATCATCATTGTCCGATGTGCAAATAGAGGAGAGAAGATATTATGAAAAACTATGAAACTGTAATTGGCTTGGAAGTTCACGTAGAACTTGCCACCAAGACCAAAATTTTCTGCTCCTGCTCTACAGCCTTTGGAGCGAAACCAAATACACATACCTGTCCGGTTTGCACAGGACAGCCCGGGGCACTGCCGGTGTTGAACAAACAGGTTTTACAATATGCCATAGCAGTGGGGTTGGCGACGAATTGTACCATCACCCAATATTCAAAATTTGACAGGAAAAACTATTTTTATCCGGATAATCCTCAAAACTACCAGATTTCGCAGTTATATCTGCCGATTTGTCGAAATGGTTATGTAGAAATCGAAACTGAAAGCGGCAAGAAAAAAGTGCGAATTCATGAAATTCATATGGAAGAGGATGCCGGTAAATTGGTGCATGACGAGTGGGAAGATGTATCGATTGTAGATTACAACCGCTCCGGTGTACCTTTGATCGAGATTGTATCAGAGCCGGATATGAGATCCGCAGAAGAAGTCATCGCATATTTGGAAACTTTACGACAGACGATTCAGTATCTTGGAGCATCGGATTGTAAACTAAACGAAGGCTCAATGAGAGCTGATGTCAATCTCTCTGTAAGAGAAGTCGGAAGTCAGGAATTCGGAACACGAACAGAGATGAAAAACCTAAACTCTTTTAAAGCGATTGCGCATGCAATTGAAGGAGAGCGTGAACGCCAAATAGAACTTCTTGAAATGGGAAGAAAGGTGGTGCAGGAGACGCGCCGTTGGGATGATAACAAAGAAAGCTCCCATGCAATGCGTTCAAAGGAAGACGCCCATGATTATCGATATTTTCCGGAGCCGGATTTGGTGCCGATGTCTATCAGCAAACAGTGGATCGAAGAAATCAAAAAGCATCAGCCTGAACTTCGCCCGGCTAAGCTTTCGCGCTACAAAAAAGAATATGACATTCCGGAATATGATGCAAAAATTCTGACGGAATCAAAGGCAATGGCGGATCTGTTTGAGGCAACTACAGCGATTTGCGGGAAGCCGAAAAAAGTATCAAACTGGTTGATGGTTGAGACCATGCGTTTGATGAAGGAGAAAGATATTGAAGCGGATCAATTGTCTTTTTCGGCAGAAAATCTTGCAAAACTGGTGGATTTGGCAGATGCCGGAACAATCAATTCAAATGTTGCAAAGGATGTTTTTGCAAAGATGTTTGAGAAAGATATGGATCCGGAAGTCTATGTCAAAGAACAGGGCCTGGCAACCGTAAACGATGAAGAAGCTTTGAAAAAAATCATTCAAGAAGTAATCGTAGCAAATCCTCAAGCAGTGGAAGATTATCGAGCCGGAAAACAAAAAGCAATCGGTGCGCTGATGGGACAGACGATGAGAGCAACAAAAGGGAAAGCAAATCCTGCAGTTGTTCAAAATTTACTAATCGATTATCTGAAATGATAGAAAAGATGTTACAAAAAGTCAGAAAATAGAAGATAAATAATTTAAAAGAGAAAAAATAAGTTGACACATAGGTAATAATTTGATATTATAAATTCATCAAAAGAAACCGAACCGTTGAAAAACATCAACAAGGTTCCATTAATCGAAATGGAGGTACGGACCACCAAAGTCTTAAGTTGAAAAATCTAAGAAAGTGGAAGGTGTATAAGATGAAATTAAAAGAACCTATGTAAAGGCCCGATCGAAAGGAAAATAACGATCGGGCCTAACTTCTTTTTATAGAAGATTTGTATGAGGATGTATTCTCTCCGAAGGCGAGAAATACATCTTTTTTGTTTAATAGGAAATTCCTCCGAATTTCCTATTAAACAAAAAAACGCTCCGCTATGGATGCGCACTCGCGCGTAAGGTATATGTTGCATAAATGCAACAGCGCTCGGCGCGAGCATGTTGCGAGCAACATGCTTTTTTGTATGGAAGAATGATATAATAGAAATGTAAAAAATAAATGTGATTTATGCAAAATGTTGATATTCAAAAGTGTTTTTCTTATGATAAGATAAATTTTGTATAAGAAGATTAGGAGGATAAGAGAATGGAAATATTCTCTACTATTTTACAATTATTGAGTGGTATTGCCATGTTCCTGTTTGGTATGGGACTTATGGGAGATGGCTTAAAACAGGTTGCGGGCAACAAGCTTGAAATGGTTTTATATAAGCTTACAAGTTCTCCAATCAAAGGAATTTTGCTGGGTACTGTCGTAACGGCTGTCATCCAGTCTTCTTCCGCTACAACCGTTATGGTTGTTGGTTTCGTAAACTCCGGTATGATGCAAGTCTCTCAGGCGATTGGAACCATCATGGGAGCAAATATCGGTACTTCTATTACAGGATGGATTTTATGTCTTTCATACATTGATGCAGGAAGTGGAATCGCAACGCTTGTATCATCAGCATCGATTGCAGCAATGGTTGCAATTGTCGGTATTGTATTCAAAGTATTTGTAAAGAATGAAGGATTAAAGAAAGTCGGCGGAATCATGATGGGATTTGCAATCCTTATGACCGGTATGCAGACCATGAGTGGCTCTGTGTCAGGACTTCGTACCAATCCGGTATTCTTAAACATCATCGAAGGTGTGAATAATCCAATCGTCGGAATTGCAATTGGTATTGTGTTTACGGCGATTTTACAGAGTGCATCTGCTTCAGTCGGTATTATGCAAGCGCTGTCCACCACCGGTGCAATTTCATTTTCGATTGCATTTCCGATTACATTGGGTATTGGTGTAGGTGCTGCGTGCCCTGTTCTTTTATCCGCAATTGGAACAAGCAAAAACGGAAAACGTACTGCCTTAGTATATTTGCTGAATGATTTGTTCGGAATGATAATTTGGGGAGTTTTGTTCTATTCCGTGAATGCAGTTGTGCATTTCGGTATTATGTCAACTGTCATGAATCCGGTTACGATTGCACTTTTAAATTCGGTATTCCGAATTGGTACAGTACTGGTGCTTTCGCCTTTTATCAAACAAATCGAAAAGCTGGTATTCTGGTTGATCAAAGAAGCTCCGGAGGACAGAGAAGATTACGAAGATTTCGATTTGTTGGAAGAGCGTCTTTTGATTTATCCTTCGATTGCATTAGAGCAGAGTCATAAAGCAATGGACGGAATGGCAAGAAAGGCAAAGAAAAACTTGCTTCGTGCTATGGCATTGTTGGTGAACTACGATGCAACGCGCTATCAGACAATTCAGGATAAAGAGAATGTGATTGATAAATATGAAGATAAAGTCGGCAGCTATCTGATTAAGATTACAAGCCAAAACTTAAGTGCTGCGCAGTCTCATCAGGCTTCGGAACTTTTGCATGTAATCAGCGATTTCGAGCGACTCGGTGATCATGCTGTCAATATTTCAGCTGTTGCAACTGAACTTCACGAGAAAAATATCGAATTTTCAAAGGAAGCACAGAAGGAATTGGGATTCCTTGAAGCTGCTGTTCAAGACATTGTAGAGATGACATGTCAGGCATTCTTGACCGATGACAGAGAAGCTGCAAAAAGCATTGAACCGCTTCGTGAATGTATCGGAATGCTTTGCGATGAATTAAAATTAAATCATGTCCAGAGATTGAGTAGTGGTAAGTGTGATATGCATCAGGGACTTCCATTTAATGATTTGCTTACAAACTATGAGAGAATAGCAGCACACTGTTCCAATGTTGCAGTTGCAATTATCGAGATGCAGCATGATGAACTGGATTCTCACAGTTATGTTAAGGGCATGAGAGAATTGAAAAATGAAACCTATCGCGAGGATTTAGAACAATATTTGGTATCTTATATGGTTCCAATCACGCAATTTGAGGATGAAATCCGCAATGCAGAAACGTCTACGACAAAGTCTGAGAAGAAGAAGTCAGATTCGGATAAGGCGGATAAAGATAAGAAATCCAAAAAAGATAAAGACAAATCAAAGTCAAAAGACAAAAAGAAATCTTCGAAAGATAAAGATAAGGATAAAAAGAAATCTTCGAAAGATAAAAAATAATATATTTTTTCCATTAAGAGGATACAGAAAGGACGTTTTGATAAAAACGTCCTTTTTGATTTCAAAGAATTTAATAAATTTCGTGCAAGGAAATGATAGTTAGAAAAATTTGATTAAATATACAGATTGAAATACAATATATATATCTTTGCAAATGAGAAAATCAGATGAGAAAAAGTAGAGATTAATTGAGGAAAAATGTTTGTTAGAAGAAATAGCATAGGTATGCTAGCAAATTTAATTTTGGCATGGATGTGTGTATTTGTTTTGGTGACGTTATTTTGTAATCGCTGGAACGATAGCTATATTCCTAAAGATGGAATGTCGCAGTATTACGAAGATCTCGTTCTAAATAATTCAGAAGAGGATTCTGCGTCTGACTTTATTGCTAAATTAGAAAAACAATTTAATTCATTTCGCATTCAAAAGCAAAATAATAAAGGGTATACCCCTATTTATCTAAAAAACATGAAAATGGGTCTGGATTTAAGCGAAGGAAGAGAATTCACAGATGAAGACTTTCAAAAACATAGCGATGTGGCTCTTGTTTCAGAGAACTATCTAGATGATATTTATGAGCAGGATGGGAAAAAATATATTGCAATTAATAATGACATCTATGAAGTAGTTGGTGTTTTTAAAATGCATACGAATGCTGTAAATAATAATTCTGAAATCTTCATTAGCATGAATGCAATTAATTACTTGAATTCAAATGAAGAAATTGGTGGAAGATATTATTTGGACAGTTACGATAAAATAAGCGATACAGATTTAAATGATTATGACATTTCATTTAACGACACCATATTTCAAATGTCTTTGAAAGAGCGGCTTGAACTTGTAAAAGATACGATGGCAATATCGTATAAAGTATATATTATCGCAGTGTGCGCTCTTGTGTGTAATATAATGTTGATGCATGCGTTGTGGCTTATTTCGAAAGCTAAAACAATATGGATTTTCTATATTTGCGGAGGGACGACAAAGATGATTGCACATAATGCATTTGAAGCTTGGTGTAAGATAACCGCAATCACTGGAATTCCTGCGATTATTTATACGATAATTGCGCTGGATTGCAAAAAATATCTTCTACTATGTGGGATTATGTTGATGGGATACCTGGCCATATGTGCGATGAGCATTCATGTTTATATTAATAAGAAAATACAAACAAGAGGGTTTTGATGAAAATAATAGGTTATGTAATAAAGGACATAAAAAACAATCGGATGATTGTTTCGATAATTTGTATTTTTCATATTGTGTTGATGATTTTTTTGGGATTTTTGCTTCATATTATTAGGGAAAATCAGGAAGAAGTGAAATCGATTAAGGTATTCCAAAAAGGTTTTGATGATGCATATATTGTTGTCGATGAGACTGATGATGAGACATTTTCTAAAATAATAGAAAATGCAGATCGTGCAATTGAAGAATATAGTAAACTTTTTGACGCATTGGTTGAAAACGATATCAGGTTTTATACTGAATTTGGTTATACAATTTATGTAGATGAACAAGGAAACAACATCGAACAAAGAAGAGTTACAAATGGATTTTTTGATATTTTTCATATGTCTGTATTAGAGGGCAGGCTATTCGATGAAAAGGATTATGACGAGGTGGGAGATGAAATTCCTGTCATAGTGGGATATCAATTGCGTGACAAATATGAAGTTGGAAAAAAATATCAATTTGATGATGGAGGAAGCGGAGAACAATTTTGGGGGAAAGTTATTGGAATTTTAGATAAGAATGCTGAGTATTGTGAACTAAATAATTATAGTGTAAAGCAGAATTTAGATTATTCTTATGTGCTTCCGCAAAATTACAAGAATATGGATAAGCTAAGCTTTTCGGATTTGGATATGGCTGAAACCAAAATGGTAGTTTTCGGGGACAGAAATGAAATACAAAAAATTATATCAAACAATAGCCCAATTAAAGTAAGTCTAATTAATGTTAGTGATCATGTTCAAGAAATCTTAAATGATCAAGTTGAAATGAATATTATTTCTGCATTAATTGCATTGGCTTTAATCGCCGTTTCTTTTGTTATTTCCAGCGTTGGAGCTGGAAAAATATTTGTAAAACAATTGAATGAATACCGGATTCATATGTTTTGCGGAGCGAGAAGAAATGATATTGTTTGCAGATATATGGTATTAACTGCGCTCGAATTATTTGTGGGAATCGTGGTGGCAGGCTTCATTCATCGGGACTTTTATAATTTGATGGGATTAATCGTTTGCGCTTTGCTGCTTATCGTTATAGAGAGCGTATATCCATATTATAAAGTAAAAAGGGAATTGAGGTAATTATGGGCAAAAATAGTGATGTTTCATTAGAATTGATTTCTATTTCAAAAGCATATAAAAAAAAGACGAAGACGGAACAGGTACTTGATCATGTTTCGCTAAGTGTAAAAATGGGAGATTTTCTTGGGATTGTTGGAAAATCCGGAGCTGGAAAAACAACACTACTTAACATTATAGGGTTACTATCAGATCCGACGGAAGGAAATTATTATATTAACGGAAGAGATGTAACGAAAATTGATGAAAAAACAAAGGCAAGATTTCGAAATGAAATATTTGGCTTTGCTTTACAGGATTATGCTTTAATTGACAATTATACAGTATATGAAAATGTAGAAATACCGTTAAATTATGCTGATAAAAATTTTTCGAAGCAGGAAAAAAGAAAAATGGTTATGGACATGCTTTTGAAATTGGGAATGGAAGCAAAAATGGATGAACTGTGTAATCAATTGTCCGGTGGACAACGACAAAGAGTTGCGATTGCACGTGCATTAATAAATTCACCGGATGTTATTATTGCAGATGAACCAACCGGAGCAATGGATTGTGAAACTGCGATGGATTTTTTGCAGCTACTCCATAAGATTAATATTGAGTTGAACAAGACGATTATTATGGTTACACACGATGAGTCTATGTTACAATTTTGTTCTCAGGTATATGAGATAAATAATAAATCTTTATACAAAATAAGGTAAAAAACAAGCGAGCACAGACCTGATTTAGGGACTGTGCTTTTGCTATTCTCTACTCATGAAAACGACAGAGAATAATATGGGAGGAATAGCATGAAAACATTAAAAAAACACAGCGACACATTAGGAATCTTTTTCTTTCTTGCAATGGCGGAAGCAATCGGAACATTTCTTTTGATATGCGGGATTTTCCATCTCACAATTATGGAAATCGGTCGTCTGGCCAGTGTGGGATATGTAACAGGTATTTTTGGGATTTATTTTGGACTGATGCTTCTGTTTCATTTCGACGAGAGTGGGAGTAAAAAGCGTGCATAGGTCGAGATTTTAGACTTTTTTAACAAATCCAGAGCCGTTGTTTTGTTGACGCAGGTTTTCAACTTGAATATACTAGTAATAAGAATGCATTACTATGCCTAAAAGAGGAAAAAGATTATGAAATTTCTTTCGAATATGTCTTGTCGAAAAATTTCAAAGCGGTTGATTATAGCGTTACTGATTGTCGGATTGATATGCACAACTATGTATTTTCATCAACCCTCATCGGTTTATGCAGCAGAACAGATTGGCGTTGTCACAACTAAATATGCCACATCTACCGTAAACGTTCGAAAAACGGCATCGACGACAGCTACGATTTTATGCGAATTATATGGCGGAACAGAAGTGACTGTACTTTCCGAAACGACCGGAAGTGACGGCAATAAATGGTATCAAATCAGTTGCACACATCCTTCAAACGGTACAACAGTAACCGGTTATATGAGTGCGGATTATATTAAGATTCAGGAAAACGAGAATGATGATGCGGAATCTGCACTTGTAGAAACCGGTACAATTAATGCAAATGATGTTTATGTAAGAGAAAGTGCAGGAACTTCCGGAACTTATATCTTATCCTTATATAAGGGTGATACAGTTACGATTACAGGACAGACTTCCGTGAATGGCGTAATTTGGTATCACGTTTCTGGAAAGAAGGATGGTCAGACTTTTGATGGCTATACTTGCGGAACTTACATTGATATTACATCTTCTTCTGATAATGGTTCGGATGATTCTGAAACTTCGGATTCTGATTATGCAGCTACTTTGAAAAAAGCCGGATTCCCGGATAGTTATATTCCTTATCTGACAGCACTTCATGCAAAGTATCCTAATTGGGTATTCCAGGCTGTGAAGACAGGATTGGATTGGGATACAGTTATTAAGAATGAAAGCAAAAAGGGCGTGAATGTAGTTTCGATAGGCTCTGATGATTCGATGAAGAGTACGGATAGCGGATGTTACGATTGGACTACCAATACGTATACAATCATCGATAGCTCTTCCTGGGTGACTGCAAGCAGTGGAATTATTGCTTATTATATGGATCCTCGAAACTTCCTGGATGCAACTAATATTTTCCAGTTTGAAGCACTTAGTTATTCTTCTTCGCAAACTTTAAATGGCGTCAAGGCTATTGTTGCAAACACATTCCTTGCATCTTCTGTGAAGGATGCAGATGGAACAACCTTAAATTATCCAAATGCACTTTTGTCAATTGGAAAATCAACCGGTGTAAGTCCGTATCATTTGGCTGCTCGACTGATTCAGGAGCAGGGCACCAAAGGCACCAGTTCGATGATATCGGGTACCTATTCCGGATATGTGGGCTATTATAATTATTTTAATTATGGAGCAAGCGGAACAACCACTACAGCTGTGTTGGTGAGCGGGCTCAAATATGCAAAAAATCAAGGATGGAATACCAGATATAAATCCATCAGCGGCGGTGCAACCTTATTAGGCAAGAATTACATTAACAGAGGTCAGGATACACTTTATTTTGAAAAATTTAATGTAGTATATACTGCAGGACTTTACAGTCATCAATATATGCAGAACTTGACGGCTGCTTATAGTGAAGGCCGAAAAATGGCAACCGCATATACCGACAAAACTCAAGCATTTGTATTCCGTATCCCGGTATATAATAATATGCCATCATCTGCAGTGACCTTTACCAAAACAGGTAATCCAAATAATTATTTAAAGACCTTAAAAGTTTCGGGGCAGTCGTTGACCCCTTCATTTGCAGGTGCAACTACGAGTTACTCATTGGTGGTGGATAATTCTGTTTCCAGCATTACTGTATCTGCAACGGCAGTTGCATCTACTTCGACAGTATCAGGAACCGGAAAATATACACTTTCTGTGGGGACAAACAAAATCAGCATAAAATGCAAATCACAAAGTGGATCGACGAAGACTTATACCATAACTGTGGTACGCTCCGGTACAAACAATAGCGATACGGATTATACTGTATCTTCATCTAAATATTCCATTGGTTCAAGCTATGTGACCGGAATCGCAGTAGGCACAAAAGCATCAACTTTTGTGAAGAATATCAGCGCAACAAATTGTACGGTGAAATTACTTACTTCTTCAGGAAGCGAGAATACCGGAACTGTGGCGACAGGAAATAAATTAGCTGTTTATGTGGACGGTAAGCAGGTGAAGACGTATACTGTTGTCATTTACGGAGATATCAATGGAGATGGAAAAATAAGTGTAACCGATATGGCGAGACTATATCGATATATGAATGGAAAGGTGTCATTATCAGCTTGTTATCGTGCGGCGGCCGATGCAAATCGGGATGGAAATGAAGCGAAAGTAACTGATATGGCGCGTTTATATAATTATTTAAACGGAAAGGCATCTATCAAACAATAAAGAATAGGTTTGATGGTGAAATTTATTGGTAATCATGAAAAAGTTTTTGTGTTATTTATTGTCTTTTATGCTTGTGGCTGTTTTATGTTTCGTTCCAATGGAAAAGACTTATGCAAAGAGTTTGAAACTATCGGCCAGTAGCACATCGATTGACGTAGGTGAGTCTGTTACAATCACATTGACAGTGCCGAGTGGGTATATGGCTGAATGTTCAATTTCAGTATCTAATAGTGATGTTTTAAGCGGATCATATGAATCAAAGGTGGTACGAGGAGATGCCTTTGGTAATGAGTCAAGTTATTCGTTTTCTTTAAAAGGAAAATCTGCCGGAACTGCTGAAGTATCTGTAACATGTACAGATGCGACGGATGTCGAAGAAAACTATGTTTCATTATCTGCAGCTTCTGTTACCATCACAGTAAATAACGAATCTGTAGAAGAAGAAAAAAGTGGCGATAACTATCTGAAGTCATTATCGCTTTCCGATGGTTCTCTTTCTCCGGGATTTTCGAAGAATACCACAGAATATTCGACTACAGTACCAAATGATGTGACAAGCATTTATGTATCGGCGACTCCAAATGACAGTAAAGCAAGTGTGACATCTGTAAGTGGAAATGAAGGACTTTCGGTTGGCCGAAATACGGTTACAATCACAGTAAAAGCCGAAAACGGCACCACACGCACATATACAATTGTTGTAACAAGACAGGAAGCTGACGAACAAGAATCAGAATCTGAGGAACCAACAGAAACCGAGAATACGGAAAATACCGAAACGCAAGAAGGCGGCACTTTTACCTTAAACGGGAAAAAGCTGACTCCGGCACAAGAGATACCGGAGGAGGAATATCCGGCTGATTTTGAACTTTCGAATATTTTCCTGGGAGGTGTCTCATACCCAAGTCTCGAATATCAAAATGGTGACATCGTATTGCTTTATCTTACAGAGGAAGGTAAGGAAATCGGTACGCTATATGTATACGATCATAATCAGGATGCGGTATATCCTTTTATAAAAATCACATCTGAGTCCGGTTATATTATTGCTTTAATGCCGGAAGAATCAGAAATTCCGGATGGATATGAAGAACTTTCTTTATCAATCGAGGGGAAAGGCGTTGTCACAGCATATCAATTGGAAGATTTAGTGGAATCGAATGTGGTTCCTGCAGAAGAAAATACAGAAACTCCGGAAGAAACAGAAGGCGATAATCTCGGCTTCTTAGATTGGTTTATGCCGGAAACAGTCATGGCGGCGGAAACACAGCCGGCTGAAACAGACTTTTATTTGATGTATTGCATCAATCATTTAGGTCAGACCGGATGGTATCGTTATGATTATGCAGAAGGCACTTATCAAAGAGTTGTGGATTTGGAAGAACAGTCCGATGCATCAGACACAGAACAGGCGGCTTTGGACTATACTAATTTGCAGAAAGAATTTAATGACTACAAGACTAAGGTGATGTTTGTAGCTGCGATTGGCCTAGTGATTCTTGTTGTATTATTGGTAAGTTTGATTGCAGTGATTGCATCAAAGAAAAAAGAATTGCCGGATGATATGGAACTGGATATTGATGAATTGGAGGATGATTTCGAAGACGAAAATCCGGAAGATACGACGGATGATTCTGAAATTGAAACTTCAGATTCCGATGACGAAGTGCCGGTCAATAAAGCAACATCGGTACCAATCACGAAAGTTCATATTGAACCGACTGAGATTGTTGATGAAAAACCAACAGATAGTGAAACAACAGATGAGGAACAATCGGTAGAGGCTTCACATAGTGCTGCAGAAATTGCTGAAAAGGCAGCAGGGGCTGCAAAAGTCGAAAAGCCGGAAGAAGCGCGCAAATTACAACAGTCTGAACCTGAAGTTGCGACAATCAAAAAAGAAAAATTCGCTACGATTGATTTGACTGATTTAGCAGCACAACTGGAGAAACAGGCCGAGGCTACAGCGCAAGAAGAGAAAAAAGATGAAGCTCGCCTTGAGGAAATGGTCAAGGCTGAGAAAACTTCTTCTATTGTTTCGGGAATGACAGGAGAAATACATATTTCGCCGAAGGAGGAGATTCAGCAAATCATGAATCATATTTCGGAAGGCGAAAAGGTTGAAGACAACGATGATGACTTTACCATCATCGATTTATAAGGAACATTGAATTGAAATGGAGGTTTGAAATTGAAACCCTATACAAGCAGTGCAAAAAAGGCAATTGATATTGCCAAAAGATCTGCAAGACAGATGTCTTACAATTATGTTGGAACCGAGCATATCCTTCTTGGATTAATAAAAGAGGGAACCGGTGTTGCAGCTGAGGTGTTGGCTGCAAATGATGTAACTGTTGAAAAGTTACAGAAGATGATTGAAGAATTAATATCACCGGATGTTGAAGTGATGGTGAAAGAAAGAGATGGGGATTCTCCTCGTACTCAAAGAATTTTGGAAAGAGCTTCGGAAGAGGCTGAATATTTTGATGCGGATAAAATTGGAACAGAACATATTTTACTGGCCTTGATTAAGGAGGGCGACTGTGCAGCAGCTCGCTTGTTGAATACGATGGGCGTTCAGACACAGAGATTATATGTTGAAATTCTCTCCGCTATGGGCGAGGACCCAAATGATTACAAAGATGAAATCACCAGAATGGGATCCGGAGATACAGTCACATCTACACCGACATTGGATCAATATTCCAGAGATTTGACAGAAATGGCCCGCAATGGATTGCTGGATCCTGTTGTAGGAAGAGAACGAGAGACAGAACGATTACTGCAAGTGCTATGTCGTCGCGGAAAGAACAATCCTTGTCTGATTGGTGAACCGGGCGTTGGAAAAACCGCAATTGTAGAAGGGATTGCGCAGAATATTATTAATCATAATGTTCCGGATTTGATGCAGGATAAAAGATTGCTATCGCTTGACATGTCCGGAATGGTCGCAAAGTCCAAATATCGCGGCGAATTTGAAGAGAGAATCAAAAATGTCATAAATGAAGTAATTGCAGCCGGCAATGTGATTTTATTTATTGACGAATTACATACCATTATTGGCGCCGGCGGCGCAGAAGGTGCATTGGATGCATCAAATATTTTGAAGCCTGCATTGGCCAGAGGAGAAGTGCAGGTTATTGGAGCAACTACGGTAGAAGAATATCGCAAGCATATCGAAAAAGATGCAGCATTGGAGCGTCGTTTCCAACCGATTATGGTTGAAGAACCATCGAATGAAGAAACGATTGATATTTTAAAAGGGCTGCGACCACTCTATGAGAATCATCATCAGGTGACAATCACAGATGATGCATTAGAAGCCGCAGTATCATTATCATCAAGATATATTAATGACAGATTCCTTCCGGATAAAGCGATTGATTTGATGGATGAGGCGGCAGCTAGAGTTCGATTGGGATTGGTGAAAAAATCAAATGATTTAACACCGCTTAAAATCGAAATTCGCGAAACCGGACTGGCGGTTGAAGAGGCATTAAAGAGTGGTGATATTGAGCTGGCGAAGGAAAAACGTGCGCTACAGCAGAAACTGGAAAAAGAATTAGAAAAGAAGAGCAAGCGCACAGGAAATGTGCGTTCAAAATCAAAAGCTGTTGTGGGTGAAAATGAGATTGCAGGCGTTGTTGCCGGATGGACAAAAATCCCGGTAACAAAGTTAACCGAAAGTGAAGCGGGTAGATTAGCAAAACTTGAAAGTACTTTGCATAAGAGAGTAATCGGCCAAGATGAAGCGGTTACAGCTGTTTCAAAGGCGGTGCGAAGAGGACGCGTGGGCTTAAAAGACCCGAAACGGCCGATTGGTTCTTTCTTGTTCTTGGGCCCGACAGGTGTTGGAAAAACAGAAGTGTCAAAAGCGTTGGCGGAAGCTGTGTTCGGAACAGAGGATGCCATGATTCGCGTTGATATGTCTGAGTATATGGAAAAGCATAGTGTTTCTAAAATGATTGGTTCGCCTCCTGGATATGTTGGTCATGAAGAGGGTGGACAGTTGAGCGAGAAAGTAAGACGCAATCCTTTTTCTGTTATTTTATTTGATGAGATTGAGAAAGCGCATCCGGATGTCTTTAACATTTTGCTGCAGGTGTTGGATGATGGTAGAATTACCGATTCTCAAGGTAGAACAGTGAATTTCAAGAATACGATTATCATCATGACTTCAAATGCGGGAGCAGGATCAATTGTGGAACCGAAGCGATTGGGATTTGCGACTGTAGAAGACGAAAAGCAAGATCACGAAAAGATGAAATCCGGTGTTATGGAAGAAGTTCGCAGACTGTTTAAGCCTGAATTCTTGAACCGAATTGACGAGACTATTGTATTCAGAACACTCAATAAGCAGGACTTAAAGTCAATCGTCTCGATTCTGGAAAAGGATTTGAAGAGACGCTGCAAAGAACAACTGGGTATTGATTTTAGCATGCGTGATGCTGCAAAAGCATTATTGGTAGACATGGCCTATGATAAAAAGTATGGTGCACGTCCGTTGAAACGTAAGATGCAGGATGAGATTGAAGATCCTATGGCAGAAAAGATTATTTCAGGTGAATTAAAGGCAAATGATAAAGTGATTGTTACATCGAAAGATAAGAAAATTGCCTTTGAAATTTCACATTAATCGCGTTTCTTTTTACTAGAATTAAGGGTAATAATATAGTATAATTTTAAAAAGCGTTCGGACAGACGCATCATAGGAGGAATAACAATGTCTGCAATCAGTGAATTAATTCGTGTTGAATCAGATGGAAACATCAGTTTTGGAGATTATACTTTGGCGACTAAGGCAAAGAAAGATAATTTCGAACATAAAGGGGATCTTTATAAGGTGAAGACTTGTAAAGAAATTACCAAATTAGAAAGCAATGGAAAATTTGTTTACGAATCTGTTCCTGGAACAGCCGTATTAGAGTTCTCACAGACAGAGAATCAGGTTTCATTTACAGTAGAAGGTCCGGAGGATGCACAGGTTACTTTGGAACTCGAAGAAGATGCAGAATACGAGATTTTAATTAATGGTACAAGCTCAGGATGCATGAAGACAAATCTTGGTGGTAAGCTTACCATTAGTGTAGAACTCGCAGATGCAGATTCTGTTGAAGTAAAAGTGCAGAAGAAATAATTTGTATGATATCCCTCGTTCTTTCACAGAACGGGGGATTTTTTGTTTTTTATTCGAGTAAAATAAAAGGAGTTTGCAACAAATGCCAAAGGCAAAAACCAGTGTATTCTTTTGCCAGAATTGCGGCTATGAATCATCCAAATGGATGGGGCAGTGCCCGGCTTGCAAAGAATGGAATACATTTGTAGAAGAAATTATAGATAAGAAAAGCATTAGTAAGTCCGGAAAGGCAATCAGCAGGAATGTTAGTGAGCCTCAGCCGATTTCAAAAGTGAAATCATCATCCGAGAAGAGAATATCCACAAATATGAAAGAACTGGATCGAGTATTAGGCGGAGGTATTGTGACAGGGTCCTTGGTCCTAATTGGAGGGGATCCGGGAATCGGAAAATCAACGCTATTGCTCCAGTTATGCAGAAATCTTTCTGTTGAATTTGCAAAAGAAGGGAAAACAAATGACATATATAATAGAAGAATACTATATGTGTCAGGAGAAGAATCTGCGCAGCAAATTAAAATGCGAGCAGACAGAATCGGAGGATTTGAAGATTCGCTGGAATTATTATCCGAAACAAATCTTGGGGAAATACGTAGTATCATCGAGAATCGAAAGCCTGAAGTTGTGATTATCGATTCTATTCAAACAATGTATCAGGAAGAGGTTGGCTCAGCTCCGGGCAGTGTATCTCAGGTTCGCGAGGCAACAGGAGTACTGATGCAATTGGCCAAGCAGCAAGGAATCACAGTATTTGTGGTTGGACATGTGACAAAGGATGGAACGGTGGCCGGACCTAGAATGTTGGAACATATGGTTGATACCGTTTTATATTTTGAAGGCGATAATAGCGAGACTTATCGAATTTTGCGAGGGGTAAAGAACAGATTTGGCTCAACCAATGAAATTGGTGTCTTTGAAATGAGAAGCGAAGGCTTAAGAGAGGTGGAGAATCCATCTGAATATATGCTGAGTGGAAGACCGGCGCAGGCATCCGGATCCGTAGTGACTTGTTCTATAGAAGGAACGCGCCCGCTTCTTTTGGAAATCCAGGCCTTGGTATGTCACAGTTTCTTTAATAATCCCAGACGTACTGCAACAGGAGCAGACTATAATCGTGTGAATTTATTGATGGCTGTACTGGAAAAACGTTTGCATTTAACGTTGTCGGACTGTGATGCATATGTGAATGTAGCCGGCGGAATGCGAATGACAGAGCCGGGAGCTGATTTGGGGATTGTGTTAGCACTGATTTCCAGCAAAAAGGATATTGTGATTCCAGAAGACGTGATATGTTTTGGAGAAGTCGGACTAAGCGGAGAAGTCAGAGGCGTCTCGATGGCGGAACAGCGTGTGCTGGAAGCAAAAAAGCTTGGATTTAAAAAGTGTATCCTTCCGCAGGTGAGTAAGGAAGCATTAACCAAGATAGAAGGAATCGAACTAATTGGAGTTCGCAATGTGGCAGATGCATTAAGCGCGATTCAGTAGTCAAATTGCGCGAATTGTATAATGGATTCTGATAATTTGCACAATTCAAACAATTCAACATTAAAAGGCTCGTTTTACTACTTTTAAAAAATCGAGCTTTTTGTGTTGACACACCCGGATTCCGGTGCTATTATAACAAAGCTGAATCGCACAGCACTTGATTGTGACTGAGAGATGCAGCACAAACAATTTCAGAGTTAAAAAAACAATTTTGAAAAAATCAAAAAAGTTGTTGACAAACGCTTCTGGATTTGGTAATCTATTAAAGCTGTCGCGTGAGACAACAACACAGCACAGAACCTTGATAACTGAACAGTGAATAACCTTGAAAGATTTGAAAAACTCGAGAATAAATTATTCTCACTTGGTCAATTCTTTATAAAGAACGAACCTTTAAAAACAGTAGATTTGGTACACAAATCAACAAGCCAGATAATTCTGGTCGATCAACTTTTTAACATGAGAGTTTGATCCTGGCTCAGGATGAACGCTGGCGGCGTGCTTAACACATGCAAGTCGAACGAAGCACTTTAACTTGATTTCTTCGGATTGATTGTTTTAGTGACTGAGTGGCGGACGGGTGAGTAACGCGTGGGTAACCTGCCTCATACAGG
>SVFB01000098.1 GCA_015057085.1 Lachnospiraceae bacterium
CAAATCTCGCGCCAAGTCTCGCGAGCGAGACTTGAATGCTTTCCCCTTCTCCTGTCAGTAGATTTTCTAATTATAGAAAAAAGATCACATAATACAGATAACCAAGCACCAGGATTGTCCCTATGAGTCCGCAACCAGGAATGAATTGCAGGATAAATGCCAGAATCAAAATCCACCATTGAACTTTAATATTCTTCTTTGCACCTCTATGATGAAAAGTACCTTTATAAGAGGAGTCGTTTTCGTCGTGCTCTAGGAATTGTAAAGAATCATACAACTGAGCATTTTTTTCGAAATCATCCAACTTTCCATCATGATTAAAATCATACAAACCATCCTGCAATTCATCAAAATCATCTAACATAAGCTTCCTCACATTCTATGATTCTTCTCAATCGTTTCCAGTATAAACAGTCTTTGTCTCTGTTCTGACATATTGGCCAGATTGAAAAGAAACAGCTTTTCCATGATTTCCGAGTAACTTTTCGCTCCACAATTTCTGATCTTTTTTAAGTCGGCTCCGTTCGATAAATCAATGCAGAGTTCTCCAACTGTGTGATATCCTGCGCGTCGCAATCCATTTGTTGCCCGCACGCTTAAGTCTAATGCTGCGATATCGCAGATTTCCATTTGGGGTGTCAGACGCATCGTAAAGCTGAATGTTGCCCCATGTCTTTCGTGTAGTCCAATTCCTGCTGCATCTTTAAATATCTTTTTGATTTGTTCGTATTTTTCGCTGTTCTTTGTCATAGCGCACACCTCCGTAAACATCTTTGATGATTTCAGTAACAGCATGACAGCTGAAATGTTCAATATCTTCTCCACAGCTTTTCTGAATCATCTTGAGTAAATATTTAAGGTTTCTGATATCTGTTGATGCAGCTACGATATGAATATGATTTTCCTTGGTGGTGCAAAAAATTTGTCGAATAAAAGCCGTTCTGGTGGATACATACTCCAATACTTTTTCGAAAGATTCCGGAGTTGTCGTGATGTCTATCATCATTGTCACTTCATCCTCTCTGTATATCGTCGTATTATATCCGCGGATGATGCCTGCATCTTCCAATTTTTTCACACGCTTTTTGGCTGCCATTCTTGTCATGCCAAGTGCATTTCCCATTTCCTGGTATGTCATTCTGGCATTTCCCTTGATCATATTCAAAAGCTTTTCATCAATCTCGTCCATTAACCTCTCCTTTGTTTCCTTCAATGATGCGCGCTATCTTTGAATAATCTTATTATATTTACTATTTTTTAAAAACTCAACAGGGCCGGTATCGATTCGATACCGGCCCTGTTCTGCAAACATTCTAATGCTGCTCACAAAAATCTCTCATGCGATATTCTATATCATCATCCATCATTTCCAGCATGATATCCGCAAATTTAGGATCAAATTGCGTGCCCTTACCTTTTTCGATTTCATCTCTTACCTTTTCCTGTGGCAGCACCCCTCTGTAGCTGCGGTTGCTGGTCATGGCATCATAGGCATCCGCCACAGCGATGATTCTTGCGACTTCCGGAATTTCTTCTCCTGAGATTCCATTTGGATAACCATTTCCGCCGTAACGCTCATGATGATATTTTGCACCTGCGGATAATTCCGGCATTTCCCGGATATTACTTAAAATCTTATAACCGATTGCAGGATATTTTTTGATGCTGGCAAATTCTTCATCTGTAAGTCTTCCCGGCTTGTTGATGACTTCGTCCGGAACACCGATCTTTCCTACATCATGGAGAAGCCCCATCATAAAGATTTTTTCCTGCTGTTTCTCATCATATCCGTAGCGGCGCGCAATCTCCTTCGCATAGCTTGCCACTCGTCCGGAATGACCTTTTGTGTAATTATCCTTTGCATCGATGGCATCTGCAAGGCACTCGACGACATGCAAAAAGAGATTTTCGTTTTCTCTTGTTTTCTCATCTACCATACTCTCGAGGTTTCGCTGAAGCTGGGTGAGTTCCACCGCATGCTTTACTCTGAGCACCAGGACACTGGATGCAAAGGGCTTTCGGATAAAGTCCATCGCGCCAAGAGATAAGCCCTGTGTTTCTGTATCCTCTTCTTCGTTTGCAGTGAGGATGATTACCGGCGTATCCCGCCACTCTCCCTTACTGTTTTTCAGTTCCTTTATCACTTCGAAACCGCTGATTTCCGGCATATTGATATCCATCAATATCAGTTCAGGAGCAGAATGGTCCAACATATATTCCAGCAATGCTTTTCCGGATTTTAGCACCACCACCTTAAATCCTGCGTCTGTCAGGACACTCCATGATCTTTTCAAAATGATAGGATCATCATCTACAACTATAATCTGTGGTATCATCTAAAAACCTCCTATCGACTGTCGTTCTGAATAAAAAATCGTTTCTCGATTAGTTCCGTCATGATATACTAAAAGTATCAACCAAGCACATAATTCGGAGGAAATATCTATGAATATTTATATTCCCGGCGTAGATGTCAATCAAGCAATCAAAAATTCCGGTTCTACAGAGCTTTTCCTAGACCTGTTAAATGATGTTTACAAGCTGATGGACGAAAAGTGCAATCAGGTCGAAACCTATCTGCGAGAGAATGATTTGGAAAATTACACCATTCTGGTTCACTCTCTAAAGACGGCCTGTCGCATGATTGGCGCCATGGAGCTTGGTGAAGATTTCTTTACGCTCGAAAAACTCGGAAAAGAAAAGCAACTGCTGCAACTTCAGGAAAAGACACCGGAGATTCTGGATACATTTCGCGCATTAAAGTCGTATCTTGCGCCTTATGTAGCAAAGAGCGACGGCGCCCAAACAGAATTTGATCCGAAGGCAATCACTACGCTCCTCGATCAGCTTCAAAATGCAATCGATGATTTCGACCTTAGCCTGGCTGAGGATATCACCGGCCAATTATTGCGCTACCACTGTGAGTCCTGTCTCTATGAGAAATTTGAGACTTTATCACAGCTCGTTACAAATCTTGACTATGAGGAAGCAAAGGAATTAGCCTCAGATTGCTCCAAAATAATCCGCAATCAGTCTGATTGTCTCTTCTTTACTTAAATTGCTCAAATTCGTTTGAATCGAATTTAATTTGATCGATTCCGCTTGTAATTGTATCTTTTCATCCACAAGTAGAAGTTCTGCTTCATGCTTTTGTAAAAAGGAGATTGCCTGAGCTTCGGATTTGACCACGACCACATGATAACTGTCCTGTAGCCATTCACGCAGCTTCTTTAAGATATCCACATCATCGACCACCACTAATATATGATGTAAAATCTCAGGTGTCGGATTGATATAATTCTCCGGTAAATAACGGAGGAATAAATCCTCTAATCGGTTCGTGTCAATCGGCTTCGTCAGATAATCATCGAATCCTGCTTCGATATAAAATTCGCGCATACCGGATATTGCATTTGCAGTCAGACAAATCACCGGTGTTGACTGATTTGGCGTATCTGCATAGGATTTCATTTCTTGAATCGTTTCGATGCCATCTTTTTCCGGCATCATATGATCCAGGAAAATCATATCGTAATGCTTTTTCTGAAACAGACTGATGCATGCATCTCCGCTATCCGCGGTGTCAATTTGCATCTTTGTATCAGACAAAAGACTCTTAAATACTTTCAGATTCATCTCAGAGTCGTCCACCACCAGGATACTTGCCTGTGGCGCGGTAAATTTCACCCGGTATATGCTTCGCTTGCTTTGGAAGTCATTGAATGCAGTTTCGAAATCACCCACCGGCTCCCAGCTGATTACCTTTTGCTTTAAATCAAATGAGAATTCCGATCCCACGCCATATTCGCTTTTAACCTGAATTGTACTTCCCATCATTTTCAGAAAGCTCTGGGCGATTGCCATTCCAAGTCCGGTTCCCTCAATATGACGATTCTTGATTTCTTCGATTCGTTCAAAGGCGACAAATAGTTTATCTAAATCCTCTTGCTTAATGCCGATTCCTGTATCCTTTACCATCACATGAATCATCACTTCATCCGCTTGTGTTTCACTTTTACTGCAGGATACGGAAAATATAATTTTTCCCTCCTTTGTATATTTCACAGCATTCGAAAGGAGATTTGTAATGACTTGCTTGATTCGGATTTCATCACCGTTCATGATTCGTGGGATATTTTCATCCACCAAAAGTTCAAACGCAAGCCCCTTCTCCTTCGCCCGGTCCAAAACCATATTCACAAGGTCATTTAAAAGCGAGATGAAATTATAATCCACCGGAATAATTTCCATCTTTCCTGCTTCAATCTTTGAGAAATCCAAAATATCCTTGATAATTCCAAGGAGGGTATTTCCTGCGGTACGGATATTCTCTGCATATCTTACGATATCCTCATCCCGGCTTTTCCTTAATATCATCTCATCCATACCGATGATGGCATTCATTGGAGTCCTGATATCATGAGACATGGTGGAAAGGAATCGGGACTTTGCTTCGTTTGCTTCATTTGCCGCAATTACAGCTGCTGCCAGCTTTCGGTTAAAACTATGAAGAATTAAAAGGTTAAACACCAATAATACCAGCAGTCCTACGGAGACAATCCCCAGCAAAACCCAATCCACGGATCTGCTGGCGGACAGTTCTTTCGCAGGAATATAAGCAATCAGATACCAGGAATTCAGTCCGCTCAAAGGCGTATAGGCAATAATGCTATCCTCACTTTTTGAATTTCGAATATGCATTGAGCCTGTATCTGCGGTGATGGTTTGTATGGCTTCATTGTATTCCTGCTTTGACATAGGATTATAGGATTTGAAATATTCAAAGAAATTGCTGTTCTTCAGCGACTTTCCATGAATCATATAATCTCCGTCACCATCTATGAGAGAAATTTCCACATTATCATATTCCCCTTTTAGAAATACCAGCTTTTGCTCCAGACGGTTCACCGGTACCACACGGATGAGAAGTCCCTCTCTCAAGGCTTCCGTTTCGCTATCCAACACCTGAACCTGATTATAAAATGCGATTGATTGCTCCCCATTTAGCGGATTGGTATATGCTCTTGTAAGCTGTACCTTCGTATCTTCACTTGTGTTTTCTGTATTTTCGTTTTTAATATTCCCGATTTCCAGATTCTCGAAAATCTGGATGCTGGAATAATTCACAGAATAATCCGATTCGTCTGTCGCACTCGGAGTTGTGGAAATTCCTTCCATCGAACCATCATCAATAAAAATTAAATGTCCGGATATTTCAGGAGAGATTTTAGCTTTTCGAATATAAGAGATTGCTTCATCAATCGTCATGGGATTGCCCGCTTCAGCAGATCGATTGATGTAATTAGACCAGATATCACACAGATGTTGTTCATCTGCGAGATAATTGTAGATGATTTGCTCTGTTGTGATAGTCATTTTTTCAAAAGACGCAATCGTAACACGGTTTGATTCTATTGCTCTATCGTTTGCATATTTTACGATAATACAAAGAATCAACCCTACCATCAGAATATTAATGATAACAATATATCTTCTCTTCAATCTACGCCCTCTGCAAAATTCAAACCAAATATGTCATGATTACAGTTAAATTATATCAGATAATTTAGATGATTTACAGCCTATTATCTGTTTATCTCAGTCGGAGTTACAATCTCCGACTGAGATAAACGCTCCGCGAGGATGCGCAGAGATTTGCATATGAAATATGTCAGCTATGCTGACGCAAATCTCGCGCCAAGTCTCGCGAGCGAGACTTGAACATCCAATTTTTTGGATATTTTCTTTTTATCTCTTAAAAAGATGGTATCTTCGTTTTCTTGGCTTTATGAATATGCTATAATTATGCGGTTATATGGTATATAGAGGAAACTAAGAAAGAGGGTTTTACATGCAGGTTCATATTGCAGATATTCATAAAAGATATGGCAAAAAGCAAATCCTATCCGGAGCAGGTTTTGATGCAAAAGGTGGCGATTGCATTGGTTTAATTGGCAAAAACGGAAGTGGCAAGTCCACTCTTTTATCCATTTTGGCCGGCGTCGTGCGCGCTGATTCCGGTTCTTTTTTGATTGACGGAAAGGATTGTCTTGCCGACGAAGCTCTTCGCCAAAAGGAAGTCGCTTATGTGCCTCAAGGCACACCGCTTTTGGATGAGCTGACTGCAAGAGATAATCTACGGATGTGGTATTCGAAGGAAGCTTTGGAAGAAAGCTTATCCAACGGATTTTTAAAGATGCTTGGCATTGATGAATTTCTGGATGTCACGGTTAATCGCATGTCCGGCGGCATGAAAAAACGTCTGTCCATCGGATGTGCCATTCACCACAATCCACGTGTGCTTTTATTGGACGAATCCTCTTCTGCTTTGGATTTAATCTGCAGAGAGGAAATCTATTCCTATTTCCGCGCCTTCCGCGAAAACGGTGGCTTGTTAATTCTTGTCACCCACGAATTGCGCGAAATCGAGCAATGCAGTCAATGCTATTTGCTGAAAGATCAAACCACTGTTGCCTACGACTATGATTCCGATATTGAAAGATTGACTTCACTCTTATGAATACGAAAAGCTATTTTTATGGACAATCCAAACGAATACGAAAGCTCTTTCGCGGCATCTTTTGCTTATCCATTGTGTTTGCCCTTGTAATCGGCATCTGTGGTTATCTGTATTCAAGCAATAGCAATTATACGAAAAAGACTTCGAAATACGAGATTGGTCTGCTCTGCGCAAATGAGAGCGAAATCGTATCGGTGGGCCTAAATCTGGCCCAGAATCTGGATGATTCCAAATACATTATCAACATCAAAGAATTCTCTTCCGAGGAGGAAGGCTTTGATGCGTTGCATCGCAATCAAATCTCTGCTTTTCTGGTAATTCCGGATGAGCCAATTGAAGAATTGATTGCACAGCATCAGCCTCCACATGTCAAACTCTATACCGCCAGTCAAAAAGGGATTACGACCGTGGTGATGGAAGAAGTCGCATCCATTATTTCCGATGATTTGATTTATACGGAAGCTGCAATGTGCGCCTTTCATGACGCACTTGTAGAAACGGACTATTCCGAGGTTCGCAAAGAACTTCTGGCAAAGGAATTGCTACTGACTTACGCCGGTGTGCTGCTCACCCGCTCCAGCATCTCAAATGTGGTGGTGCTGGGCTTAGAGAATGGGCTTTCTTTGTTTGGCTTTTTCTTCTGCGGTTTGATTTTGTTTTATACAGTGATGCTTTCTTTCTGTTGTATTTCTTACTTTCTGGGAAAACGAAATGAATTCTTTATGCTTTCTGCCGCAAATGGTGTGAAAGCAACCAAACAGGTTTTATGCGAATTTGTATGCTTCTATGCTGCAAATCTGATTTGCGCATTGTTTACGCTGCTATGCGTTTACATCGTGCTACGCACAGGCATCATGGAAGTGCCGGAATTATCCGGACATCTCACGCAAAAATATCTTACCTTTACAGGGATGTATCTTGTGATTCTTCTGGGACTTTGTGCATTTGAATTTATGCTGTTTGATGCAATCGGAGGAATCATCAATAAGTTTCTCATGCCTTTTATCGTATTAATCGGCTGCAGTTTCTTATCCGGATATTTTTATCCCGCCTCCTTTTTGCCAAAGGCTGCCCAAAGCATTGGCGCCGTCTTGCCAACAGGTGTATCCTATCGCCTGCTTGCAGCAACATTGACCGGACAAAATATTGGATTACCGCTTCTACTTTTCCTTACTTATGCAATCGCAGAACTTGCCATTGCAATCCGAGTAAGAAAGCTTCGTATCGAAAAAGGAATTGATTAAAAAGGATTGACACATGAAACAGTCGCTAACACGCTATTTATTATTGCAAAAAAGAATGCTGCGCCGTAAGAGCTATCTGGTGATGGTTCTTTCTGTTTTGCTGTTTATTGCTGCCTTAAAAGGCATTAGCATGCAGGATAGCGGAATGGCCACCGTGGTGATTTATGTGGAGGATGGTGCAGATGCCACCGCTGTTTCCTTTGCGGAGGGCTTTCACAATATGGAAGGGATTATTCTGTACGAATTTGTGGATTCAGAGGAAGCAGCCCTCTTGCGGGTGCAGGATGGTACTGCGGATGAGGCTTGGATGATTCCTGCTAATATGCAATCTCTCGTAGACGAATATTCGAATACAGGAAAGTTGGATACGCCAATTACGGTCTATGTTCGTGAGCAAAATGTGATTCATTATTTCTTAAAAGAAATCCTGCAAGCGCACTTTTTCCGCCATACCAGCGTCAATCTGTTAAACAGTTTTTCTCTTGAAAAGATCGGTATTTCCGGACTTGATCCAAACGAATATGTACCGGATGGAAATCTGTTTCAATTATATAACATTGGTGAATCTGATGCTGTAGAACAGCTAAACTATAATCTAATGCCACTTCGGGGCTTTCTTGCCCTTTGGCTTTTGATTTCTTCGATTGCTTCATCGATGTATTACATTTATGATTGCCGCAACGGACTCTTTATTTACTGGAATACCAAAAGTCCTTTTCTGCGGGAATTTCTATATCATTTTTTAACGATTTTCGACTCGATGATCATTGCATTAATCGGACTTTGGGTAGGAGGTGTGTTCACAGACTGGCGCACAGAACTGGTTTCGGCATTCTTATATTGTATGATTTTGGTGCTTTTTGCCATGCTCTTAGAGAAAGTGATGAAAAGCGAGAAGGTGATTGGTGTCTTTACACCGGTGATGATTACATTCGCTGCAATCTTTTCTCCGGTCTTTGTGGATTTGAGATCCTATAAGATTTTACAGAATCTGGTTCCGTCATTCCACTATTTAAAAAGCAACTTCGATTGTTATTATTATCGAGGCGCTTTTTTGTACATTCTTTGTTTACTTGCGATATTATCGTTTACGAAAGGAAGAGAATTCTATGCAATCTCAAAATATCAAAGAAGGGCTAAAAGATAGCATCCCTATCGCCATCGGATACTTTTCCGTCAGCTTTACTTTTGGAATTATGGCTGCCGGATTTGGGATTTCGCCTTGGATGGCGGGAATCATCTCACTGTGTAATGTCACCAGCGCCGGCCAGTTTGCGGGAATCACTTTGCTCGCTTCAGGCGCTCCATATTTCGAATTGTTTCTCACACAACTAATCATCAATCTGCGCTATGCTTTGATGTCTCTTACACTGACACAAAATCTCGCTTCGTCTGTCAAGACTCCGCAGCGACTTCTGATGTCCTATGGTATAACTGATGAAATCTTTGCAGTTGCTGTAACAAGAAAGAAACCTCTGACCCTTTCATATATGATTGGCTTGGAATGGTTTCCGATTTTCAGCTGGACCGTCGGCACTGTTCTCGGCGCGATTGCAAACAATCTGCTTCCGGCATCCATTCAAAGTGCCCTGGGCATTGCCTTATACGCTATGTTTGTCGCCATCGTCTTACCGGTTGCGCGTGAAAGCAAAGGTGTCTGCTTTGTGGCTTTGATTGCATTGTGCTTAAGCTGTATCTTTTATTATGTGCCGGTACTGAATCGGATTTCTTCCGGTTTTTCGATTATTATCTGTACCTTGTTGGCTTCCGGAATCGGTGCACTTCAAATAACAGAGGAGAAAACAGCATGATTTATTTATATATTCTGATTATGGCAGTCACCACTTATCTGATTCGTATGCTGCCGCTGACATTATTTCAAAAAGAAATCAATCATCCGTATGTGAAACGGTTTTTGCATTATGTGCCTTATGCCTGCCTTACGGCCATGACGGTTCCTGCTATATTTTATTGCACCGCCAATCCCATCAGCGCAGCCGCCGGATTTGCAGTTGCGATCATCCTAGGATACAAAAAACAGAGCCTCCCTGTGGTGGCCCTGTTTGCTTGCGTTACTGTATTTCTCGTGGAACTTATACCACTTTAAATTTACTTGTGCTATCATCCAATGCTCTTGTAACATCTGCATTGTTGTCGATGGAAGATACGATTTCCTGCATCTCAGAAACAATATCCTGAGAATTTTCTGCAGACATGTTAATCGCATCAGTACTCTCATTGACAGATCCGATGATAGACTCGATCAAATCTACAATCTGATTGATGATTGTGCGAAGATCCTCTGCCTTAACAGCAAATCCATTACAGAAGTCATCCATTGTGGATGCTGTATTTTCGTACTTATCACCTGTCTCAACGAATGTATCATAATCTGTTAATACAGTAGAATTGATAAATTCCATTACCTCAAGTGCATTCTGAGAAAGCTTCTTAACAGCTGATGTAACATCCTCGCTGATGACCTGAATGTTCTCTGCTGTCTGACGGCTGCTGTCTGCCAAAGCGCTGATTTCCTGAGCTACAACTGCAAATCCCTTTCCTGCTTCTCCTGCACGTGCAGCTTCGATGCTTGCATTTAATGCCAAGAGGTTGGTCTGGCTTGCAATATCCAAAATATCTTTTGTCAACTCGCTAATCTGAGATACTTTCTCACTATCCTTTACAGAAGCATCCAAAACGGTGCTAAGTTCATTCATCTTTCCGCTTGCTGCATCTTTCTTTTGCATTGCAAGTTCTTTGATTTCGTCAGCTTCTACCTTGATACCCTTTGCAGTATTCTCACCTTCTGCTGCTGCTTCGTTGATGCCTTCTGTTGCATCTTTTACTTCTTCAATCTTATTGGAGATAAAGTCTGCAGTCTCTGATACGCTCTGCATGCTTGCTGATAATTCCTCAAGTGCTGCTGAAGTATTGGTTACGCGATCATTTGCGTTATTTACTTCTCCTGACATCTTCAGTGCAGAATCATTTAATACGATGACACCGTTTTTCACTTCTTTAATAATAGACTGAAGTGTTGCAATGAAATCATTGATACCATTGATGATATATGCCATTTCTGTATGGCTCTTTGCACTGATTCTGGTCTGAAGATTTCCGTTTGCATTCTTGATATCGATAATCATCTGATTCAGTTCGTTTGCTACCTTCTTCACTACCTTGATGATATTTCTGTAGCTGAGGAATGTATTCAATGCAATAATCAGAATAAATACGACTGCTCCGATTAAAGCATATATCAAACCGGTCTTAACAGATGCATTCATTGTCTTTTGAATGTTGGTTACACCATTCTCGAGCATTGCATCGAAGGTTTCCTGTGCTTCATCAATGGAAGTACGTGATGCTGAAAACTCATCACCATTAATCACATCGATTGCTGTCTGTGTATCCTTGGACTCGATTGCTGCGATAATCTGATCAAGCAAAGCTTCATATTCTTCGTATGCTGAAATAATTGCCTCACGATTCTCTACGCCACCCGGGATTGTCATATTTGCCATCAATTCAGTCATCTCATCAAGACTTGCATTGATGCCGGATTTGCGTTCGTTCAATCCGCTTAACTTCTCTTCGATCATTGAATCCATGTTGCCATCCTGGTTCATGATTTGCAAAGAAATAATCAAATCTGCATATAAATCAACTGCTGACAAATCCTTTTTAATATCACCTTCGATATTCATCAAAGTGGCTGTTCTGCTAAATTTACCATAAGCATCACTGGTTACGCTGCGAAGATTTGAAATAATGATTGCAACGACTGCCACAAACACAATCAGTGTAATAATGTTTAAGGACGCAATCTGAAATAAAATCTTTTGAAAAAATTTTGGTGGATTTAAGCGTCCGGTTTCCTCATTCTTTTTCTTCATTTTCGCTACCTCTCTATTCCTTAGTCTTGCAGAGAAAAATACTCTGCAATACAATTTTATAAGAATATAGTACTAGTAGAAATTCCATTTTTTCCGTAGATTAAATCCAAATTGGAAATAATCAGTGTGATTTATAACTTTTTTATACAACTTGAATCAATATGCTTTAAGTCAATTGATCCGGTATTTGCCATAGCGCCCTTTAATTCAGCCGTCATTTCCAATATCTTTTGTGTCATTGCATCCGGGCCTTCTTTCACCATAGAACCCAGCAATGCTCTTGCGGATAATATTCCATCTGCGCCCAGTGCCAATGCCTTAAATGCATCATATCCGTTATTGATTCCACCATCTAATAGAATCATCATTTCATCACCTACGGCTTTTCTGATTTCAGGCAGCAAATACAATGGCGGGGTTGCGCAAGGGAATCGATTGTTATGCCCGGATAATACAATTCCGGCCACATGCGCCTCCTTTGCAACCAGGGCATCTGATACGCTTAATACGCCTTTTAAAAAGAAGGGCAAATCACTCGCTTCATTAATTCTCTTCAAGTCTTCCAACGTTTTTGGTCCAAAGTCAAACATTGGATTATGATCAGGTTCGCCATATACCGAATACGAATGATCAATATCCATCGCATAACCGATGGCTCCGTTTTCTGTTTCGAATTTCACTTCTTCTATCACATCTTCCACTTTACGAAGTGGCTTGATTACGCGAATAGAAGGAATCTTTTCTTTCAATACTTTTGTATGATTTTCTTTCCCGAAAAACGGAGCCCAATATACGCTGCCTGCCTCGTGGACTGCTCTTGCATAAGTCAGCTCCGGGCATTCTCCCGGAACTGTCTTTAGGTTGCAAACGCCGGCCATAATCGGGGTATGAAATACATGCTCTCCGATGCAAAAGGATGTGTCCGGATAAATGGTTTTACCGAGATAGCGATAAGAAATTGTCAAAGAATCTCTATATGCATCCGATAAATCATTGGAACTTTTCGCATGAATCACAATCGGTCCCTGATGCTTTTTTTCTATAAAAGTTTGCATACTATTCTCCTGTTTCATATCGTTCAATTACTTCGCCTGTCTTTCGATTTCTGGCAAATCTGCTCATAAAATTCCAGGAGAGAATCGGCATCTGAGGGCTTGTAATATGAACCATCCGCTCAATGGAAGCAATTCGAAAATGATATTTTCCGTCTTTATTTTTCACATCTCCGATATAAACTTCGCGGCCACAGACAAACTGTAAATCTGTTGTGTCTGTTGGAACGCCTAACATGCGGGTGACATAATTATTGGATTTTCGTGCTGCTTTAATTTCATCATCGCTCTGCTGTTCACATCGCAGCGCCTTTAATCTACGCTTCCAAGCACACATATCCCATTGATACTCTTCCTGATTCATATCGCCCCAAGCAATTCTGCTCTCGCAATAACCATTAATATTCATCCATGGCATATCATAGTGAGATGCTTTTTCTACATCTTCTTCCGATAATAAGACCACTTCAGAAGTGTGATCAGGAAGCGGAATTCCATGCTCATTTCCCAAAGTCACACAGGCTGCTACCATATCCGGATGACGACGCGCAAATTCTCCGGCAAAATGTCCATTATGCGAATGTCCTGTTACATAGATGCGTTCCGGATCCAGCGAATATCGTTCACAGGCTTCCTCGATTAACGTTTCTGCAAAATCGTTATCATCTGCGGATTCCATTGCATAAAACATAACAGCCATCTTGCCATCTGCCACAAGCGGAAAATACTCCGAAAAATATGAAATGGATGTCAAATCCAAATACGGATTAATCGGTGTCACTTCGTTAAAAATATGTACCAAAGGAAGCTTTTGCTCCGGGTGATTACGAATACTCTTTGGCAGGAATATAATCCAGCGTTCCCCATTGGTCTCATGCTCTTCAAATAATATTCCACGTTCATCCCAATAGCGAATCAATTCTTTGTCGGTTCCGCTTTTGAAATGATATTCAAACCAAATCCCTTTCGATGCGATTCTTCCACACTCAGATGCCTTAAATTCCTCCATCGAATACAATGGATGACTGTACGCCCCTGATTGCAGTGATCTGACCACATTGCTACTGGTATTTGCCCATCTTCCCGTCACATCTAAAATCTGATATGCACCCAACGTTTCTACACAGGAATCCGGATCTGTAATCTCATTTCCGGTTTCATCTACATATGTAAAATCCGGTATTTCTTTTAATGCTTTCCCGGCGCGATATACTGGTGTTACATCCATATAAACATGCGAAGGATTATAATGTAATACGGATGCCAACTCTGTATTCACGTTGATAAATGTATTGAATTGATCCGGTCCATCGGATGCGACATAGAGCATAATCACATCGCCTTGCTCTTTTGCGGCTTCTGTATAATCGCGGTAATATTCCATCTCATTCATCATCCAATTTGGATTGCTGTAATCACCATCATGAAGTACGATTACGACACGCGGATTTTTTAATGTTTTGTCTTTCAAAGCTTTTGGATACATGGCAAACCAACATATATTTGCCATCTCACCTTTGATAAATAAAACATTTTCTTTTTCCCATTCTTGAATAACATCTTCATATATATTGGCATGCACCTTAAAGAAATAAGTGCCGTCTGTTCTGGCACTGTAAATATCATATTCTGATTCTTTGCGCTTGTAGCTGCAAATATAATTGCTCAACCACAATCCCAAATTCCAGATTTTGCTTTGGCGGTCTTTCCAAGTCTCCATATCCCACATTTGAGATCCGGGATAATTACAATATTCATTCTGCTGTGTTGTCAAAACAAATCCTCCTCCCCGGGAAATAACATCTCTCCTTGTCTTCTGATTTCAGACATCACTTTCGCAACGGTCAAAGTCTTCTCGTGTGGAACCTGATCCGTTTCTTTCTTTCCACTTCGAAATGCCTTCTCGATTGCAATCCATTCATGTTCATAGCCCGAAACAGGAGGCATCCCCTGGTTCACCAATTGCTCAGGAATCATAATCTCTTTGATTTTGTCTCCTGTTGCATTATAGACAATACATTGACTCGGATTTGCCACAGCATTCATCCAAATCTTTCCCTTTGTTCCTATAATGGTCATCGTATCTAAATGTTGATCCTTTACCCAGTCCATTGTCTGATGCACAAACACAGTCACTCCATTTTGATATTCCACTTGATAATGACTTCCCGCATCAACACCTGTTTCAAATTTACGAACATGCGCATGTACAGACTGGATATCCGTACCAAAATAATCAACCATTGCACCGATTGCATAAGGACCTTCGTCGAGAATGGAACCGCCTCCAAGATTGATATCCATAACACGAGGCAAAAAAGTGCTGTTATCCAGCTGTAAAATATCACCTCCTACCACTTCGCCAATGGTACCTTTTTTTATTTCATCCAGCACCAATTCACGAATCGGCAGAAAGGATGGCCATAGTGCTTCTGTGCAAAATACATCTTTTTCCTTTGCTGCTTCCACTATTTCTTTCGTCTCGCGATAATTCATTGCGAAAGGTTTCTCACAGATGACACCCTTTCCTGCGTCAATTGCCTTTAAACATACTTCTTTGTGCAAGTGGTTCGGCACAGCCACATAGACTACATCCACATAATCATCTTCCAGCATGTCTTCGAGGCTGCTATAAACCTTTTTCCATCCCCATTTCTCTGCAAATTCTGTTGCATCAAATCCCGGTGATGTTGCACATCCATACATCACAATATCTTTGCTGTTAATCTGTCCGATAAAGCTAGAGCACCATGATGCGATTGTTCCTGTTCCATATACTCCAATATTCATAATGACCTCCGTTCCAGTCACATTTATCTCATATACAAATCGCTTCCAATAAATTTCAAATGATTTTGATAATCATTTCTTCCGTAAAGCGCATCCGTAAAATTAATCAGTTCAATATCATTTTCTTTGACCCATTCGTGTAAACGGGCTGAGCATAAAGCTTCCACATCTTTTGTTCGAATAACTGTGAATCTGTTTCTTCTCGGGCCCTGGTCACCAAGCTGATACATATAATAATCCACATATCCCGGATGCCATGATTGCGTTACAACCTGAAACCCCCGGTCATACTTCTCGAAAGCTTTTCCTCTATCCTGCGCATAATAAAGATAAGGATCATAATCCCGCTCTTGTTCCGTAATAGAATCCGTCTGCACATCTTCATAGGCTTTTCCACCGTTTAATGTGTAAATTCCAAGCTTTTTGTATTTTTCCTGCGGATATATCATTTCAAAATCACGGCCTTCTTTTGTCACGAAATTGCGATGAATACCAAGGTCATCACATACCTTGATTGCAGCGCGTGAAAATGGTGTAGCATCTGTATAATCACCGGCGGTATCCGGAACACGACCAAGGATTCTTTCGCATCGTTCCATTTGCGCATACATCTCTTTTAACAGCTGCTCTTCAGGAATATCCTGTGCCTGATGAATATCCTTTCTAAAATGGCCGGTTGAAGCATCATATAAATCCGGCACTTCTTCCGGATCTAATACAGGAGAACCCCAAAAATGGTCATGCCAGCCTACACTAATCCACGGTCTGTCATGAAGCATCTGTAATGCAGCTTCCGTTCCCGGGCATTCAAGCATTACATCAGCGGCTGTTACAAGCCCTTGATCGATACTTTCGAAGGCTCCAATATCATTTACTTGTGTATATCCAACATCATCTGCTCTGATGATCATTTTTCTGCTCATTATGTATTCCTCCAATTTCTACAGCCCGTTTATTTCTTTGACTCTACAGCATGCCACGAAATGATTCTCTCCAACTTCCTGTAACTGCTGCGGCTTCATGCATTCTTCTGTTGCATACGGACAGCGACTTGCAAATCTGCAGCCCGGTTTAGGATTAATCGGTGAAGTAATTTCACCTTTCAGTTGAATTCTTTGAATTGGTGCATGAATATCTACCGTAGGAATTGCAGACAACAAAGCCTTTGTATATGGATGCAATGGCTTTACAAACAATTCCTTGGATGGAGAAGTTTCGACCAATTGTCCCAGATACATAACAGCAATATCATGAGAAATATGACGTACCACTGAAAGGTCATGGGTTACAAACATATATGTCAGACCTTCTGTTTCCTGCAAATCCATTAAAAGGTTCAACACCTGTGCCTGAATTGACACATCCAATGCAGATACCGGTTCATCGCATACAATGAATTCCGGCTTTAACGCCAATGCACGGGCAATTCCTACTCGTTGCCGTCTTCCCCCATCCAACTCGTGTGGATAGGCCAAACGAAGGCGCTCATCAATTCCACATAAATCCATTAATCTGGATACTTCCTCATTTACCTGTGCTCTGGTATATTTTCCACAAAGCGCCAAGGGTTCTCTGATTGTAGCCTCAACCGTATATCGAGGATTCAGTGAAGAATAAGGATCCTGGAATACAATCTGCATATGCTCCTTTAACTGCTTTAACGCACGGCCTTTGACATGTGTCACATCTTGTCCGTTAAATAAAATCTCTCCTCCGGTGGACTCATGTTGATGGATAATGGTTCTTCCCAATGTGGATTTTCCACATCCGGATTCTCCAACCACGCCCATGGTCTTTCCTTTTTCGATTTTTAGACTAATGCCATCAACCGCATGCAATTTGCGATTTTTTCCGACATCAAAAATCTTTTGCAGATTCTTTACTTCTACACATACCTCAGACATTTTCTTCACCCCCTTCTTTTTTCTTTAAAATCTCCTTCGCATAATGACAACGTACATAATGTCCCTTTGATACTTCTTCCATCGATGGGATTTCCCTCGCGCACTTTTCCGTAGCATGAGCGCATCGCGGACAGAATTTACATCCGCTTGGCAAATGTGTCGGATCCGGTGGTAATCCTTCTACCGGAGAAAGTCTCTTTTCGTCGCCTGTTAGCTTTGGAAGCGCATTAAACAGACCAATGGTATAAGGGTGAGTTGCATGATCAAACAAATCCTCCAAGGTTCCGTTTTCTATGATTTCTCCCGCATATACCACAGCCACATCGTCACAAACTTTTGCAACCACACCCAAATCATGTGTAATCAAAATCATGGAAGTATTAAACTTCTTGCGCAGTTCGGCAATCATTTCCAAAACCTGCGCCTGAATTGTCACATCCAATGCGGTCGTTGGTTCATCTGCCAAAAGCAACTCCGGTTCGCAGGCTAAAGCCATGGCAATCACCACACGTTGTTTCATTCCTCCGGAAAACTGATGTGGATATTCGTTATATCTGCTTCCCGGAATGCCTACCATCTCAAGCATCTCCATTCCACGTTTCTTTGCAGTGGCTTTATCCACCTTCTCATGTACGATAATGGCTTCGGAAATTTGCTTTCCAACTGAGATAACCGGATTCAAAGCTGTCATAGGATCCTGGAAAATCATAGAGATTTCTTTTCCTCGAACTTTTAACATCTCCTTCTCCGGAAGCTGTAGCAAATCTCTGCCATCCAGACAAATGCTTCCACTTTTTACCTTTGCCGGAGGCATCGGCAAAATTCCTAATATTGATTTTGCAATGGTTGTCTTTCCGGCTCCTGTTTCTCCCACAAGGCCTAGTGTCTTTCCTTTTCCAAGTTTAAAGGAGACGTCGTTTACTGCATGAACCACTTCTCCGTCAGAGGTGTATTCCACCACTAAATTATCTACTTCAAGATATGAATTCTCGCTCATCACCATTCCCCCTTACTGCTTTAGTCTAGGATCTGTTGCATCACGGAATCCGTCTGCAATCAGACATGCAATCAGGCTGATTAAGCCAATCATAATTCCTGGGAAGATTAACAGATGCGGATAGGTTGCAATATAATTTCTTCCATCGGCCAATAATGCGCCCCATTCCGGATCCGGTGGTTGAATACCCAAACCTACAAAGGAAAGAGCTGCAGCCTGTCCGATGGTTCCGCCGATTCCCATGGCAGCTCCCACCAATACCGGCGAGAATGCATTTGGCAAAATATGCTTTACAATGATTCTGAATTTGGAACAGTTGATTGAATCTGCTGCTTCTACATATTCGGATTTACGAATTGCCAAAATCATTGCGCGTAACATTCGTGCATTACTTGGGATTGCTCCCACAGAAAGTGCAATTACTGTATTGATAAAACCACCACCAAGGGCAGTTGAAATTGTCATAGCCAATAGAATTCCTGGAATTGCTTGAATCACATCAAGTATTCGCATGACAATATTGTCAGCAACCTGTCCAAAGAATCCTGCAATTGATCCGAAAATTGCTCCAAATACCAAAGACACTGCTACACCAAGGAAACCAAGGCCTAATGAAAAACGGCTTCCCATAATAATTCTGCTCAATAAATCTCTTCCCATCTTGTCTGTTCCGAAGGGATGCGCAAGCGATGGCGGAGCAAACATCAAGCTACCATTCATTTCACGGTAATCATATGGGGCAAGTATTGGTGCAAAAATCGCAATTAAAACCAAAATTCCAAGAAGAATAAGCGAAGCTGCGGCTAATTTGTTTTTGAAATAGCGCTTCATTATTTCTGCGAATTGGCTTTTCTTTTTCGGCTTTACGCCCTTTATCTCCTTACTCATCATGTACACCTCTTACCTTCCGATATATTGTGCTTTAATTCGTGGGTCTACAAATGCATAAATCAAATCCGTGATCAGCATAATCAAACTAAAGAATACGGATAAAATTACAACAGAACTTCTGACTGCAACATAATCCAGATTACTAATCGCATTTGTCATATAAAGTCCGACTCCCGGCATTACGAATACTGCTTCTGTAACAATTGCGCCACCCAATGCCATGGCAAAAGAGCCACCAATCATTGTGATAACAGGAATCAGTGCATTTGGAAGTGCATGCTTATAAATCACATCATGCTCACTTAACCCTTTTGCTCTTGCAGTTGTTACATAATCCGAGTGAATCACATCCAGCATTGCTGCTCTTGTCTGACGTGCATTCATTCCGATTCCCGCAAGTGCACCGGTCAATACAGGCAAAATCCAGTTTTGCCAGCTTTCAATTCCAAAGGCCGGGAGAATTCTCAGTTTCACTGAAAATACCAATACTGCCATCAAGCTTAACCAAAATCCCGGAATTGCAATTCCGATTAGGGATACAACAATTGAGGTGGAATCCTGCCACTTTCCGGCATGTACTGCTGCCGTAATACCAAGTGGGATTCCAATAATTGTCTGAACGACAATTGTCAAAAAAGCCAAAAGAAATGTTCTTGGCAAACGTATCATCAATTCATCAATCACAGGCGTTCCATACATATACGATTCGCCGAAATCCAGTCTCAATAAGTCAAGTAAATAATTTCCAAGTTGAACCAAATAAGGTTTATCGATTCCGAGTTCTGCTCGTTTTGCAGCAAGCTGCTCAGGTGTCGCCGTAGATCCTAAAATAATCTGCGCCGGATCACCCGGTACAAAATAAAGAATTGTAAAGATGACAATGGCAACGCCTAATACAACTAAAACCATCATTGCCAGTCTCTTTAAAATATATCTCCACATAGAGCTAACCCCCTATTTTCGTAAGTATTTCATAAAAACTGCCGAACGCATGCTTTCGGATATAACCGAAAACACGTGTCCGGCATCAAAATTTCTTTCAAAACATCTGCTTATTCTACGTTATAAGTACAACCGCCAGGAACAACAGAACCAGTGTTATTAAAGCCAAATGCCGTAATCAAATTGGAGTTATAAACATAATTTTGCTGTGGTAAGAACAGACCATAAATCCAATTGTGCTCCATGATGTACTCCCATGCAGCATCTACGTTTTCCTGTGTATGTGTTTCAGCAAGTTCGGCTGTTTGAATCAGTTCCTGTAACTTTGCATCATCTACAAAGTTCTTTGTCAAACCAGTTCCGGTCTTATTTCCGTCGAAATAAATTCCCCAAACATTGACAATCGCGCCTGATGGGTTTGAAAAGTTTGCAATGGTGAAATCCCACTTTGTAGAATCGCTCTCATAAGTTAAATAGGTACCAAGTTCCATTGAGCTTACGTTTAATGTGATTCCAAGTGGTGCCAACTGCTCCAGGAGAATTTCTCCGATATCGGCAAGTGCCGGATCAAGCGTATGACAAATCAATGTCAGCTCTACTCCGTTTGGATATTCAGACTCAGCCATAAGCTCCTTTGCTTTCTCTATATCATATTCCGGAACCAAGCTTTCCCACTCAGAATTGTAGTCATCATAATTCGGTCCGCCCAATACATAACTAACCTCATTGCCTCCTCCGTTAATTGCATTTGCAATAAATTCGGAATCAATTGCATACATGATTGCCTCTCTTAGCTTTTCATCATGCAAAGGACTATCTTCTGACGCATTGAAAGCTAAAACATTTGCATTATTCTTTGCTGATGAATAAACATCATATTGCTCGGAATATGCACCTCCATCTTGGAAGTTTGGAAGATCCTGTGCAGATACGCTTTCGGAATAATCGATGGTATCAGTCTGTAATGCCATTGTAATCTGTGATGATTCAGAGATCACCTTACATTCGATGACTTCTACATTCTGCATCTCTACCGGAAGATCAATTAAATCCGGGCGATTTGCTTCCCAATAGTTTTCATTTAAGACAAGTGTCATTCCAATACCACTTGAGAAAGAACCTTCCTCAACCTTGTACGGTCCGGATCCGATGGCTGTTGTAACCATTTTGTCAGGACTCGCATTAAAGGATTCTTCGCTGATAATATTGAATGCGCAAACAGCGCCTTCGAAAGTATTTGCGGAAGGATTGTCATTAAATACGAGTGTGAATTCCAAGTCAGAATCAACAATGACTTCCTTGACGTTATAGGCATCATTCATCAATCCCTGACGCTGGTACTCTTCAATACTGAACTTAACGTCACTTGCTGTAATACTGTTTCCTGCGGAATCCACAATTCCATCATAAAGCTTGCAATGATATACTTCCTCTGATTCCTTTTCATAGGATTCCATCAATACAGGCTTGAGTTCTCCGCCGAACCCATCACGGTTCATCAGTTTCTGGAAAATTTCATCTCTCACTGTACCGGAAATTGTTTCTCCGTAATCTCCTAAAAATGGATTTAAATCATCCAGTGAGTTGAGCTGAACCGTAATCTTTTCAGCTTTTACATCTGCTTGGCTGGTTGTCTGTTCTGCAATGGTATTGTCCTGCGATGCGTTAGTGCTGCCGGTTGACCCATTCGAGCTTCCGCAAGCTGCAAGAGAAACCACCATCGTTGTGACAAGTGCCAATGATGCAAACTTTTTCGTGTTCTTCATATCGTCCTCCTTAAAAAAGTATTAATCATAGACGAACGTCTGTAAAAACCCGCCCGTCTTGTGTTTATGATACGTTGTTGAAATTTTGGCTTCAATTTAGTTTTCCACCCGTTTGTTTCCGAAAACGAAATGATAAAATTTGGCATTAAAAAACTGCCTGTGCCATAGGCTGCAAGCAGTTTTTATGTTTTTTATAAAGCATTTTCAGTACGACAAAAATCCAACAAAATAGAAGCACCATGGCTTAGTTCCATATCTTTATGATAGCAACACCACACATGATATTCTGGCGCATCTTCTAATTTCAAAAGTGTAATTCCTTCATAATTACCATTTTTCATCAAACGTTCAGACAATACTGCAATTCCGGCATTTTTTTGTACGGCTTTTATAATTTCTGAACTTCTGCTTAATTTCAAATTACTTTTCGGCAAGAAATTCTGTTCCTTAAAAATCCAATTGTGAGGATTTAGTTGCCCATCCTTTGTTCCATAATCATGGAACAATATAAAGTTTTCGTCCTCTAAATCTTTAAGCGCAATTTCCGAATATTTTGCGAGCGGATGATGATTGCTAACTGCCAATATCACATTGTCCTTAATATAAGGCATGCAAATCAGCGAATCCATTACCATACTCACATCTGTCAGAAAATACAAATCAAAATTACGACTTTCTGCCATTGCGGATATTTGCTTCGGTGCATAATCCCCCTCCCGAATATCCAACAAATATTCTTCGTGGCTTCTGTAAAAGCGAACCGCAAGATCCCCAATGCTGTAATTTGTCCAGATACGAATTCTCTGCTCATGGATTTCCAACTTGCTTTGTATTTTCTTCTTGCTGCCGGAATCTAACTCTACGATCTTTTTGGCATATTCCAGATAAACTTTTCCAAACGGGCCTAATGAAATATGCTTTCCCTTCTTTTCAAACAATTCTACGCCCAATTCATTTTCTATGGACTTAATGTGCTTAAACAAAGAAGATTGCGAGATAAACATCTTTTCGGCTGCATCTGCATAACTTTCAATTTCTGCCAGACATATAAATTCTCTTATATATTGAATGTCCATTTTAGAACCTCCACCGGTATTCGCCTACAATTAATATAATTCTATCACCTTTCCGCTCTGATTGTCTCGGGCAAATTTTCGCATGAATTCCCACGACAATTCCGCCATCTGCGGCATAATCATATGCGGCGTATTTTCGATTGATGCATACCGGAAATACCACTTTCCATCCTCATTACAATAATCTGATATATATACCTCGCTTCCCATCATAAATCGAACTTCAGTGCGATCTGAGGGTACACCGTTCATTCTGGTTGCATAATCCACATCGCTTTTTGCAGCCTCAATCTGTTCAACCGTATATTCAGTATGACGAATTGCTTTCATCCTGTTCATGAAGCATTGAATGTCCTCCTGATGCTCTTGATTCGTTCGCCCGTCGTGAGAATAATGATTTTCCAAATTTCCATTAATATCAATCAAAGGAAAATCATATTTTCGGAAGCTTTCAATCAGTTCTTCGGCATCCTGTAAATAGTAATCCGCTCGTGCCCCATATTCTAATCCAACCGGGTCGCAAAGCGCTGCACAGGCGGCAATTAACTTTGGATTCGCGCGATAAAATTCCTGCGCATAATAACCATTATGAGATTGTCCTGTTAAATATACACGATTTGCATCCAATTCCGGATGCTCATAAAGTACTTTCTCGATGAGCTTCGAAAGTACTTCACAATTATCTTTTGGTGTCTCCAATGCAAAAAACAGCATCGCAAACTCTCCACGTGCACAGATTTCGATAAAGTCATAATAAAACTGAAAAGCAGTCTGCATTGCGAATTCGCAAGCAGTGCGCGGTTCTTTCATAACAATCAGCAATGGCAACTTTTTCGCATTCGGCAGCATTATATTCTCCGGCATCAAGGTTACATACCATTCTCGCTCAAATTCATGATCTTCATAGCAAATACCTCTTTGTGCGAAAAATGCCTTCATGCCGGGATCATGAGGTCCTTTGTAATCATGCTCTAGTTTCATGCTCTCCGCCTGTCTTTTTCCTGCCAGACTTCTGATGTGACGATCAAAATCCCACTCAGGAATCACGCGTCTGTAGATTTTGCTGATGTCATATTGATGAGCACTATACGAAGCAAGCTTACCTGAGATATTGATTGCCTTTCTTCCGCAAATCACATCCAGCTGTACCGGAATGAAAAGATTCTCCGGATGCGAAAGCTTCGTTACATCCACATATATCTGCTCACAGCGAATTCGATATGTCCCTTGAAGCTCCACAATCTTTTCTACCATTGCTCCGCCTGTGGCCATCCTGCAATCTACAAACTGTACCAATACACATTCTTTTGCAGCATTTTTAATCAATTCCCGATTCTCATAAATCAGATTCATTGCCTCATGTGGATTTTCGGATGCGATATACGGAATCATGAGGATCTTCGGATTCTCCATTTTGTGTTCATAAATATCATTTGGAACCATTTGGATTCCCATCATTCCATAGTCACAAAACCGCATTCCCTGCGCCTTCCATTTATCCACGATATCCCTGAAATAGCAAGAATGGTTTAGACGATCTCTTACTTCATCTGTACGATCCGGATAATATTCCTGAACAGGCTGATTCTTCAAAACAATTTCCAAAGCATGAAAAATCGGAGCAGCCGCATTTTCCCGGTCTTTCCAGGTCTCATCTTCCCACATGGAAATCCCTTCATAACTATATGCTATATTATAATCTCTCATAGCGTTTTACTCCTTTGATTGGAACTGTGTTTCAATCTCCTTAATTCTATTTCTTCTAACCAAAATAAATAATGCACTTGCGAAAACAGGCAAAGACATCATCACCCATACCATAGAAGTGTAGCCCATGCTTCCTGCGATTGCGCCAAAGATGGTAGGCCCAATCAGTGTTCCTGCATCCATTCCTATGTAATAGGTTCCGGAAGCTGAACCTCTGCGTTCCTCCGGTACTGCCTTTAAGCTGAGGGACTGCACCATCGGCTGCAGTGCACCATATCCAAATGCGTTAATCAATGCAGCAATTAAAAGAACAAGGATTCCATCTGCGTAACCAATCATAATCAGTGAGACTGCTGTCAAAATTGCACACGCGATTCCAACCTTTGCAAATCCCAGCTTTTCTGTGATATTTCCAACAATCGGTCTTGTCAGAATTGCAGTGATGGCATATATCGTAAAGAAGTATCCTGCCCCTGATATGCCACGTTCCTGCGCATACAGCAGCAGAAAATTCTGGATACTGGTATATCCGATTGCAATTAAAAATATGATTGCAGCAGGTGTGATTGCCTCTTTTGCCACCATATTGTCAAGGCGCAAATTAAAAGGAATCCGCTCATGAGCAACAGTTCGGACAAAGGAAGCCAATAATATCGATATCAGCATAATCAGTGCAAATATCATATAGACGTAGTGATAGCCCACCTTACCTGCCAAAGCATCTCCCACTGCAGGACCAATTGCCTGTGCAACAACCTGTGCACAACCGTAATATCCCATTCCTGCCGAAAACTTATTCTTTGGAAGCACATCCGAAACAATTGTCATGCAACATGAATTTCCAAATGCATTCCCTACACCCTGTAACAGGCGAAATGCAATCAACACTGTAATCGTTGGGATTCCTGTCGTAGCAGAAATATTTGGTGCAAATGAAAAGCCTAAAAAAGCAATGGTCATCAGCCCCATCGCTGAGAGCAGTAACATCTTTCGGCTCCATGCATTCATCGCCGGTCCTGAGACAAAGCGAAACAGCAATGCAGTAATTGCAAACGAACTTCCAAGTAATCCGACTTGCGCTGCCGGAGTTCCCAGAGAATCTGCGTACTTAGAAAGCAATGAGTTACTCATTTGCAGTCCCATATTCATAGCCATATTTGCGAAAAATATGCTGATAAACATAAAATTCCATATTTTTTCTTTCATCAAAAATTACCTCCAGACTTCTTATCTTCTCTTTATATTCGCAAAGGTAAAATTGATGTTCAATTCCAATCCCTTTGATTTCATTTCGAAAAAAGAAAAAGGGTTCATTCAGTTCCATCCCATCGCGCACGTTTCCGAACATACTCTATGAAAATATCTGTTGCATCTGTGCCGGTATTTTGCTTTTTGTAACACAAATAGGAATCACGACGCATACTTGTTTTTAAATTAATCAGTTTTAATCCATTCACATGATAATCAATTGAATTTTCAAATACCAACGCAATCCCGATTTTTTCTCTGACCATACGTTGCAGAGATTCATCACTTGTGGCGGTAATCACAATATGCGGTTCGAACTGCGCTTTTTTGAACAAGCGCTCATGACGCTCATTCCCGTTTGGAAGAAGTGCCAAAGCCACAAACTTTTCTTCTTTGAGTTCACTCACCGCAACAACCTTTCGTTTGGCCAAAGGATGATCATCATATACCAAAACAGAAAGCGGTCTGCGTTCAAATGGAATGATTTCAAATGTATCATCTAAGCCGAAAACATTTTCCAAAATCGCCACATCAGCTGCCCCTGTTGCGAGAATCTTGCTCCCATCCATTCCTTCCTGCCCATAAAAAGCGTCTACCTGAATTCCCGGATGACGCAAATTAAAATCCATCACCAAATCGATAAATGGACGCTCTGCATACATGCGGATGACTTCCGGTTCTCCAGGCAGATTTCCTGTAAGACTTCTCCTGAAGTTTTCATCCATTGCCTCTATCTTTTTTGCATAGGGAATCAGTTTTTCTCCGAACTTGGTCAAGTTAATCCTTTTCCCGTTCTTTTCAAATAATTCCACACCCAGATCCGCTTCTAATACTTTAATATGTTTAAATAATGAGCTTTGGGAAATATATAAGATATCTGCTGCACGCTCATAATTTAATACAGTTGATAATACTAAAAATTCTTTGATATGTTCTATCTCCATGGTCTGTCTCCCATTGATTGCAAAAAGCCCTACGCCATAAGGTGTAAGGCTTTTTGCATTATGTAGTACTAAAAATAAGGGTAAAACTAATTTGTTTCGACAGGCGCAGCCTTTTCTACATCCGGATTTGCAATATCATAAAATCCTTCCACTGCTGTTCCGGAATATACAGCACTCACATCACTCATGGAACCCCAAACCGCCAAATACAGCTGATATACGGCTCCATCTACTGCAGAGTCGGTTAAAGTGTTGTCATCTAAGGCTTTCTGTGCTGTGGCAATTGCTGCTGTTAAATCATCAATTGTAGATTGATTCTCTACCCAATCCACATCTTCGCCTGCTTCTTCTCTGCTATCTGCTACAACTGCATGATCCGCAATATTCTGCGCATATGCAATGGATGCTTCTAATCGTGGACGACTTGAATCACCTGTTGTAAATCCAATTAACATCGGCTTTTCGGTTTCTGCTGTTCCCGGTACAAACCAGGCTGTCACTTCATAATCGCCTTCTGTCAATTCAAAATGAACCTGTGTATTTACAAATCCACCCGGTCTGTTTTGTGTTGCAAATGCACGATTATACATATCTGCATCTTCGAAATAATGTGTTGTTCCGGTTAAATCCTCAAACAAATAATCTTCATGATCTGCGCCTCCAACAAGATATCCATCCATTCTGTCGGCTTCTTTTAAATTCCAACCGTTTTCATCAAACCAGCAAACTGCGATGATGCCTGCTTCGACTCCTCTTGAAATATTCTCATTCGGAAATGCAATGGTAATCGGTGCAGCTGCATTCTCGTTCGGAATAGGCATTGGCGATTCGTCCGGTGAAATTGCATATTCTGCTCCATCCGCAATCAGTGTAGAAGTGCCATCTCCATTGTCAATGATTTCATCAACCAAAGCACCTCTCGTTACAAATAAAGACATCGATGTCGCATATCCGTTTTCGTCAAGTTCAAAGGTGACATTCGTCCCTGCTGCCTTAACCGTCTGTGTCACAGCTTCCAGTCCTCCTGCCAGAACATCTTCTGCAGATGCTCCCGACTCTACCTGGAATGCTTTTACACCGTTTATTGTATAGCAATACTCACCGTTTTCATTTGCTGTAATCTCGTCAATTGAAGTTGGTAAGGCAATTCCGTTGATTAAGACTTTACCGTTTTGAATCAATTCCTGTATTCCGGAAATCATATCCTCCTGGGTTTTTCCCTCAAAGTATTGAGCGAATACATAATTGCCATCAAAGTCAGTATCGCGTTCTTCCGCTTCTAACTTATAGGATGCAGATCCATCGCATATTAATGTAACTGCCTGACTTTCTTCGCCCACCTCTGTTTCTGATTCGGTTGCTGATTGAGTTGTCTTAGTCTCAGTCTTTGCTCCGCATCCTGCCAATCCACCTGCTACAACTGCTGCTGATAGCATTCCTGCTAACATTCTTGAATAAACCTTTCTTTTCATCTTTACCTCCAATACATATAAATAAGATTTACGCTCTTATTTTTATACATATCAGAGGTTGGCTTCAATTCATTTTCATTTCCTATTGTTTCCAAAAAGGAAAACTTTAAATCCTAGTATCCCGCAACCCGCAGAATGCGTCCACCGGACTCTTTCCCTGAAAGGCTTCTGCTCCGGTTAACTTGTCCAATGCCGCAATCAAAATCGCTTTTGTTGCTGAATATCCATTGATATAAATCGGAATTCTCGGAATATCCATCAAGTGATAAGGATTTGAAAGAGAGATGAAGACACTTCTTTGTTCATTTATAAATCTTGGAATATCCAAAGCATGTTTTTCACACCAGTTCAGTCGCACTGTCGTCCTGTTACTGGCAGTTTGTTCATTTGCAAGATAGACTGTGATTTCGTCTGTTGGAATTTGGGAAGTGCCATGCAGATCATCTTCTATTGGATGGTATTCATATACGTCAAATCCCTTCTGCTTAAAATATGAAACAGCCACTTCACGCATACTTCCATCATAAAGTGCATCTTCTCCAAGTAAAATCAGGCGGATATTCGGATATTTTTCAACTGTAATCGGAAGATAACTTGTGCCTTCATTATATTTTTCAGAAGTATCTTTCACCAATGTAATCGCATTTTGCGCACAATTTTGAGCAGCTTGCTCACATTGAATTTGCGGAATCTCATATGTTCTTAGGCAAAGTACTGCTTTAAGAGCCAGGATCCGCGTAACTGCTTCTTCAAGCCTTTCCTTTGAAATCGCACCTGATTGCACCGCTTCTGTAATCGCATCATAATCCTCTTGAAAATCCGTGGAAAATACCAGCATATCCGCGCCTGCAAGAATAGATTGAACCACAGCCTTTTTTCTTGGCATATTCATGGTATAACCGCCCATGATTGTAGCATCTGTTGTGATTACACCATTAAATCCAAATTCTTCTCTCAAGACACCGGTCAACAATTCTTTGGAAAGAGATCCCGGCATACAATCCTCATATTTTAACGACGGATTCTTATTCATGGATACTTCCGGGCATACAATATGTCCTGTCATAATACTAAGCAATCCGTTATCAATCAAATTTCTGTATATACTTCCGTAGGTTTTGTACCATTCATCTGCAGACAAATGGTTATAACTCGGATGCAAATGCTGATCGCGAAAATCTACTCCGTCTCCCGGAAAATGTTTTGCACAGGCTGCGACTCCATATTTTTGAATTGTTGTCGCATAGGTTTTTGTCATATTTAAAACCAGTTGCAAATCATCTCCGAATGCTCTCACATTCGTAATCGGATTAAGAGGATTGATTGACATATCTGATACCGGAGAAAAAGTCCAGTTAATACCAGCATCACGCCCCTCTTTTGCACAGCATTTTGCAAAATCTTCACAAATTGATTCGTCACCTGTCGCTCCGACTGTCATCGGCCAACCAAATAAGGTTCCATCTGCGGTTCCACCGCTACCGCCCTCTTCCAGATTTGCAGCTTTCAGCAAAGGCACCGGTACAACCTGATCAAGAGCTTCGTAATTTTCTTTGATTTCGTCTGTCGGCGCCGGGCGATACAAAATAGATCCGACACCGTAATTTGACACCAAATCCTTTAGTTCTTCAATTGAATAATCGCCACCCATGAGGCAAAACAACTGTCCGATCATTTGCTCAGGAGATAATGATTCTTTCCAACGTTGTACGGTTTCGATTTCTTCCTCTGCCAAATAAAATGGCGCTTCTTTTAAGTTCACCTTCGCCATTTTATGACTCCACCGGCACTAAGAATTCTTTGATGATTTCGTAATCATTAATGTCATAACATACGATTTCATAGGAATCGATTTCCGGATTTGAGAAGATTCTTGTCAATCCAATAAACTGTGTCAACTTAGATGCTAAATTCAAAACATCTTTTTCGTCTGTAATCAATTCCACTCTTCCGTTACACAAATCAAGCGCCTTAAAAAAGGCATCCACGTTTTTAATACTCTTTACTCTCATATTTTGTCCTCCAATCATATATTTGTCTTATATCATATTTGAGAAAACCTATCATTCGTAATTTTGACATGTTGCTTTCCAAATTAATATTCAAGTCTCGCTCGCGAGACTTGGCGCGAGATTTGCGTCAGCGTAGCTGACATATTTCATATGCAAATCTCTGCGCATCCTCGCGGAGCGTTTATCTCAGTCGGAGATTGTAACCCCGACTGAGATAAAGTTATTTTGTGATTGATTCAATCCATGAGATAACCTCACCTTTATAATCAGCCTCTGAGTGCGGCTGTTCCCATACCAATTCATAATCTGTATCAAGTCCTGCTTCCGCAAGCTTGCAGGCAAGTGTAAGCGACATCATAAATGAAGTATCCGCATCTGATGCGCCAACTCTGATTCTAAAATGCTTTGAAGGATTTGTCTTCTCATCTGTTGCAATAAAATTATATGGATTGATGAGATAGATTCGATTTGCCAGTTCAGAATCATCCACATCCTTTGCATAGGAATCATAATACATCTCATATTCCTTCGGGAAAGTATCCTTTAATTGAGCAATGGCTTCTTTTACCTGCTTACTGAAATGAACCGCATTTGTGGTTTGATTTCCGAATACCTTATTTTCACCGCTGGTATTGCTTAGAATATCAAAGGATGGACATCCCTTCATTCTTCTTCTCTGATTTAATACATATGCATCTAAATCGCTGACTGTTGCCACGCCATTTTCGAAAGAAAGCCAACTATTCTTTTCTGTTCCATGAACCGTCATCATTTCAGGTGCAAACGTATCGCGCTTTTCTTCTCCTGCTTCCGGGCGAAGCATCATTGTGCCAAGTCCGAATCCGAGTTCATCCTCATCCGAAGGTTTCTCCGGAGATAATTCCACATCCGGTCCTGCGAAGCTTTGCATTGCAGGTGGCGGTCCCATCGGCTTTGGCTTTTCGAAGGTATATTCTCCGCTTAGATAAGCTTCCACACTATAATCTCTGTCTTCGAGTTCCTTATTTGCAAGCTTGTTTAGAAACTTTGTTGCAGACTTAGAAATCTGTTCCATCAAATAATCGTAGGCGCTTCCGGAGCGACCATCCTCGCCGATGGTAAGCACTTCGTGTGTCTTTGGATTTTTGACCTTTAAGCCGTTGAAATATTTGATATAGTCGCGATATAACTGCTTAGAGATGGCCTTTTCAAATTCTGTCATCTCTCCACCCGGCCCTGCATGAGATGGTTCGCTGATTTGATCCGCAAAAAACATCCATTCATACGCCATATCTGCATGTTCCAAGTCAATGATCGGACAATAAATCTGTGCAGCATATACATGATCGCTTTCTTCCATAAATGCGCCATTCTCTTCCAGATACGGTAAATACTTTTCGTTATCTCCTGTTACACCTAAAAGCGTAGACATAGCGCCTCCTGCGGACCAGCCTACGGATATCATCTTATCCACGTCTCCCGGAATTGAGTTGCGATTGTGTCGAATGAAGCGAATGGCTGTCTTTAAGTCCACCAAATTGATTGGTGATTTACCCACATATCCATCTTCTTTTGTATGAGACTCATGTCCACGATTTCCGCAAGTAACATAAACCATTCCCGCATCTAAATATTTCAGCGCATAGCTTCGCGGTCCGTCAATCCAGGTATGCGGCATCTGCATATATCCTGCTGAATTATTTTCGAATACCACCGGTGCAGTTTTTGCAGTATATCCGTTTTCTGTTGCATTCTCATCAATAACGCCCGGTGCAGACATGTATTTTCCGGGAACAAATATGGACAAACGCTGAAAAGCCGGAACTTTTGCGTTGGGTGTATATAAGATATCTTCTAACATCCACACATGATATTTCTCATGATAGGTCCATTTATCTTTGATATGGTCTAGTTCCATATCCTTATTTACAATATTAATACGCATAATTACCTCCAAAAAAACTGATTCTATTATATAAAAGAGGCTGAAAAAGAAAAATTCTAATTCAGCCCTCCTACATTTCTATTTTTGACTTAATGTTGCAGTATGCTTTTGAATAAACGAATAGATTTGATTCATATTCTCTTCTGTGAAGATTTTTGGGTCATCATGCCCGGCATCTGCAACAGGAATAAATTCGACCGAATTCGGGTTCACTTTCTCCAACAATTCTCCTGCAAAAACAACTGATTGCATAAAAGGCACCATCACATCTTTTGTGCCATGAAAAATCAAAAAAGGTGCAGTATTTTCCGAAATATATGTTGCAGGATTTGCCTTTCTCACAAGATCAAGATTTGACTGAATTTCACCGCCAATATACATCGACTCCGGAGAGTTTGCCTCATCATGGATGCAATCGCTAATTCCATTTTCTCGTGCTTGTGCATCCATCGTAGCAAAATTCATAGGACCAAATTGATCAATTGCAACTGCAACATAAGGATTTTCTTCGAAATTCATCCCTTCTTCCCCTGGAAATTCACCATTTGGGACATTCATTCCAAGCATTGCTGCAAGATTACCTCCCGCGGATCCACCAATGGCAATCAAACGTGTTGCATCAAGATGATATTCTGCGGCATGTTTTCTTACATATCGCACAGCATTTCTCACATCCAATACTGCGGCTGGAAAAATTGCTTCTTTGCTCAAACGATATTCCACCGATACAACTGCAAAACCATGTTCTAGTGCCTGCAGATAAGGTTTCAGATGCGAATCCTGCTTATCTCCAAACATAAATCCGCCGCCGTGAATATAAATCAATGCCGGCCATGCGCTTTGCTCTTTGTTCGGCAAATAAATATCAAGCTTCTGCGAAGCACTTTCGTTTTGATATGCGATATCTTTATATTGAGGTTCCTGTTCCATATTCATAATCATTTATCATTCCTTCATCTTACATTTTTTTCTCGCCGATTGTCTTTCTGATTTCCGGAAGATATTTCTCCACATCCATCAGCAAAACTCCAATCAGCAATACGATACTGATGATTGCTCCAAGCCATCCGTAGTCAAATCGGATTGCATTTATAACTGCATCAGACTGTGATTCTACATTTGGCGCATAATTGACAGCTGCAAGAATCCATGCTGTACAAGCTGAGCCAAAACCGATTCCGATTTTAGAACCGATGGACTGGCTGGATGCCATCAAACCTTCGGATCTGACACCGAATTTCCACTCGCCATAATCTGCCGCATCTGCTGTAAATGCATAAAGACCTGCGAACATAGGGCCGATTCCGATTGCACGAATGATGACGCCTGCTAAAAGCATGTTCGTATTGGTTCCTGCCATTCCTGCCAATGCGAAACCGATGATCATCAAGATTGCGCCGCCGGCCATAAATACACGCTTGGAGAACTTATTTGAAAACCAAGGCATGAAGAATAGCACAATGATTCCCGGAGCCTGCCCAAAGCTCATCAAAACTGCCATATACATCGGATTCTTTAATACTTCATTGCAATAATAAATCTGCGCTGCGATTGCATTGGCATTGACAAATAAGGTTAATGCACCAAGGATCAAAGCAATCCAGAAATATTTGTTCTTTACGACAGCCGGAAGCTGCTCTTTTAAAGATGCGCTATGCGGTTTTGCATCTTCTGCGTCCATTCCCACAACTTCTTCACAGACAATACCCGGAATCAGGATTAATACGCCTGCAACCACTCCGAGAATGATGCTGGTAACAGTCCATCCAAAATTTAATTGAAGCACTGTGATCATGGTTCCGATTACAAGTCCTGAAAGGTTGTTTAGGATTGAAGATACCGTAGATGTGGTATTTCGATCCTTGTAATCACGTGTCATTCTTGCAAGCAAGGCGGTATGTGCAATACCAAAAATGGTATATACAACACAATTTAAGAAGATATAAGTCAGATATGCATATACAAGCTTTGCTGCTTCTGACCAGCCCTGCGGTACAGATAGGATTAAAATGATTCCGATGACCATCAGTGGTGCACAAATGATTAGCCACGGGCGCGCTTTACCAATCTTTGTATTGGTTTTGTCTACGATTCCACCCATTGCAAAATCCGTGATTCCGTCAAGTAAACGTGCAATTACAAACATGGTTCCAATTGCCGCAGCAGCAATTCCTGCTGTATTTGTATAATAGCTAAGTAAAAAAGAAGCAAGTAATGTGCTCATGACATTTCCACCTGCCGCACCGCTTCCGTAGGCTATCTTTTTCCAAAATGGAATTTTCTTTGATTCGTTCATATTGACTCCTTTTGTATTTTGATAAGTTTCCTCGAAGCTTCGTTTTTCATGTACAAAATCATTATAAAAAGATGGTCCGGCACAAGCAATTCGAGTTTTGATGAAATTAAGTCAATATCCGACTCAAAAAATATGTTATTATATAATTAATATCAGGAGGGGATTCATGAATACAGATTACTTAAAAGAATTTATAGCTCTAGCTGAAACCAAGAACTTTTGGGAAGCTGCGGAACGATTGTTTATGAACCAATCTACTTTGTCAAAGCATATCAAAGCACTCGAAAATGATTTGGGTGTGGAACTGTTTCGCCGCACCACGCGTCGCGTCGAACTAACCAATTACGGATATACTTTTTTGCCCCATGCCAATGCCATTGTTAAATCAGAGTTGGATGGAATCACTGCCATTCAACGATTGAAACATATTGAGAACGGATTACTGACTATCGGGTCGATTCCGTCTATGCCGCAATACAATATCACCATGTCTTTGGCGAAATTTCAGCATAAATATCCGCAATGTACGGTACGAATCACAGAAGATGATCCGATTAATCTGATTCATTATCTGGAAAATGAAAGCTGTGAAGTGATTATTACACGTGAAGATAAGGCGACATTTGAAAATAACTTTTTGCGAAACCCCGCCATCAAAGTGATTCCGTATATGAAGGATAATCTCGTGGCCGTAATGCCAAAAACTCACCCTCTCGCTGGAAGTTCTGCCATAACGCTTCAACAGCTAAAGGATGAGTTATTTTGCTTTATCAAAGAGGGAACTTTGATGTATTCCATTGCTACGAATGCTTGTCAGCAGGCCGGTTTTGTGCCAAATGTTATCTTTACAAGTCACAGAATCGACTCCATTTTAGATATCATCTCCAATCAAAACTGCGTTGCGCTTTTGATGGACAAGCATCTGGAAATGCCGCACAATGGGCCGGATGATCCAGGTGCCCCTTGGACATATGTACCAATTGTCCCAAATATTTCATCTCAGATATCACTCTGCTACAGAAGTGATAAGGAACTTTCCGCCACTGCAAAATTGTTTGTGGAATATATTCTGGATACGATTTTCAAAAAAGAACAATCATAAAGCTTGTTTTGCGCGTTCCATAGATTCATTAAAGTATTCCCTGGAATGTTCTAAAACTTCTATCAAATATGGTGCAAAAGCTCCGCATTTTCCATCCTTAATCATCCGGATGGCCGTATCCTCATCGAAAGCTGCTCTCCAATTGCGCTGCTCTCTTAGCGCAGTATAGGCATCTACCAAACCGACTACCTGTGCCCAGATTGGAATCTGTTCGTCCGTCAAGCCACTTGGATAGCCCTTTCCATCGATGCGTTCATGATGCATCTGACAAATGTCGTATACATAATGGAAAAATTCTTCATCCTGGATTTTGAGCCGTTCCAAAAGCCCACATCCAATCGTTGGATGTTTTTTTAGAATTTCCCTTTCTGAAGCATCTAATTCCGTATCATTTGTCAAAATCGAATCCGGAATTCCAACCATTCCTATATCATGCAAAGCGGAAGCACCGGCAATTAATTGAACATCATCTTCCGTGAAATGATAGCGCATCGGATATAAGGCATTGAGCTCTTTTAATATCACATAAGTTCCTGCAATCACACGCTTTACATGCAACTTGGAATGCTCATCCTTGTATTCTGATACCGTTGCAAGTGCAACTGCCAAAAACTGTGAGATATTGCCCAGTTTCATTCCTGTCACACTCAAATGATACGCAGTCTTACTCATACCATCTTCTGCGATTCTTCTAGCTGCATACAGTTCTGTCAGATTCTTGACTCTTTGTACCACGATTGCAGGAATATATGGCTTATAAATCACATCGGAAGCGCCATACTCATAGCTTTTGATATCATTATCTGTTGTAGCCTCTCCGGTAATAACGATAACAGGAATTCGCTGAAGCAGCTTGTTCTTTTTCATAAAAGAAAGCACTTCAAATCCATCAACTTCCGGCATAATCAAATCAAGCAACACGATAGAAATACCGTCTTTGTATTGCTTTAATAATTCAATGGCTTTAGCGCCGTCATCGGCTTCTATAAGTTCATATTTTCCTGCGAAAATATTTTTCAGCAATTCTCGATTAATTGGAACATCATCTACAATTAGTAATCTGTTCATATTGCTTCCTCCTCTAGAATTCCAATTGTTGAATGGCATCAATGACCGTTTGATACTTCTTTGTCACTTTAGGCAAAAGTTCCTTTGCTTTTGGAATATCATTTCCATTTCTCAGTGCATCCGTGATTTCTATGGAAACGGCTTCCAGTTCCGCAAGGGCAATATTTGCACTTACACTCTTTAAGTTATGTGCCGCACGAAAAGCGACTTCATAATCCTCTTCTTCCATATATTTCATCAAATTTATATAATTTACATCATCTAAAAACATGCTCAATACGGTCTTCATCAAATCTTCATTCATCAGACGCTGCTTGGCAAACGCATAACTACCGCCAATCGAATCATAGAATTCTTGTACTGTCATCACATTTCCTCCATCAAGAAAAGGAGGGCTTTGAAATATTCAAAGCTCTCCTTATATTCATAGATTAATCGTTTGATTCTACCATCAGCAAAATTCCCTTAGAAAAGTCCACAGTTGCCTGTTCAGCCACGATTTCGTTGCTGATTCCCAGGGTATTAAATGGTTCTAATGTTGCATTTTCCAGATTATATTTCATACCGGTTAAAGTAAGGCCTTCCACTGCTCCGGAAATCGGAATCAGCGAAACGTATTTGCCATATTGATTGCTCTTTCGAATCGTGAAACCATTGCAATGCATCGTCAGGCGATTCTTCTGATTCATCAATCTGATATTCATGCCATATTCGAGTCCGATGCCCAGAAGTCCCACATTTGCGATTGTATGATCCATTCTCGAACCGATTGCGCCTAATATTGTGATTTCGTCACATCCGAGACGAATGCAATCTCTCAGCGCATGCTCCAAATCGGTATCGTCCTTTTCCGGATTCAATTCCGAAACCGATACCTGATCAATATCTCTAAAGAAAGACAGTATTTCCTGATTTGCGGAATCGAAATCCCCCACGATAATATCCGGTGTAATATGATTTCGATACATAAAATCAATTCCGGAATCCGCAGCAAAAATAACCTCAAAAGCACCCGCTTTAATCAGGTCACATGCAAACTTATCATCAATTTCTCCGCCGGCTACAATTAAACCATTCATTATTTTTCTCCTGTAAGTCTCTTATGAATGCAAGATGTTTAAAAATGCTTGTACGTTTTCTTCGATATCGCCTGAAAAAACAGCGCTGCCTGCCACGATAATATTGGCTCCGGCTTCCATAATCTGTTCGACATTGTCTAACTTAATTCCGCCATCCACTTCGATATCGACTTTTAAATTACGCTTTCTGAGAAGGTCTCGTAAATCCCTTACCTTTTGCACGGTATATGGAATCAGGCTCTGTCCTCCAAATCCCGGATTTACGGTCATAATCAAAATCATATCCACCTTTGGTAAGATATACTCAATTGCAGATAATGGTGTCGCCGGATTTAATGCAACTCCGGCCAACAGGCCTTTTTCCTTGATTGCTTCCACCGTTCTATCCAAATGCTTGCAGGCTTCTGCATGCACCGTAATGATATCTGCTCCGGCCTTTGCAAAATCATCAATATATCTTCCCGGCTCTTCTATCATCAAATGCACATCAAACATGCGCTCAGACAATGGTCGAATGGATTTGATTACCGGAAGTCCAAAGGAAATACTAGGCACAAACATGCCGTCCATGACATCAATATGTACATATTCTGCGCCGGCCTGATCCATTTCTACAATCTGCTGACCGAGTTTCGAAAAATCTGCTGATAATATAGATGGTGATAAACAATTCATAATAGCCTCTTCACTTTTTAATACTTTTTGATATTTTTTAGTTCCTCATAGAGAAGCTTATAATTTTCGTATCGTTCTTGCGGAATGCTGCCTTCTTCTTTTGCATTTTTCACACCGCAGTCCGGCTCATTGATATGACTGCAACCGATGAATCTGCATTGCGGCTCATATTCTGCGAATTCCGGATAATATCTCCACAAATCTTCTTTTTCCATTCCCGGAACATCCAGGGAACTAAATCCCGGTGTGTCCACAATAAAGGTATCCTCTGATACCGGAAGGATTTCGGAATGGCGTGTGGTATGCTTTCCGCGTTTTAGCTTTTCGCTGATGGTTCCGGTTTCCATTGTATGCTCTGTCTGAATTAAATTCACAAGTGAGGACTTTCCTACACCGGACGGGCCTGCAACGGTAACGGTTTTATGTGCAATCGTAGATTTCAATGCCTCTATGCCGATTCCCTGCTTCGCACTGCAAAACAGGACCGGATAACCGGCAGGTTCATAAATCTGTTTGAATCTTTTGCAGGTTTCTTCATCCGCCAAATCTACTTTGTTGAAGCAAATTGTCACCGGTAAATTCTGAAATTCCATCATCACCAGGAAGCGATCTAAAAGATTTAAATTCGGATCCGGTTTGGCCATGGCAAATATAATCAATGCCATATCGATATTTGATACCGCGGGACGAATCAATTCATTCTTTCGCGGAAGAATTTCCTCTATATTTCCAATTTTTTCTGCTTCATCAATGACTACAATGGTAACATCGTCTCCGACTAAAGGTTTGACACCCTTCTTTCGAAATACGCCCTTTGCTTTGCATTCATAAGTGCCATAGCCGGATACGTACACGTAGTAGAATCCGGCTATGCCTTTAATAATCTTTCCTGTCATATGGTTGATTACTCTTCCTGAGAAAAGTTTACAGTCTCGCTACCAGATGAAATTGGAGTACCTTCAGCATCATAGATTGTATATTCCAATGTACCTGATGCATCAGACAAGTTTGCTTTTTGAACAGTAACAGTTTCTCCGTTTGTGACATTCTTGGTCTGAGTCACTACGGTTCCGTCTGTTGCTGTAGTCAAAGTATAGGTAACAGATGCTGCATTCTCAGCATTGATTGTAAATGAAGTATCACACAAATAGGTATGTACTTCAGCGCCCAAACTTACTGTTACAGTAACAGTTGAGCCCTTTTCTACAGTCTTTCCTGACTTAGGACTTACAGAAATGACATAATCCTTTTCCACATCATCGCTGTGCTCATAAGCAGCTTCTACATTCAATCCTAAGTTTTCCAAAGTACTCTTAACATTCTTAAAGCTCTTTCCTGCCAAGTTACTTGGAATGGTCACAGATTCCTTACCCTGTGATACCACGATCTTAATCGTAGAGCCCTCTGTTACGCTTCCTTCTGTCGGTGACTGAGAAATAACATCTCCTGCATCTACAGAATCGCTGTATTCATAAGAAACCTCATATTTCAAGCCCTTATCTTCGATAGTAGACTTTGCTGAGCTTTCAGACTGTCCTACTACATTCGGAACTGTGATATATTCCACTTCCGGACTGGATTCCTCTACAACCTTTACGGTTACGGTATCACCCTTCTTCACCATGGTTCCTGCGACAGGATCCTGCTCGAAGATCTGACCTTCCGGAACTTCATTTTCTGAATCCTTTTCGTATTCAATTGAAATATAAAGACCCAGATTCTCTAATTCCAATTCAGCTTCATCAACGGTCATACCAAACAAATCAACCATTTCGAACTCTTCGCTTGTTGATTCTGAAACCTGCTGTGATTCTGAGGTTGTCTCGGTTTCTGTGCTATCGGTTGTGCTATGCTTTCCAAACAGTCCCAAACCGTATCCGATCAAATAAATCACCAAAATGACAATAATTGCAGAGATTGCCACGAATCCGATGGTAATCAGGCGCTTCATCTTCGGGTTTAATTCTTCCTCTGCACCCTCTTCTTCATCACCGAATACTTCATCGTCATCATATTCATCATCATCATATTCGTCATCATCATATTCTTCGTCATCCGGAGCCATATCGCTGATTTCACGCAATTCTTCCGGAGTGATAATCTTAGTCGGTCCACTTTCCGGTCCCGGCGCGATGACTACAAAGTCCTCGTTCGGATAATTCAAAGCCTTGCGCAAATCGTTTAACAGTTCTGCGATGCTCTGATATCTGCGATCCGGACTCTTCTGGCAACATTTTAAGATAATCTTTTCCATGCTGATTGGAAGATCTGTTGCATAGGAAGCCGGAGAAATCATTTCCTCCTGTAAGTGCTGAATCGCAACTGCTACAGTCGTCTCTCCGTCGAAAGGCACGCGTCCGGTTACCATCTCGTACATAACGATACCAAGTGAATAAATATCGCTTCTGCCATCTACCTGACCATTTCTTGCATGTTCAGGAGAAGTATAATGTACAGATCCCATCACATCTGAGCTTACAGTATTGGATGAAATCGCTTTTGCAATACCGAAGTCCGTAACTTTCACCTTTCCTTCTGTGGAAATGATGATATTTTGCGGCTTGATATCGCGATGGATAATATCTTTGTTGTGTGCAGCTTCGATGCCGCGTGCAACCTGAATTGCAATGCTGACAGATTCTTTAAATGAAAGCTTGCCCTTCTTTTCGATATAAGTCTTTAATGTGATGCCTTCTACATATTCCATTACAATATAATGGAATCCGTCTTCGCTTCCAACATCATAAATATTTACAATATTTGGATGTTCAAGTCCTGCAGCAGATTGTGCTTCTGTGCGGAACTTCACTACAAAATTTCTATCTTCCGAAAATTCCTGCTTTAATACTTTGATTGCCACATAGCGGCCAAGAATATGATCTTTTGCCTTATAAACATCTGACATTCCGCCTGTGCCAACCTTGCCAACAATTTCATAGCGGTCTGCAATATACATTCCTTCTGTTAACATGTATCTATACCTCGATTCTTATATCTCAATCAGTAAGACCGTGATATTATCACGACCTCCATTCTGGTTTGCTTTCATCACTAATGCTTTGGCTTCATCTTCCAAAGTCTTTTCTTTCTTGATGATGGATAAGACTTCATCATCTTCTACCATATTGGTCAATCCATCTGAACACAGAAGCAACTGGTCCTTCGGCTTTACTTCCACTTCAAAAAAGTCTAAATCAACCGTCGGTGCCACACCGATTGCTCTGGTAATGATGTTTTTATTCTTATGGTTTTTGGCATCCTCCGGATCAATTTCTCCGGCTCTTACCATTTCCTGTACCAATGAATGGTCTTTTGTAACCTGGGTGATCGTGTCATTGATATGATACAAACGACTGTCACCAACATTTGCGACCAACGCTTTATGCTCCAAAACAGTTGCCACTACAAGAGTGGTTCCCATGCCTGCTTTGTCTTCGTTTTGCTCTGATTCTGCAGACAATATTTCATTTGCTCGTTCTATCGCTTCTTTTAAAATATCTATGGGTGCTTTTTGCTTACTCCGCATCACAGATGCAGCGATTCGCTCTACCGTGAATTTTGAAGCATATTCACCGGCCTTATGGCCGCCCATACCATCCGCAACTATATATAAGTTGGGCAAATTTCCTATTTGAGTATCAAACGCGAAACAGTAATCCTGATTCATTTCGCGAGCCATACCCGTATCCGTAACGGAATAAGAATCCATACTCCCAAATCGTCCTTTCTGTATGAACACATACATAGTCGTATTTTAGCATATTCACGCTTAAGGTGCAAACTCTCTTACTGAACACTCGACAAATGCTTTCTTCTCAATTGTCCGCAAGCACCGTCAATATCTCGTCCCATTTCTCTTCGCACTGTAGCTGTAATGCCTGCCTTTTCCAGTTTCTTTTGGAATGCATAGATGACATCTTTGTCTGACTGTACGAAGTCTCGCTCCTTAATCGGATTCACAGGAATCAGGTTTACATGACAATTCATTCCACCAATCAAATGTCCCAATTCCGTAGCATCCTGCTGTGTATCATTTACACCGCCCACCAGAGAATATTCAAATGTAACTCTTCGACCGGTTTGCTCAAAATAATATTTGCATGCGTCTATGACTTCGTGAATCTCATAGGAATTGGCCACCGGCATCAATTCTTTTCGCTTCTCCTGATTGGAAGCATGAAGTGAAAGCGCCAGTGTGATTTGAAATTTATGATCCGCCAATTCTCTCATCTTTGGAACCAATCCGCAGGTTGAAACCGTAAGATTACGCTGTGAGATATGAAGTCCGTTTTCGTCTGTCAACAATTCAATAAATCGCAGCAGATTTTCAAAGTTGTCCAGCGGCTCTCCGGTTCCCATCACAACCACATTGGAAATGCGCTCTCCGATATCGAGTCCGATGGAATAAATCTGATCAATCATTTCTGCCGGTGTCAATCCACGCAAAAGACCATCCAGGGTTGATGCGCAGAACCGACATCCCATACGACAACCAACCTGTGAAGAAATACAAACGGAATTGCCATGCTTATATTTCATTAAGACCGATTCCACCGCATTGCCATCTTCTAACAAAAATAAATATTTTCGGGTTCCGTCCAATTTTGAAATCTGAACCGTTTCTTTTTTTAGTGTGGTCAGGGTGCATTCCTGTGCCAACTGTTCTCGTAACTTTGCCGAGATGTTGGTCATTTCCGAAAAGTCGCGAACGCGCTTCACATGAATCCACTCATAGATTTGCTTTGCGCGAAATTTCTTTTCACCGATTGACAGAAGATATTCTGTTAGTTCATCTAAATTCATTGATTTGATATCAATCTGTTTACTCATACTTTTGCTCCCTGCGATTCTCTCACAAATTCTGCCAGAAAGAATCCGTCATTTCCAACCTCGTGCGGAAATACCTGTCTGGCCTCCTTTAATACAAAATCCGGATATTGTTTCTGAAACCATGCCACAGTTTCTTCATTTTCTTTCTTACAAACAGTACATGTAGAATAAATTAATTTGCCATTTAATTTCACATAGTTTTGGACTGTTCCAAGGATTTTCTTTTGAATTTCATTTAATTCCTCAATGCTTTCTTTTGAAGCATGATATCGAATATCCTTTTTCTTTCCCATGACGCCAAGCCCGGAACATGGCACATCACAAATCACCACATCTCCGCGATTGCATACATCCTCATCCAACACAGTGGCATCCCATTGCTTAGCAGACAGATTCTGCAATCCCAAACGAGAGATGTTCTCCTGAATCAAAGATACTTTATAATCTGTCAAATCTCTCGCATCCACATGACCGGTTCCATGAAGCATCTGCGCCAAATGCGTGCTCTTACCACCCGGTGCGGCACAGACATCGATGCAATAGCTGCCCTCTGATGGATTGGCCCATTCTGCCACAAGCATAGAGCTTGCATCCTGTACATAAAAGTCGCCGGACTGAAAACTTTCCAAATCAGACAGACGATCCACACCACTGAGAAAAAGGCCTGAATTTGTTCCTTTAATAGGCTCTGCATTTATTGATTCTTCTTTTAATTTCTCGACTAATTCTTTCACTGAGATTTGTTCCGTATTCACACGCACAGACATTTTCTGTGCTTCATTGAGTCCGGCTAGAATTTCTTCGCATTTTGTTTTTCCATAGTCATACACAAACTGCTCCACAATCCATTCCGGATAAGAATAGCGCACAGAAGCATAGGTGACAAAACCATCCTCGGCTTTCGGCAATACAATCTCATCCTTTTTCCGGGACAGATTTCGAAGCACTCCATTTACAAATCCGGACAATTGAGAAAAGCCTCTCTTTTTTGCCAGTTTCACAGCTTCGTTAATTGCTGCCGAATCCGGAACCGAATCCATATACAAAATCTGATAAGTTGATATGCGGAGTAGATTGCGAATCAAAGGCTTCTGCTTTTTGACAGGCGTCTTAGAAATCTGATTGATGTAATAATCCAAGGTTATAAGGCTTCCCAGTGTTCCCTCGATCATTCTTGTATAAAAGGCGCGGTCTCTCTTCTCGAGATATGCATACTTCTCCAATACCGCATTTTCCACTTGATGCGAATATTGTCCTTTTTCTACAATCTCGATTATACTTTCCAATACCAATTGACGAATATTAATCTGTTCCATATGCAATCCTATCGTATTTTTAATCTCAGATAAAATGACGAATTCGCAGCACAACCTTGTACTGCGAACTCGCAAACCAGGCTAAACCAGGCCAAAGCAATCCCCCGGGTTTACCTCATATCCGCGCAGAAAGCTTCCCACATCCATGCGCTTCTTTCCCTCTATCTGTACTTCCTCCAGGGATAAGATTCCCTTTCCGGTCTGTACAAACATTTCATTCTTTGTCACACCTGTAATCGTACCCGGTTTCAAATCGGAATCCGGCTCACCGTCCGCTACAGATGCTTTCCAAATTTTAAACACCTTATGATTTAATTTTGTAAATGCACTCGGCCACGGATTCAATCCGCGAATCAAGCGTTCAATCTCCTCTGCACTCTTCGAAAAATCAATCACACCGAAATCTTTTGCAATCATGCCCACGAGGGTTGCCTGGGACTCATCCTGCGGTGTATAGGTTTCTTCACCTTTTTCGATCAAGTCCATGGTTCTGACGCATAACTTGGCACCTACCACTGCCAACTTATCAAACAAACTTCCGCCGGTTTCATCCTTTGCGATTTCAACCACTTCCTGCGTAATGATATCACCTGTATCAATTCCGGCAGCCATTCGCTGAATGGTAACACCCGTTTCTTGATTTCCATTAATGATAGACCACTGAATCGGCGCCGCTCCACGATACTTCGGAAGCAAAGACGCATGTACATTGATACAGCAATACTTAGGATGATCCAAAATCTCTTGTGGAAGGATTTGTCCAAATGCGGCAACAACAATTATGTCACATTCATTTTTTAAAATTTGATTTAAGTTTTCCGGTTTACGAATACGATCCGGCTGATAGACCGGAATCTGATGTTCCATTGCACAAACTTTCACCGGTGGTGGCGTCAATTCGCCTTTTCGGCCCTTCGGCTTATCCGGCTGTGTCACAACCAATGTAACATCATGGCCTGCTTTTATAATTTCTTCTAATGTGTTCACCGCAAAATCCGGTGTTCCCATAAAGATGACTTTCATAAATTACGCCTCTTCCTCTTCTTCGTCTTCTTCAACATATACCACGTCATGAATCGGGCCTTCTGCCTTTTCTACATACAGATGACCATCTAAATGATCTGTCTCATGGCAGATTGCTCTTGCCAAAAGCTCTTCGCCTTCGACTTCGCATTCATTCATATCTTCATCAAAGAATCTTGCTTTCACATAATTTGGTCTGGTAACCTGAGCAGCCTTTCCCGGGATAGAAAGACATCCTTCATCACCGGTCTGTTCTCCTGAAGTTTCGAGGATTTCCGGATTAATCATAACCAGCGGTCCGTTTCCATCATAAATGTCGATAACGACAATTCTCTTTAGAATACCAACCTGAGGTGCCGCAAGTCCCACACCATTTGCATCATACATGGTTTCAATCATGTCATCAATCAATTCGCGAATGCGCGGTGTGACTTCCTTCACCGGTTTACAAACTTTATTTAATACAGGATCTCCCTGCACTCTAATGTTTCTTAATGCCATACTATTTCTCCTTTTTGAATCTCCATCTAAAATCCGCTGACTGGATTAAAATCATATTGTATATTGCTAATTGCCTGTTTGCGCTCCAATCGATCTTTGATTGCCACAAGCAGGTCTTCTTTTTCACTCTTAATATAAATCACTTTTCGATAAATGTCATTGATTTTCGCAATTCCCGCATCCGCAGGTCCGATGGCCATACAATCTTTTCTATGGTTCACCAGCATTTTATCGATATAGATTTTAATATTTTCTGCCTCTGTGTTTAGAATTTCTTCATTTTCGTTTGTCAGCTGAATCACCAACATATTTCGCACAGGCGGATAATTCATCAAACGGCGGTATGCGATTTCCATCTCGTAAAAGTGTTCATAATCCTGATTCTTTGCCGTCTCGATGGCATAATGGTCAGGACTGTATGTTTGAATCACCACTTGTCCCGGGATATCGCCTCTTCCTGCGCGTCCTGCAGCCTGCGTAATCAAGTCAAAGGTCCGTTCCGGGCCGTGAAAATCAGCCACATTCAAAGACATATCCGCTGCTAAAATTCCAACCAATGTCACATTCGCAAAATCATGTCCTTTGACAATCATCTGCGTTCCGATTAAGATATCTGCCTCGTGATTTCCGAAGGCATTCAAAATCGATTCATAGCTGTCCTTTGTACGGGTTGTATCATAATCCATGCGCAAAATCCGGGCATTTGGAAATCTTTTCTGTACCATTTCCTCCACCTTCTGGGTTCCAGCCTTAAATCCCATAATATATTTGGATCCGCATTCCGGACAAACCTTAGGTTGCTGTATCTCGTAACCGCAATAATGACACATCAGCTTTCCACCTCTGTGCTGGCTTAAAGACACATCGCAATGAGGACATTTTATAACGGTACCGCAGGATCTGCAAGAGACAAATCCTGACAAACCTCTTCGGTTTAAAAACAGCATGGTTTGCTGGCCTCGCTCTAATCGCTGCTCCATCAATGCCTGCAGGCGTCGACTTAAGATTGAACGATTGCCGCTATGTAATTCCTCGCGTAAATCTATAATCTCACAGCTCGGAAGAGGTTTCTCCTCCACACGCTGGTTGAGTTCTAACAATTTAAAATCCCCTTCCTTTGCCCGATAATAGCTTTCTAAGGAAGGTGTCGCAGAACCTAATACCACACTGGCTCCGCTCATCTGTGCGCGCTTAATTGCCACTTCTCTGGCATGATATCGCGGCGCATTTTCGCTCTTATATGATGTTTCATGTTCCTCATCGATGATAATCAGTCCAAGCTGATCAAATGGAGCAAATAGAGCCGAGCGTGGGCCGATGATGATATCCACATCATGATTCTTTGCTCTCAAATACTGATCATACCGTTCTCCGTCCGATAATCTGGAATTGATGATGGACACACGGTCTCCAAATCGATTATAAAAACGCATGACAGTTTGATAGGTCAATGCGATTTCAGGAATCAGCACAATGGCTTGTTTTCCTTTTTTAAGCACTTTCGCGATCAGCTCCATATAGACTTCTGTTTTTCCGGAGCCGGTTACACCTTTCACAAGGTAAGTGCCGTATTTTTGCATTTCATAATCAGCCATAATGGCATCTACCACTGCTTGCTGATTCTGATTCAGCGCAATTTGCTTTCCCTGGCGCTTTAAATTTGCGACAGGATTGCGATAGGTGCGCTCTGATGATATTTCGATTAAGCCATCTTTTTCGAGGCTTTTTATAGTGGCAGTTGAAATATTCAACTTGCCTGTAATCAGGCTTTGTTCAATATGAGGTTCCTCGATTAATGCACGCAAAAGTCTTGCTTTTGCAGTTGCATGCTTCGTTTCAAATAAAGCAAGTTTTTTCCTACTCTCCTCTTCTGTGGCAATTCGGTCAATCCACTTACGTTCCACCGGCTTGGTCTTTTTCTTGACCGGCAATACTGTTTTCAAAGCCTGATTCATGGTGGAACCATATTGCTGTCTCATCCATGCTGCCAATTCAATCAGCTGAGACTCCATTGCCACACTACCTGAAAGCACTCCGGTAATCGGCTTGATTCTCTCAATTTCGATTTCCGGAGTGTCAGTTATTTCAATCACATATCCCTTGATGCTTCGATTGCCAAACGGCGCCTCGATCTGTACGCCCGGATGAATGCGGTCTGCCAACGAATCAGGAATACTGTACTGAAACGGTCTATCTAATTTTTCAATTGAAATATCCACGATTACATTGGCAAACAACGTCATTCTACTTCCTTTGTGATATTTTTGTGATATTAATTATGATTCTTTTTTACAAGTGCACGATATACAAATGACATCACAAGTCCTACTGCCGCAATTGCAATTGCAATCACAAATGCCATAGTATAGCTTCCCTGTGCGCTATAGGTAGAGGTCAAGATGCTTGGTCCTGCAACTCCTGCGATTGAGAATCCAATCCACATAATACCATAATTTACAGTATTATTTTTGGTACCGAACTGGTCTGTTGTAAATCCAGGGAATACACCCATGAAAGTACCAAAGCAAATACCGATTAAGATCACGCCAACTACAAACAATGCCATAGATCCGGTATTAGATGCTCCGATCAAGAGACCAAGTCCTAAAAGTGCAATCACAAGTGCGGTCGTCAAAGTATTGATTCGACCCAACTTATCGCTCAATGAACCTGCAACCAAACGTCCTGCGGTATTGAATAAGCAAAGTACGGATACCAAAAGTGCAGCCACTGAAGCCTCTGCGCCTACCATATTGACAGCGATGCTTCTTGCTGTGGAAATAATCATCAAACCAAAGGTTCCGCCTGCAGTTAACATAATTAACATTACATAGAACAGCGGTGTCTTTAACATCTCGATTGGTGTCTTATCGTTGCTCTTTGCAGATGCGCTCTGTACCGGTGGCACATAACCTTCCGGAACAAATCCCTGTGGGCAGGTCTTCATAATTAATGAACCAAGGCAAATTACCACAAGGAAAATCGCACCAAGGACTTCGAAGGTCTTGCGAGGTCCCATTGCATTTGACATCATATTTCCAAGCGGTGCAAAGATAACAGAGCTGATTCCATAGAATGCAGTGGTCATTCCACCGACCATACCTCTTTTATCCGGGAAGAATTTGATGGTATTTGAAATGGTACATCCGTATACCAATGCCAAACCAAGTCCCAGGCAGAGACCATAGCTTAAAATCAAATGGCCGACGTTCTGAGCAAATCCACAGGTGAACATACCTACGCCAAACATCACACCACCGACAAACATGACCCACTTAGGTCCGAATTTATCGTTTAATAATCCTCCGATAATCATCGTAATAAATCCAACCGCATTTGAAATTGAAAATACAATTGCCAAATTTTGCGGCTCCAATCCCAATTCTGTAGCCATTGGTGCAGAAAGAGCACTCCAGGCATACATAGAACCAATACATAAATTGATCAGGCAGCTTGCAATCAAAACTACCCATCTGCTCTTGGTTAAAGAGCGGATTTCTTCTTGCGTCATAATGTTTCTCCTTTTCATCTCTAATCTAAATCAAAGGCCGCTCCCCTAAAGAAGCGGCCTTTGTCATTATACAATAATTTTAGAAAAATGAAAACACAAGATTGCTTCTAGTTAGCTTCCTTTGTTTTCTTTACATCTTCAATCATCAGAGGTACGATTTCGAATAAATCACCTACGATGCCATAGTCTGCAACTTCAAAAATTGGTGCATCTGCGTTGGTATTGACTGCGATGATCAATTCTGAATCCTGCATGCCGGCCTTGTGCTGAATTGCTCCGGAAATACCAAGTGCCACATAAATCTTAGGGCGAACTGTTTTACCGGTCTGTCCAACCTGATGATCGGATGTAAGCCATCCTGCATCTGTTACTGCACGTGATGCGCCTACAACGCCGCCGCCAAGTGCTTCTGCCAATTCCTCTGCAAGTTTGATTGCCTTCTGCGGATCCTTGCTGATACCATTTCCTACGGAAACAATCACTTCTGCACCGATTAAGTCAACCATCTTTCTGCTCTCTTTTACAACCTCAAGAACCTTGGTTCTAAGATCGGAATCAGAAAGAACTGCAGAAACCTTTTCGATTTCAACTGCATCAGCCTTTGCTGCGTCATATGGAGCCTTCTTTAAAACACCCGGACGAACAGTTGCCATACATGGACGGAATCTTGGGCAGATAATGGTTGCCATCAAATGTCCGCCAAATGCAGGACGTGTCATCTTCATATTGGTGTCTTCCATATCGAACTTCACGCTGTCCACATCGATGGTGGAAGCTTCGCGCAGGAAGTCTGTATAAGGCTTCATATCGATATCAAGATGTGTACAGTCTGCGCAAAGACCGGTATGTAATCTTGCTGCAACTCTCGGTCCTAAATCACGACCGATATTAGAAGCACCTACCAAGAATACTTCCGGCTTCTTATCCATAATCACATCACAAATGACCTTTGTGTATGCATCAGTGGTATAAACTGCCAACTTCTCATCTTCTACTACAATGATTTTATCTGCACCATAGCCTGCAAGTTCCTTTGCTTCGCTTTCGATGCCCTTTCCTCCAAGCAAGAGTCCAACAAGCTTAGAACCACGCTCATTTGCTAACTTTCTACCCTCGCTGATCAATTCGATATCCGTGCTCATAATCTTGCCGTCACGCTGCTCACAGAATACCCAGATATCGCTGAATTCTTCGATTTTTGCACTATCAAATGCCATTTTGTTTACCTCCTGAATATCCTAGATTACATGCTTCTTTGCAAGATCTGAAACCAACTCTGAAACCATTGCTTCGTTTGTTCCGGAAAGCATCTTGCCTGCGCCCTTCTGAGGCGGTGTGAACGAACGGAAAATGTTGGTCGGTGATCCCTTTAATCCGATGGTGGTCGGATCAATCAACGGTTCATCCTTTAATGCTTCATAATCCAAAACCTGATATGGCTTGCTATAGCATTCTAAGATACCTTTGACTGTCATATAACGCGGCTGATTCAATTCCTTTACGCAGGTAATCAAACATGGAGTCTGTACTTCGATGGTCATATAACCATCTTCCAAGAGACGCTTTACAGTCAGCTTGTCGCCGTTCTTATGAATTTCTGCTGCATAAGTTACCTGTGGAAGGTCTAACTTTTCTGCGATCTGCGGTCCTACCTGAGCAGTATCTCCATCGATTGCCTGGCGTCCGCAGAAGATAATATCTTCCGGTCCAACTCCAAGATTAGAAAGACCACCTGCAATAATCTGTGAAGTTGCAAAAGTATCTGATCCACCGAATTCTCTTCCGGAAATCAAAACTGCATCATCTACGCCCATTGCAAGACATTCTCTCAACATGGATTCTGCAGGAGGTGGTCCCATTGATACTACGGTTACCTGACATCCTGTTTCATCTTTTAATTTCAAAGCTGCTTCTACAGCTGCTAAATCATCCGGGTTTGTGATGGTTGCCATAGATGCACGATCCAATGTACCGTTATCATTGACAGCAACTTTTCCGGAAGTATCCGGAACCTGTTTTACACATACAAATGCTCTCATTTATTGTCTCCTTATTCTTACTTTCTTAATAAGCTTCTTGAAATTACAATCTGCTGAACCTGGCTTGTTCCTTCGTATAAAGTCATGATTCTTGCATCACGATAGAAACGCTCTACCTTGTATTCCTTGATATATCCGTATCCACCATGAATCTGAACAGCCTTTGCGCATACGCGGTTTGCCATTTCAGAGCAATAATATTTTGCCATTGAGCAAAGTGTAGATGCATTTGGATCTCCTGCATCTTTTGCCTGTGCAGTGGTATAAAGTAAGGTTCTTGCAGCCTCGATTTCGGTTGCCATATCGGCAATCATGAAGCTGACACCCTGATTATAGCTGATTGGCTTTCCAAACTGCTTACGCTCCTTTGCATATGCAATGGACTCTTCCAACGCACCCTGTGCTATACCTAAGGACTGAGCAGCTACACCGATACGTCCTCCGTCCAATGTCTTCATTGCAACAGCATAACCTTTGTGAAGAGGTCCCAAAAGATCTGACTTATGAACACGTACATCTTCCAAAATAATATCGGAAGTCGGATATCCGTTAATTCCCATCTTATGTTCCGGCTTACCGCAAGAAACACCAGGTAACTTCATATCAACAATAAACATAGAAATACCCTTAGGTCCCTTTGACTGCGGATCGGTTCTTGCATATACGATTGCATAATCAGCAAACGGAGCACCTGAAATAAAGCACTTACGTCCGTTCAATACATAATAATCGCCATCTGCAACTGCCTTTGTGGTCATGCTTCCCGGATCAGAACCTGCGCCTGGCTCGGTCAAAGCGAATACGATATGCTTTTCGCCTTTTGCAGCTGGGGTCAAATATTTCTGTAACTGTTCTTCATTACCACAAGCAAGAAGTGGGCCGCCTCCCAAAGAGTTTGGAGTATTTGCATAGATTGCAAGTACAGGGCACACACGTGCAAATTCTTCATTCATCAAAACGTAAGCCAAGGTATCTCCACCCTGTCCGCCATATTCTACCGGGATCTTGGTTCCGGCAAAACCGTATTTTGCCATCTTCTCCCAGATTTCCCAGTTAAATTCACCGGTCTCATCCAAAGCATCCTGGATTTCGGTGGTGAATTCGGTCTCCGCGAAGTTGCGGAAGTTCTTTCTCATGAGTTCATGTTCCTTAGAAAGAATCATTTGGTACCTCCTTTAATCATTACGGGTATCCCGCATTAATGTGTTCAAATATTTATCAAAATGCATATAGCCATTTTAATATTTCGTGAAAATTTACAAAATCTTATCTGTGGCAAATCGCCGCTCCATATCCTGGCGCAACTGGCCGATTGCCACCTTTCCGCTGGTTGTCATCGGAATCTCATCCAGGAATGCGATATAAGCAGGCACTTTGTATTTTGCAAGATGCTGACCTACATAACTTTGAATCGCTTCAGCCTCAATCGTCTGCCCCTTCTTTAATACCACAGCCGCTGCAATCTCCTGCTGCAGTACCGGATGCGGAATGCCCACCAGTTTCACCTGTTTGATTTGCGGCAATTCCAAAATGCATTCTTCGATTTCGCCCGGCGAGATATTCTCTCCGCCTCGGATGATGATATCCTTCATGCGACCAAGCACATGAATATGGCCTTTTTCATCAAAGAATCCCTGATCTCCGGTATGAAGCCATCCGTCTGCCTGTAATGTCTCTGCAGTCGCATTCGGACGCTTGTAATAGCCTTTCATTACCAGATAACCTCGAATCATGATTTCGCCCATGACTGAGTGCTCTTTTCCCAGGAATCGACCTTTCTCCACAAGCATATGAATGTTTCCCTCTTTGTCCAGGATTCCTGCATCCACTTCCGGAATGATAAATCCGGCATTATCCGCCTTATCCTCTATGGACTCGTCGTAATCCGAGAAGGATACGCCCGGTGAAGTCTCTGTCTGTCCGTAGGACATCAGCAAATGTTTCATCTTTAGCTTCTCGCAAATCCTTTTGTAATCAAGCACGGTAATGGCCGAACCTGCGATGATGCCACTCTTTAGATTTGAAATATCATATTCATCAAAATGATGATTATAAATCATTGCCAAGAACATACTTGGAACACCATTTAAAACGGTGCATCCATGATTCTGAATTGCATCAAGCGCATCCACTGTGCGATAATACTTCATCAAATACAATGTATTTCCCGCAACAAGCGAACCCAAAAGAGAACTTGTCATACCAAAGCAATGAAACAGCGGAACCATGACACAAGTCTTATCCGTCTTGTCCCAATGCATACTTGCCACTGTCGCACGTGCGCAATTCACCAGATTATAATGGGTCAGCAACACGCCCTTTGGAACTGCTGTAGTGCCCGAGGTAAATAGCATACAAGCCACATCATGAGGCTTCGGAATCGACTTTAAATATTCGATTCTCTCATAATCGGCTGCAGTCAAAGCCTTTGCCCCATCAATCATAAAGCGAACCGCATCATCCATTTCGATTGGGATGGTTTGCTTGAGATATGGATGCTCCAACAAATCCAAATTGTCGATAATTTCATTTAAACTTTGATTCTTAAAGGTTTCACCATAAAATAAAAACTCAATTTCTGCATAAGAAAGGACTCTGTAAAGTTCATCCGCCAAATAGCCGGGATTGACCAGGATTGCGGTTGCACCGATCTTTTGGAGTCCAATATATACAATAACCCATTGCAAATGATTTCCACACCAAAGCGCACATTTCGTACCCGAATGAATTCCGAAATAATCAAATCGCTTAACCAACCAATCCGAAAGCAAATCCATTTCGGCCCATGTGATTGTCTCATCGCCGAATTCAATCGCAATTGCATTTGGTGTTTCCGCCACACGCTTTGCAAATAATTCTCCAATGGTCATCTCTTCTGGTATAAAATTTTCAAAAAGAAGCTTGTTTACCATATCTTATATGACCCTTCTTAAATCTCAGCATTTCTTGTCAACTTGTCGACAAGAAATCAATTCTATTTTATATTCTTTCTCCAGATTTGTAAAGTGGTTTATAAATGAAAAGCGTGCCTCCTCGCTAGAAAAGACACGCTTTTATATTATAAATTTTTCATACCCCTTCAGGGATTCCCATTATTTACGTCCCTCAAGAGCGTCATCCAATGGTTTACCTGCTTCTTTACGATATTTATCATCCTGCTTCTTAACGTTGCTTGCAGAGAAGCAAACCATTAAGATTGTTCCGACTACACCAAGAATACCTACAAAGATAAATACTCCGACAGGATTCTTGTTTGTAGCAGATAAAATAAATGTTACAGTTACCGCTGCTAAAGCATTGAAAATGTTAGAAAGTGGATTTAAACAAGCAAATACACTCTGGAAGTCTTCTCTTCTCCAATACTGTGCTGCAACAGATACAGTATAATTTGAAGAAGCACCCATTGACATTGCAATGAATACCATTGCGATGATGGTCAATACTCCGAGACCTTCTTTGTTTGTGCTTGCAATTGCTCCAAGAACACCTGCAATAATCATCAATGCAGTTGCAATTAACATAGATTTCTTTGTACCGAATGCGGTATCGAGAACTCCAAGCAACCAGCTTCCGATTGCTCCGAAGATTGCAACGATCATCATGATAACCTTATAATCAAGTTTTGGGAAGAAACCAATGATATCATTTGAACGAGTCATTGTTCCGATGGCAGCCATCAAAATCAATCCGCAAGTGATTGATGCAAACCAGAAATCACGGCTGGTAAAGCAATGAGAGGTATGCCATACTGTGGTCTTCTTGTTTTCGATTTCTTCTTCCATCATCTTCTTAGCGATTTCAGGAGTCAGATCTTTGTCATTATCTCTGTAAGCACCAACCTGCTCCGGATAATCTGTAATTCCAACTAAGAATAAAATATATCCGATTGCACAGATGATAATAAATGGTAAAAATGCCTGGAATGCTGAAGGTGGATTGCCCTTTTCCAACGGAGACATTGCAACAGCTGCAAAGAATCCGATTACACCATTACATACAGGATAAGCAATGGTAGAGATTCCCATGATTGTTCCCTTACGAGTCGGGAACCACTGTCCTGCGATAATACTTAAGAAGAACAAAGCATACATAGTTGAGCAAACATTCACTACCAAGTAAGCTGCATACCAAAGATATGGCACAGTTACTTCCGGACCGTCCTGGCGCATTTCGATTGGACAAGCTGCAACAATAATTGCTGCAACTAAAGCGATGGCTCCGACTACTGCTGCCACTCTCTTAATGCTCTTGATGCGTCCGATAAAGGTTGAAATAATGATCTGCAGTACAATACCGATGAAGGTACCGATTGACATAATCGGAGCTACCGCAGTATCTCCGCCGTAACAATCTGCAAGAATGTTAAGCGGGAAGTTGGTAAATACCTGGAACATCATAAAACTGGTGAACAAAACCAAGATGAGCAACCAGCCACGTGCTCCAAATCCTTTTACTTTTGTGTTTTCCATAGAAACCCTCCATAAATAAATTAGTAAAATCTTTGTGAAAAATGTCTACAGTTTTCTGATTTCATCATCCACATAAGTAATTTTACACCAAACCATAGTTGTATACAAGTTTTGGTTCAAACTTTTTACCAAAACCACCACATTTTGTACAGTTTGAATTAAACACTTTTCACAAAATAGTACTTAATACTCATTTGTTTTCGCGTTTCCAAATAAAAAATGGACATTTTTTCTATAAAAATGTCCATTTCTCTTTAGTCATTAAATAACCAAAAGGTTACTCCATTAATTATTTTTTTCAAAAGCTGCAATCGCTGCACCCAAAGCGCCCATATACTGTGCGTATTTTACTTCCAGCACCGGAGTTCCCAATTCCTTGGCCAATGCTTCTCTTACGCCTCCGTTTTGTGCCACGCCTCCGCTCATGCAAACCACATCTTTGATTCCGGCGCGCTTTGCAAGAGCCGCTGTACGGCTGGCTACAGAGTTACAAATTCCTGCGACCAGATTTGAAAGGTCTACATTTTTTGACAATTGTGAAATCACTTCAGATTCCGCAAATACGGTACAGGTACTTGATATTTTAACCGGCTCCTCTGCTCGCAGCGCATAATTTTCCAGATCCGATACAGGCATCTGAAGCAAACCGGCCATAACATCCAGAAATCTTCCTGTCCCCGCAGCACATTTATCATTCATTACGAAATTGGCGATTGTTCCTCTTTCGCTTAACTGAATCACTTTTGCATCCTGACCTCCGATATCGATAATGGTTCGACACTCCGGATTCATAAAATGAACGCCTTTTGCATGACAGCTTAATTCGCTCATTTCCGCATCCGCTTCTGCATAAGTATTGCGTCCGTAACCGGTTGCTACGGTATAGTCTATCTGCTCTTTTGTAAGTCCGGCTTTCGTAAGCACTTCCGCATATGCACGCGAAGGGCCGTCTGTTCCGGTTCCTGCCTGTACTAAAGACATGGCAATGATTTCGGAACCGTCTTTAAGAATCACGCACTTTGAAGTAGTAGATCCGATATCTATGCCCAAAGTATACATAAAACTCTCCTTCAACTATTATCCGATTCTGGTTACGTCAGTTGCCTCTCCTGCTGCAATCATTGCATCAATCTGGGCATCGCTGTATCCAAGTGAAGCCAATACGCTTCTGGTATCCTCACCGAGGAAATGACCTCTCTCATAGGCCGGCTGCTCTGTATCTGTAAAGATGACAGGTGTACGAACCATGGTTCTCTCATTTCCGTTCGGGAAGGTAACTTTTGTTAAGCAATCAGCGCCCCATGCCTGAGGATCTTCCAATACCTGATTCCAGGTCTGACAAACAGCATACGGAAGATCTGCATCATCCATTCTCTTGCAGAATTCTTCGCAGGTATATTTCTTTACTTCATCGCTGATAATTTCATAAAACTCATCAAGGTTGGACTGCAGCGCAGTCTGAGGATAAAAGCGTGGATCTCCAATCAAATCTTCTCTTTCAATTACAGGCATGAAGCGATCATAAAGCGCATCATACTGTGGAAGCGAAATCATAACCCACTTGTCGTCCTTTGTCTTACGCGGTACCTGGAACTGGTTTGGAATATGCTTCTGGCTGATAGGCCACTGTGTGGATGAATCGCCATACTGATTGCACTGTAAATACAATCCGATATCCCAAATTGCGGAATGGAACAAGGATACTGTTACCTGGTCTCCTTTTCCGGTCTCTCTTGCTCTGTATAAAGCGGCCAAAATACCTGCGGCAAGATACATACCAACCTGGTGATCGCCGAATCCGGCAACCGGAGTCATCGGCATTGCATCTACATCATACATAGTTCCCATTACACCACCACGTGCAAAGAATGCGGTATAATCAAATCCCGGAAGATCTTTGTCCGGTCCCTTTTCACCATATCCGGATACATAACCGAATACCAGCTTTGGATATTTTACTTTTAATGTTTCATAATCAAGGCCTGCTCTCTTTAAGCCGTTGATACGGATATTTGTGATAAAAACGTCTGCATCCTCTAACAGTTTTTCCAGGGCTGCCTTTCCGTTTTCAGTCTTGGTATTTAAGGTGATACATTTCTTACCGGTATTTTCCAGCGTAAATGATGTATCTTCCTGGTCGCCAAAAGGACGTCCTTCATTGACTGCGGTATAGCGAAGCGGATCTCCCTTCGGAGATTCGATTTTAATTACGTCCGCACCTAAGTCCGCAAGGAATCTGCTACAGCAAGGTCCTGCGATAAAGGTTGCAAGTTCTACTACTTTTACACCCTCAAGTGGTTTCTTTAAATTTGCCATTTTTTTATCCTTTCTGTTTAATCTAATCTAAATCTGACTCAAAATCCATTCCTTACTCACTGATTATAAAATATCGGAGAAGGTCTCGATCATGGTACGCGCCTGCTCATAATTTTGCATCTGTCTGTCGATTTCAATGACGATACACGGAATACCGGCTTCGTCACAAGCATTCTTAATCATTGGATTATCAAACTCTTCCGGATCACAGAATTTGGTCAATACCAATATCACACCATCTGCATGAAGACGCTTTGCCTCTGCAGGAATCATCTTTACACGCTTCTTATCTACATCATAAAGTAAGGAGCAATAGTCCATCGCGCTGAACTTTTCTGCCAATGCATCCACATTGGTGGTAGAAGTCTTGCAGTCTGTGCGATACTGTCTTTCGAAGGCAAATACGTCATCTCCTACGATCTGAAGATTCATATCGTCGAAGATTTCGTTTAATCCCGGTGCATCTGCCAAAATTCCTGAGATATAGATTCTCTTCTTTGCCTTTCCAGGTGCATCCTGCTTTAAGGAAGCGATTAATTCGCGAACCATCTCGGAATGCTCTTCCTTTAACATAAATCCTGCGCTCTTGAAAACATCGCTTCTCTGCTGTGCCGTAATCTCCGGATGCTCGGCACAAAGTGAAGAGAATTCTCTCATCAATGCGTTATGCTCATTATAAATGCGAATAGATTCCGCAGCTTTTTCATCATCATATGAAAGTCCGGTTGCAGCTTCGACTTCTGAAATCACACGCTCATATCCGGCTTTTGTGAATTCCTTTCCGAAATCCGGTTTGCGATTCTGCGGATAAGTCATAGGAATAAATGGAATGGATGGCACTGCATATTTCCAGTTCTGTCCGATACATTTTAAGCTATCGCATAAGCTTGGAATTACGATTGCACTGCAACCCTCGTATGTTCCATTCATTCCCTGCTCTAACATGGTCTGTAAAATTGAGCAGATAAATGCCGGAAAATACTGCTTTGCATCATTTACCTGAATGTCTCCGCCGTAGGTAGTAAATGGAACTGCTCCCATAGAATGAATCAATTCTTCCGGTGTGTAATAAGTAACAAGTACAATCTTCTTACCCGCATCAAGATATTTCTTTTTCTGTGCAGCCGGATTGCTTGCTACTGCATGAAATTTTTCTAAAATCTGTGCTGTACTCATATTATCTTGCCCCCTTATTCTCTTCCATAATTTCCATCAATCCCTGCACACGTGTATCATACTGTGCTTCAGAGAAGTTACGTGGATCGGCCTGATCGCCATCGAAGCTGACAACCGGCACTCCAACCTCTTCGCCAATCTGGCGGCTCATTTCATACATAAATCCTGACCAGAGTTTGCATGAACGGTTGGTATGAACAAGTAAGCCTTCAATATGATTATCTTTACCGAGCTTCACACGCTTGTCGCGGGCATGCTCTAAGTTAATTGCATTCGGAACGTTGCAATAAGCGCGAACCATTCCATCAAAATCGTCATAAATAAATCCAAAAGCAGCTGCATAAATGGTGGTGACCATGTTGATTCCACGGCTCTTTAATCCGGTGGATGTCACACGAAGCCATGGCCAGCAGGCGATTCCTTCGAACATGATTCTGTATTTTTCTTCTGTTCTAAAGGTGGATTCTCCCTTAATATGGTTCTCTTCATATTCTTTCTCTAAGAGTTCCATTGCTTCTGCAGCTTCTTTCTTGCCGCGGGCTGTTACCATAACTGCCATATGATTCAATAAATCAAAGCCATTAAATGGTGATGGCTCATAATGTGCCTTCTCGGTTGCACGCAACCATGCACGTGAGCTTCTTCCGGAATATTCCATAATCTCTTTGAATCGCTCTTCGGTCCATTTTTTACCGGTGAATTTCTCCAAGCTGTGAATCACTTCCCAGAACTGTGCACGCACATAGGCAAGCTCTGCATCGGACACTTCATAATCCGGGTTGAACGGAATATCGATGACAAACATTGGAATATTTAATTCTTTTGAAAGGTTCTCGTACCATTTAATCATGCAGTTACAAATATTGTTACAGCATAATAAATAATCCGGCATCGGCATCTCCTGACCGCCATTGGAATTTTTTACCTTTGCATAGGCTAGAGAAATACGGGCATAGGCACAGAGGTCATTGGAATAGCCATCATTCTCGCTGATTTGGCACATCTCCTCTCCATGTCCTCTTGCTGCGATTGCTGCTGCCTGGTTTTCAGGATAAACAACATATAAACCTAATGTTTCCGGAATTTCCACAGGGAAATTACTGGAGCACCATCCCACAAGCTCTCCTCTTTCCTTTGCTTCTGCAGCATCTGAATAAGCTTTTGCAGCAATCTGATTCAACTTATACTTTGCAGAGTTCGGATCAAGCGGTCTGCGTGGTTTCTTTACTTCTTCAGCCATATTTTCTCTCCTTTATAAGTATATTCTCTCTCGCATTGTATGCGCGTTACTTTTATTTTACATCGTATTTGTTGACTTGTCGACAAGTTATTTCATTTTTTATTTCGTACACGAGAAAGCATGTTGCTTGCAACCGCACCACCTCCCTCTTTCCACACAAAATCGGGGCTCGCTGCGCAAATTGCACCAACATGTTTCGCTTCTTCTATTACCGAATTTTTCTTCTCCGGGGTATCCGGGCCGATATAAATATTTTCTAGAAATTCGCATAGCTAATTTCTAGAAAATATTTGCACTCCGTGCGGGATGCGCACAAGGCGCGGGAATGTCGCAAGCGACATTCTTACCGCCTCGCAGTCATA
>SVFB01000012.1 GCA_015057085.1 Lachnospiraceae bacterium
CGGGAAGAGGGAATGTTGGCGTGGTTGCAAAACAAAATCCGTCAATAAAGTCTATGGAACCTGCACAAATCATAAACTACAAAGACCTGTTGCTGATCGAAATACTTCACAGGTGGACTTACGACTGTGAGGCGGCTAGAAATATCGGCCCGGATACCCCGGAGAAGAAAAATTCGGCAATAGAAGAAGCGAAACACGTTGGTGCAATTTTGCGTAGCGAGCCCTTGTGCGGGAAGAGGGAATGTTGGCGTGGTTGCAAACAAAAACCGTCAATAAAGTCTAAGAAGCCTGCACAAATCAAGTGCCACGAAGACCTGTTGCTGATTGAAGCACTTAGAGGGTGGATTTTTGACTGCGGGGCGGTGAATTACAGCTTCGTGGAGAGAGGGCTGGGATTCAAGTCTCGCTCGCGAGACTTGGCGCGAGATTTGCGTCAGCGTAGCTGACATATTTCATATGCAAATCTCTGCGCATCCTCGCGGAGCGTTTTATCTCAGTCGGAGATTGTAACCCCGACTGAGATAAAAAGCGCTTAGTTTAGGGCTCGAGCTTGAAGTGGCTGACCGTATTGGAAAGCGCCTGAGCCTGAGATGACAACTCCTGAGACGAAGCTGCAGTTTCTTCAGAAGCCGCGGTATTCGTCTGCACAATATCCGAAATATTCTTAAGCTCGGAGCGAATCTCCTCCGCATCCGCAGCCTGATCAGCCGTATCCTTAGAAATTGAATCAAAGGCCTGATTAATCTCATTCGAATTCTCAAGTACCTCATTCAAATTCTCCAGCGTCACATCCGCATGCTCCTTCGCAGCAGCAATCGAAGTGATACAACCCTGAATCAACTCCGCAGTCTTGCTGGACTCCTCTGCGCAGCGCGCCGCAAGACTTCGAACCTCATCCGCAACAACAGCAAACCCCTTGCCGTTCTCACCCGCGCGAGCCGCTTCCACAGCCGCATTGAGCGCTAGAATATTTGTCTGGAACGCAATGGTATCAATCGCGCTTACAATCTTAGAAATATCCTCAGACATGGATTCCACTTGCTCTACAGACTCGAACAATTGCTTCATTTCTGTATTGCCATCCGTAATGCGCTGATTTAAATCATTTAAACGAGTATGAACCACAGTACAGTTTTTCGCATTGCTCTCAATACTATCCGCCATTGTGTCCATGCGAATTTCCAAGGTACTGATGCTGCTCGCCTGAGTAGTTACGCCTATAGAAAGAGACTCAGCCGCTGCAGCGAACTGGCTGCTTCCATCATCCACACTTTGAGCGGCTTCATACATGCTGGTCAATAGACTTAGTAAAATGTGTTTGACATTGTTAATCGACGACGACATCTCGTTAAATTCACCCGGATATTCGCCCATATCCTCAACCGTTAAATCATAGTTGCTCAAGGCACCGAGGATGCGATTGGTATCATCGACAATATGATTCAATGTATCAGTCAAACTGATCAGAGATTGTTGTAGTAAGCCGATATCATCTTTTCGTGTTCGCTTGACTGTAATCTTCTCGCTAAAGTCACCATGTGCAACCTGATCTGCTATGCGAGTCATTTCCGCAACAGGAGACAGGAAATATCTTAAAACCAGTAGGATGATGATGGTAAAGATAATCAAAAACGTAACCATAACGGCAGCACTTTGCATCATCATATTTTTAAAGGATTGGAAGACCACATCGTAGGCGGTGGAAACGCCAAGCTTCCAACCGGTAGTATCCAATGATTTCGTCAGGAGACTCTTTTTCACACCATCATAGTCGGTATAGGACTGAATTTTCTCTGAAGAAGAATCGATATCAAGCACTTCAGAAAGGATGGTAACCTGATCACCCTCCGGAAGGTAGTCCGGATTTTGATGGGTGATGACAGTATCGGTTGCTGTCAACAGGAAAGCATCGCGAGTACTGTTATCGCCAATTGTGGAGACAATATCCGTCACTGTGGTAAGGTTGATGTCGGCAAGAACCACATAGATGTTATTGTTAATGGTGGTTTTTTGAGCTATAGAAATTACCATATTTCCGGTAATGGCATCCACATAAGGATCGGTGAAATAAGGCTCGCCGTCATTTTCCAGGGCGCCGGTCCACCAACCGCGCGTGGTAGGATCCAAATCAACGACGCTGCCGTCGGCCGGATAGAGTGCCTTTGCGGTTTCGCTGCCGATGTAATACATCAGTGCAGAATCGTTTCTTGCTAATTGCGTCGCAAGATAGCCTTCTAATACAGCTGTAGTTTCATTGTTGGCAAACGAAACGGAATCACAAATCAAAGAGACACGATCGGCCTGTCCCTGCAACCAATCATCCAGCAAAGAAACGTTTGATTCCACCGAATCTTTTAAGGTCTGATCACTTTGGTTAGAGAGAATGGTATTTAATATCAGTGCAGTTGAAATCTGCGATAAAACCATAAGAACAAACATAAAAAGTGCAACAATCAGCGCCACCCTTTGATGGACGCGCCTTCGTACTTTTAAACGTCGCTTTTTCATACTCGAATCTCCTTTGCAATAAGTTGATTCTGACACTATTGTCAGAAAAGTCAGACTACTACTCTATAGTACCATTTTTGACATACAATGAAAACACTGTTTTTTATAGACTTTATATAATCAACATCTTGTGGTATCCTATTAAAAGGAAAACTAATTTATCAACTTTGATGGAAAGCAGCAATTATGAATCATCAAATCTTAGAGGAGAATATCAGGGGACTGATAGAGGAACAGCAGCTTAAGCTCGGATATGAACGAGAAACTGTGAGACTTTACTATCCGCTGGAATCTCTGAATCATCTGACAGAGTCCGCTTGTACGGCGGATGAGATGCAAGCGGCGCTGGAAAAATTTGCGACGACTGTGCGTGATCGATTTGGGGTTTTAGAAATCTCGCACAATGAGAAAGGGCGATTTTGTATTGCAGTGCCGGAGGAAGGCAACGAATATGTTCATCAGCACCTTCACGAGAATCCGTTTTTGGCGGAGCTAATTGAAACGGTGCGCCAACATGGCGCTACAATGGAACAGGTATTGTCGGTATTTCAAAAATATTCCACGCAGGTGCATGTGCAGGAATTGGACAATGGAGAATTTCAATATCTGGTTTATTTTGAAGACGGTAAACCGGATGATTATCGGTATTGTTTGGCGCAGGAGGGTCATCATGTGATCTATCACAGATATGCGCCTTCAGACTATGTAGATTTTGGGTTTTAGCGAGACTTAATAGGTATATTATCGTTTGAAAAAATTTTGGGGGAAGCGTAAAATGTAGTAGTAAACCGCGCGTTTTCGCGCAAATCAGAGTATGAGAAAGAGAATAGAGGCGTAGTATGTTTGAAATCGGAGAGTATGTATTAAAGATTGGTAATGGAGTTTGTCGAATCGATCAGATCGGACACCCTGATTTCGCAATAGGTGATAAGAAACAGATGTATTATTACCTTGTACCGGAAACCAAAAAAGGAACAAAGCTTTATGTCCCGGTGGATGGTGCAGAAGGTCGCATTAGAGATGTGATGACAAAGGATGAAGCAATTGAGTTGATAGAGCATATGGATGAGATTGCTCCGCTCAATGTTAAAGTTGAAAAGCTCAGAGAGCAGGAATATAAAGATGCCATTCGAAGTGGCAAGCCGGAGCAAATCGTAAGTGTAATCAAAGATTTGTACTTCAGAAGAAAGAAGCGTCTGGATGCCGGCAAGAAGACAACTGCATGTGACGAAAAATATTTCCGCATGGCAGAAGACGAATTATACACAGAATTGGCATTCGTATTGGATAAAGAGCGCGATGATATTCCGGAAATGATTTCAGATATCATCAGCAAAAAATAAAACGCAAATCAAAACGCGAATGGAGGAAATTATGCAATTCTTTTTGAAATTGAAAAATCAAAAATGGATTCGCGCCGCTGCGCTTGTATTGGTCACCGCGATGATATCAATTTTGTCGCTGTCAAGCGAGCAAGGAATTATGTCATCTAGACTAAGCGTTTATGCAGATACAAAATCAGACTGGGAAGACGCAAAGGAAGATTTGGCCGATGCAATCAGCGACTTGGAAGACTTAGAGTCCCAGGCGGAGCAGACTGCAGAGGATTTGGAAGAAGCTTCCCAAATATTGAATAAGCTTTTGGATGTTCAGGCAGAACTTGAAGACAAGATTGCAGATTGTCAGGACTTAATCGATCAAAACAACGAGGATCTAAAGGCGGCAAAGCAAAAAGTAGACGAAGAATACGAGTCTATGAAATTGCGTATTCAATTTATGTATGAAAACAGTGCCAATGATTCCATTTGGGCTGCGATTGTCTCTGCGGATAATTTCTCGGATGTATTAAATCGCCTGGAATATATTACCCAGGTTCATGAAGCGGATCGTCAGTTGATGGATGATTATGTGGCAGCACTCGATGAAGTAGAACGTCTGGGAGAAGAATTGGCATCAAATCTGGAAGATTTGCTTTCCATGCAGGCAGATTATCAGGAGCAGCAAAGCGCAGTTCAATCCACTATTGCAATGTTAAAGCAAGAGCAGGAAACATATGCAGCGCAAATCGCTGATGCGGAAGATTTAAAAGAAAATTATGAAGATACCGTATCTGAACTGGCTGCAAAGATGCGTGCTGAAGAGGCTGCAGCAGCAAATGCGGATCCGGATAGTTATGAAGGTGGTGGATCCGGTGGCGGCGGACTTGGCGATGCCGGATATTTGACAGATGATTCCAACGATCCGGAAAATCAGACCAGTGTTTCAGGAGAGGAATTGGTCGCATATGCACTTCAATTTGTTGGCGCACATTATGTCTGGGCAGGAAATACCATTTGCTATGATTGGACAGACAATGTAGGAATTGACTGTTCGGGATTTGTACATATGGTCTACAGTCATTTTGGAATATCGACACCACGTTATTCACAATCCTTCAAGAGTGTTGGACAGCCGGTATCCTATAACAATATTCAGCCGGGAGATGTGGTTGTATATCCGGGACATGTGGCAATCTGCATTGGAAATGGTTGCATTGTAGAGGCACAGGGAAGTAAAGCAGGTGTGACAAGTAATCGTCCGGTTGACTGTCATACCATTACAGCAATCAGAAGATTATTATAGTATTTTAAATCAAGTGATTGTGATTTATGGATAGAATAAAGAGAATTTTAAAAGGACTATCCGGATTTCGGAGAAGCCCCAAAAAGTGGATTATAACAGGGTGTTTAGGCGCGATTTTAATCGCGCTTTCGCTCTATTCATATCATGTAAATCATCGACAAGGTATTCCTTATACGGAAATACTCGACGAGGTGGCGCTTTCGCTGGGAGATACGCAGCGCACCTTCCGGGAAGTCGCTTTTTACGTGGCATATGAAGAGGCCGAAGTAGACAAGCAGGCGGTGGTTTATAATCCCGAGAAGCCGGAAAAATATTGGAATCTCCATGTGGATGGAATTTTTATCAGAATCGCCGCAAGAAATGCTGCCGCACAAATGGCATTGCATGATGAATATTTTTATCAAATGGCGATGGAAGAAGGGATTACCTTAAATGAGGATGAACAAAAGTCTTTGGCAGATTATCAGGAAGATTTTTGGAACGACTTGACGGATGATGGAAAAGCAGAAAAACTCGGAGTTACCAAAGAGGAAATCAATGCAACAATGGAACGTATGATGTATGCGCAGAAAATGCAATTGATTTATGCAAACCTTCAGGGAGTCGAATATGAGGATTATGATTTTTCGGAGGAAGCCTACGAAAATCTAATCAAGAAATCATCCGGAAAAATTAATGAGAACCTATGGAAGAAACTGGCCTTTGGTTCCATTACATTATCATATTAAACGACTATAAAACACAGGTAAAAGTTATGAGATTTGTAACCGCAGATGCCTTAGCCCCGGGAATGGTTCTGGCAAAGAAAATTATCAGTAGCACGAAGTCCTTTATGCTGGCAGAAGGGACACAGCTTACAGAGAAGTATGTTCGATATCTTAGAGAGAAAGGATATCTTGGAGCATATATTTCAGACTCATTATCAGAGGGCGTAGTCTATCATGAGACTGTAAGCGATGAGACTTTCGAAAGTGGTGTCGCAGCTGTAGCAGAAGGCAACGTTGAAAGCATCATCGATGTGTCAAAGAATCTGGTACAGGAGATTGTTTCAAATACTGCTATTTCAGTGGATTTGGTAGACTTGCGCTCCTATGATGATTATACATATCATCATTCTGTGAATGTGGGCGTTTATTCTGTGGCAGTCGGACGAGTGATGGGATTGTCTTCAGCAGAATTAGAAGAGCTTGCAATCGCAGCCCTTTGTCACGATTTGGGAAAGAGCCGCATTCCGAACGAAGTATTAAATAAACCGGGCAGATTGACAGATGAAGAATATGACATTATCAAAAATCATGCAAAATTTTCCTATGATATTTTGTATGACAATGATCAGATTTCTGCAGCGATTCGCCAAGCGGTTTTGATGCATCATGAAAATGAAAATGGGACAGGTTACCCATTGGGAAGAACCGGAGATGAAATTCCCAAATTTGCTAAAATCATACATGCATGTGATGTCTATGATGCATTAACAAGCAAGCGTTCCTACAAAGATCCGTATCCTCATGATAAGGCACATGAATATATGCGCGGCGGTGAGGGAACTCTCTTTGATGAACAAGTGGTGGAAGCGATAGAGAATGTTATCCCGATTTATCCGCCTGGAATCGACATTGTACTTTCCAATGGCGAGGAAGCAATTGTGCTGGATCAGACTGCAGATCCGATGAGACCATTGATTCGATTGAAGCACAGAGTGTTGACCATCGACTTGTCAAACAATCCGGCGTACAAAGATATTACGATTGTCTCTTCCGGGGCGTATATTCAGGAAGAGGAAAAGGTGGAAGCTTTAAACGAAAACCGTTCAGGCAACAGTACGTTGCGTAAACTTGTTATGGTTGTAGATGACAGCTCGATCAGTTTGATGCAGACGCAGGCCGCAATCGGTAGCAATTATGATGTTGTCAAAATCACAAATGGAATCGATGCAATTTCTTATATCAAAGAAAAACGAGTTCCGGATTTGATTATCATGGACGTGGAAATGCCGGTGGTAAACGGAATCAGCGCAGTACGAACCATACGTGACAATGGATATACGAAGGTTCCGGTTATTTTCTTGACCGCAAGCTGTGACCGGGAGACTGTGATGAAAGGAAAAGCCGTGGGTGCTATAGATTATATCATCAAACCCGCAAATCCTACCTATCTAAAGGAACGTGTCACGGCAGCCATTGAAGGGGAAATTGACCGTTAATACAACAAATGGGGGTGTTCTGATGAGAAAAATATTATTAATTATCGCATGTATTCTTTGCTTGGCTTTTTTTGTAGTGATTGCAATCCTTGCAATCAAGAACGTAAATACACCAAAAGGTGTGGATGATACCCTTTTTTCGTTTGCAAGTGATTCAACAACTATTACTTACGAGGATGAAACAACCACACTAGAAGGAGACACGCGAAAGGAATTTCTTGATTTGATGAAGCAAATCGCTTCAGACGATGAATTCAAAGTGGAAGAAGAGCCGGATTACGATATGGAAATTAATTATCAAAACGGTTACACAGCTCTCGTTTCAACAGAGCAGAAAGTAATCCGCGTGGATGATGAAACACAAAAAGCACTGTATTTCTGGGAACTGACAGAGGAGCAGGTGCAAATGTTAAAGGAATATGTGAGTAAATAAGAAATGGCCCTTCGGAGTATTCCGAAGGGCCATCTTTTTATGCTATAGGAATTTTCTCCGAAATTCCTATAGCATAAAAAGCGCTCCGCTATGGATGCGCACTCGCGCGATAGGAATATGTTGCCTTCAGCAACCGCGCTCGGCGCGAGCATGTTGCAAGCAACATGCTTTATTATTCGTCTTCATTTTTATTTATATCTACTACGGTATCCACGATTCCATCACCAGTGGTATCTACGAATGCAGTGTCGGCTTTTCCGTCACCTGTGGTATCTTCGATGATTTCATCCGGACGTCCGTCTCCATCAAGATCGATGGCGACTGTATCGATATTTCCATCATCTGTAGTATCATACATTTCCACGCCGTCGTCATCATCATCCATGTCATCATCAAGATCTTCATCAAAATCATCATCGAAGATGTCGTCGTCGGAAGCGCCGGTCATCTTGTTTTTAATTTCGGAAATTTTATCCTTATTCTTGTAAGCTGCATAGGCAACACCTGCAACTGCAGCGCCGGCAATTAACGTTTTTAATAATTTTTTAGCCATAAATAAAAATCCTCCCTCATGCAAACTGTTGAATTGTTATGTTTATTTTACCCCCAAGGAACTCAATTTGCAATCATACTTATAGGTCACGAAAGGTTGACGAAAGCAAGGTTTTCAAGTATATTTTCATTTGATGAGTTGCAAATAAAGGGATTGCAAATCAGTAATAGAAAGAAGGCATAAATATGGCACTTAAAATTGGAAGAAATGATCCATGCTGGTGTGGAAGCGGAAGAAAATATAAAAGCTGTCATGCCGCATTCGACGACAAGTTAGCCAGATTTGCATCGGAGCATCATAAGGTTCCGCCGCATGGCTTAATCAAAACACCGGAGCAGGTGGAAAAAATCAAAGAGAGCGCAAAGATTAATGTTGCAGTTCTTGATGAAATTGCAAAGACAATTCATGAAGGAATGAACCTTGCAGAAATTGATAAATTGGTATATGACATGACTACAGATATGGGCGGAATTCCGGCACCGTTGAATTACGAAGGGTATCCGTACAGTGTGTGTACTTCGGTGAACGACCAGGTATGTCATGGATTTCCGTTGGAATCAAGAATCTTAAAGAGCGGAGATATCGTAAATGTCGATTGCTCTACGATTTTAAACGGATATTTCTCAGACAGCTCCAGAATGTTTATGATTGGAGATGTCAGCGAAGAAGATAAAAGACTTGTGCAGGTTACAAAAGAATGTGTGGAGCTCGGTCTGAAAGAAGTCAAACCATGGGGCTTTTTAGGTGACATGGGACAAGCAGTTCATGATCATGCATATAATAACGGTTATACTGTCGTTCGTGAAATCGGCGGACACGGTGTGGGCGTGGAATTCCATGAAGAACCGTGGGTAGGATATCATACCAAGCGCGGCACAGATATGGTACTGGCACCGGGCTTGATGTTTACAATTGAGCCAATGGTGAATATGGGCAAGGTAGAAATCTTCGTAGATGAAGCCAATGACTGGGAAGTATATACTGCGGATGGTAAGAAATCTGCACAGTGGGAAGTTCAGGTTCTTGTGACCGAAGACGGATATGAGGTTATTTCCTGGTAAAAAACTGAAAAGAACGTGCGAAATTAATGATTTTGCACGTTCTTTTTTATGGAATGCTTGTGATGAATATCTATATCTGTTAAAATTCTTTTAGTAAAAACAAAACAACATGGAGGGTAGTTATGGATCAAAACAACTTTAACCAGCAACCACAGCAACCGATTCAGCCGCAACAGACTTATCAGGCTCCTTACGGAGTACCACCGATGCCGCGCACAAGCAATCTGTTAACATTAGTAAACGTGAACAGATTAGCAGCAGCATTGATGTTTATCTTATTCTTCATCCCAACAATGACGATTAAGATATCAGATGAATTAAGCGGATTGGCAGCACTTTTTGGAGGAGAAGAAGAGGTAAGCGAACTGAAGTCTCACATGAGCTCTCTTTTCTTTATGATTGATAAGGAAGATTTGGGCGGAAAGTTTATCTTCTTTGGAATTATGATGCTTTTATTCCCAATTGCATTATGTGTAATTGACTTTGTTAGAACCTTGAATGTAAAGATAAGAGGAATTGTTCAAACTGTAATTGCAGGCTTGATGCTTTTATTTGAAATTTTAGAGATTTCTAATCTTAAATCTTTTTGTGCAAAGAATTCAATGGGATTAGCAACTGTAAGCATCAATTTCTTCTTTATACTTGAAATCTTGATTACAATTTGCGCAATCTTAGCATCTGTAATGATCATTATCACAAATGATAACGGTGATATCAAAGCAGCATTTGCAAAATTTTCTGCACCACGTGCACCATATGCGCCATATGCTCAGCAGCCGGTACAGCCACAGCAGCCGTATGCAGCACAGCCAACACCGGTTGCACCACAAGCACCGGCACAAGCAGTCTGCAAAAACTGCGGCACACCGGTCACCGGAAAATTCTGCTCTAAATGCGGAACACCGGTAGAATAAAACAAACCAAACCCAACAACGCCCGGAGCAACAAGCCCCGGGCGTTGTTTTATGAGAGCCATCTCCCCTTCTGTTTAGACAACAAAAAATAGTGAAACAAATTCGCGAAAGAATACAAGCAGAATGCAATCAAAACGATAACGAGCGAAAAGTCTCAGCGCAACATAAAAAGCGAAACAAGCATACCCCACTCACAGAGGTGGAATTAAAGAAAAGACCATCAGTTCTTTTACGCTGGCGTAAACCCAAAAGCAGGGAAAACGGCATGGAAGCCGTTTTAGCCCTGCATCAGCCATGGATGGCGATTCAGGGCGACCTGCAAGAGGCAAGCCACCAACATAAGACAGCGTAAATATAGAACTGAGGTCTTTTCGATTATGACACCCTGTGAGTGGGCGTATGCCTATTTCGCTTATATAAACTGCACAGACTTTTCGAAACTATTGTTTCTAAATAGAAGTATTCACTCCATTGATGGTGGCGTTTTCGTTCTCCTTCATCGGAATCACAAGGCACTTCTCCCCATCAATTATAGTAGACTTAATCTGCGAAGCCTTCTCTGGCTTCACATGCAATACCACATCATAAGTCTTCACCTCATTTTTATAGGTATCGATTTCCTCCTGCTTCTCATTCAATTTCAAAGTCAAATCACCAACCTGCTCTTCCAAGGCAAGCTTTTCAACGCGAATTTCATTTGCAATCAAAGCCTTATTATCAATCACATTTTCCGCCTGAGGAAGTTTATCGCCGAAGGCTTCATCCACATTCTTTTCGATGCGTGTAATCTTTTCTTCCGGCACATGGCTGTCTTCGAGTACCTGTTTAATGATATCCTTATCCAGCATAAACGGTTCTTCCTCTACATTATGAACTTCCGCGTAATCATCAGCCATTTCTGATAAGGTTTGCTGGATATCCAAAAGAGTATCCTCGGTGGATTCCTCATCTGCGCCAAGCACATTTCGCACGATGGAATGGAATGCCATCTTTTGCTCTGTGGCAGTGCGCTCAATTCCGCAACCAAGACCGTTTGCCATAAATTCTGAATGTGGCTCCTTGGTGTTTTTGGTATAGAAGAGTGTTGAATGAATATCTGTGCTGCGGTCGTTAAAGGCCGGGAAGAGAATTCCGGTCTCAGGAGCGCCCACAACCCAATCACGGATGCGAGGACCGATGCGACCTTCTTTTTCTAAATAGCCAAGTCCGGGTTTAGAAAGGTTCACAGGACAAATTCCAACCATCAAATATTTGTATACTTCTTCGGATTCATCTACATTGATATTGTCCTTGGTGCGTGTCATAACATCATAACTGTCGAGATAGAGCAGGATTAAATAATTGCCCACTTCATCATAGCTGTCGATGACAAGGTCATAGTAAGTATCAAGCAGATTTTCGTCTTCTAAATTAGAATCGCGAAGCGCCATCAAAATCTGCTGGCGTCCGCCGACTGCTTCTTCTTCAATCGGAAATTCAAGATTTAACAGATTGTTTCCTAATGTTCCGGATAACAGCTTATTGGCAATTTCTAAATACTTATAATACTCATCCTCTTCTAAGGTGAGAAATTGTCCGCCGAATTTGCAGACTTTGTGATGCTCGCCGTCCACATAGCATCCAACCAGACGGGAGAAGGTAGCCGCATCTTTTTTGAAGCGACGCTTTAATTCTAAGACTTCTTTTTTGTTCATGGAAATCCCTCTTTCTTTCAAAATTCAAAGCGCATTCGAAAAGAACGCGCTCTATTATTATATGCGAAAATGACTGAATTCGCCATAGCAGATATGGTATACTACAGAAGGTACAAAAAATAGACATAGGAGATTTTGATGGTTTTTGGAATTGTGGCGCACGTAGATGCGGGAAAGACAACCCTCTCGGAGGCGCTTTTATATAATGCAGGACAACTAAAGACAATCGGACGAGTGGATCATGGAGATGCTTATCTCGATACGGACGATATGGAGCGAGAACGCGGGATTACCATCTTCTCTAAGCAGGCTCGAATTGCTTTTGGAGAACAGATGGTAACGCTTTTAGATACGCCGGGACATGTGGATTTTTCGGCAGAGATGGAGCGCGCACTGATGGTGCTCGATTACGCAGTGCTCGTCATCAGCGGCACAGACGGAGTGCAGGGGCATACCAGAACCTTGTATCGCCTGCTGAAACATTATCAGGTTCCAATGTTCATTTTCGTAAATAAGATGGATATGGATGGCACAAGTCGTGATGACATTCTGCGCCAATTAAAGGAAGAATTCTCGGATGCTTGTGTGGATTTTTCGAAGCCGTTTTCGGAGTTTGATGAGGATACGCTAGAGGAAATCGCAGTTACGGATGAGGCGCTTTTGGAACGGTATATGGAATCCGGAACAATCGAAATAGAAGATATCCGAGATATGATAGCGCAGCGAAAGCTCTTTCCGTGTTTCTTTGGTTCCGCACTTTTGAATCAGGGCGTGGATACACTTTTAGAAGGGCTCAAGGTTTATACAAAGGAGCCGGATTGGGCAAAGGAATTCTCCGCAAGGGTTTATAAGATTACAAGGGATGAGAAAGGACAGCGTCTGACTCATTTAAAAGTAACCGGTGGATCGCTTTGTGTGAAAGATAAAATTCAGATTGCAGATTGTGAGGAGAAAGCGGAACAACTCCGTTTATATTCCGGTGAAAAATTTGAAAATGTCCAAAAGGTATGTGCCGGTGAGGTTTGCGCGGTATGTGGATTCACAAAGACTTACGCAGGACAGAGCCTTGGGGCAGAAGCGCAGGAACAGGCGGTGGAGACACTCTTAGAGCCGGTGCTTCGTTATCGCATTGACTTGCCCACCGAGATTAATCCGATGGAATTCTTCGGGAAATTAAAAGAGTTGGAGGAAGAGGATCCAAAGTTATCCCTCATCTGGGATGAAGAGCACAAGGAAATTCTGGTGCAGATGATGGGACAGGTGCAAATCGAAATCCTAACTCGAATGATACAGTCGCGGTTTGGCGTAACGGTGGTTTTTGGAAAGGGAAGTATTGTATACAAAGAAACCATTGCAGAGCCGGTGGAAGGCGTAGGTCACTTTGAACCCCTTCGCCACTATGCGGAAGTTCATTTGCTGTTGGAGCCGGCAGAACCGGGAAGCGGTATTACGGTTCATTCCGTATGCAGCGAGGATGATTTGGCGCTCAACTGGCAGCGATTGATTGCAACACATGTGATGGAAAGGGAACACAGAGGTGTATTGACCGGATCCGCTCTTTGTGATGTGAAGGTGACAATTCTAAGCGGTCGTGCGCATCCGAAACACACGGAAGGCGGCGATTTTAGAAAGGCCACTTATCGCGCAATCCGACATGGTTTGTGCAGAACCAAATCCATTTTGTTGGAACCGTATTATGCATTTGTTCTGGAGATTCCATCGGAGCATGTTGGTCGTGCAATGACGGATATCAACAACCGATTTGGAAAACAGGAAGCACCGGAGTATCTCACGAAGGGCTCGAGAGAAATGGTCATCATCAGAGGCAGTGCGCCCGTATCTGCCATGCAGGATTATGTGAATGAGGTGCATGCTTATTCGCAAGGGTTAGGAAGTCTAAGCCTGACGCTTAAGGGTTATGATGTCTGTCATAATGCAGAGGAAGTGATAGAAGAAATCGGATATGATGCGCAAGCGGATTTGCGAAATCCCGCCTCGTCTGTTTTCTGCGCCCATGGTGCGGGATTTGTGGTGCCTTGGGATGAAGTGGAAAACTATATGCATCTTCCGTATTCCTATCAGGATGGGGAAATCCAAAAAGCGAAGGATGGCTATGCATATGATAGCGAGGCTGCAGTGGAGATGGCACGTCGCGCTGCGGAGCAATCCACCACAGCGCGCTTAAATTCGCTTACGACTTATGAATTGGATCAGGAATTAAAAGATGTATATCAGCGCACCTTTGGAAAGAGCGAAAAAGAGATAGAAGAGGAGCGGCGTATCGGCAGGCTTCAAAAGAAATCCGTGCCGAAGGCTCCGACGGTGAAGCTTGATAAAAAAGGCAATCCGATTTATCCGCAAAAGGATAAGAGAGAACAGTGCTTGATTGTGGATGGATACAATGTGATATTTGCATCACATTATCTTAAGGATTTGGCAAATCGAAACATTGATTCAGCGAGGGATGCTTTGTGCGATGCGCTCTGCAATTATCAAGGGTATCGCGGGGGCAAATTGCTGGTGGTTTTCGATGCGTATAAAAGAAAAGATCATTCAGGCTCGCATTTGTCTTACCATAATATCGAAATATGGTATACTAGAACAGATGAGACAGCGGATGCCTTTATTGAGCGCTATGTTCATCAGGAAGAAAAACATTATCAATTTACAGTCGCAACTTCCGATGGGTTAGAGCAATTAACGGTGATGAGCGCCGGAGCACTCAGAATGCCATCAAAGGATTTGCTGAAAGAATTAAAATTGGAGTGAAAAAATGCAGAATCAAGATTTCCAGGTAGAAAATTTTAATGAGACAACATATGACAAAGGTCCGTCTGAGCAGCCACCACAGCAGCAGGAACCATCTGTTTTTCGCGAGATTATGAGCTGGGTGATTCCGATTGTGGTTGCTGTTGCATTGGTGTTTGTATTAAAGACTTATGTGATTATCAATGCAAATGTACCGACGGGATCTATGGAAAATACGATTATGACAGGAGACAATCTGATTGGGTTTAGATTGGCTTATAAGTTTTCGGATCCACAGCGCGGCGATGTAATCATCTTCCCTGCGCCGGATAATCCACAGGAGAAATATATTAAGCGCATTATCGGTTTGCCGGGAGAGACCGTGACCATCGAGGATGCTACGGTTTACATCGATGGCGAGGTATTGGAAGAGGACTATCTTCCGGAAGAATGGGTTGTCATGAATGATGACTTAGAGTATCAGGTTCCGGAAGGTTGCTATTTTGTCATGGGCGATAATCGAAATAATTCTGAGGATGCGCGCTATTGGACAAATACTTATGTCAAAGGCGAAGATATTATCGGAAAAGCATTATTTATATATTGGCCGTTCAGCGACTTTAAGGGATTATAAAGCAAATCAGGTCTGTGGTGTATCCGATTTTGTACGTGACAATTTTGTACAATCGGTATATAAAGGATAGATAGAGTAAGATTTTAAATAGAGTAGAGAGACAAGAGCAGGAGGTTTTAAAATGCCTGAAAACAGTAGTTGTTCAAGTGCAGGAAGCTGCGGTAAATCAAGTTGCGAGGGATGTCCATCAAACAAGGATCCAAAGAGCTTTTTGGAGGCGCCTAATGCAGCATCAAATATCAAACATGTAATCGGAGTCATGAGTGGAAAGGGAGGCGTCGGAAAGAGTTTCGTGACAGCATCCCTTGCAGTCGCTATGGCAAATCAAGGTTATAAAGTGGGCATCATGGATGCGGATATTACAGGACCATCAATTCCGAAGATGTTTGGAGTGGATGGGGAAGTGATTGGAACAGAGGAAGGTATGCTTCCGCTGACATCCGAAAACGGTATCAAAATTATGTCTGTCAATCTTTTGATGGACGATCCTGAAGCACCGGTAATCTGGAGAGGTCCGGTGATCGCAGGTGTAGTAAAGCAGTTCTGGAACGAGACAGTCTGGGGCGATTTGGATTTCTTATTTGTGGATATGCCACCGGGAACAGGCGATGTACCATTGACAGTATTTCAGTCACTTCCGGTTGATGGAACAGTCATCGTTACTTCACCGCAGGATTTGGTATCCATGATTGTAAAAAAAGCCTACAATATGGCAGTTGCAATGCACATTCCGGTGCTCGGAGTGGTGGAAAACTTTAGCTACCTGAAATGCCCGGATTGTGGAAAGAAAATCAGTCTGTTTGGCGAGAGCAAAATTGATGGCATCGCTGCAGAATTAGGTGTGAAAGTATTAGGAAAACTTCCGCTTGATTCGGCTTATGCAGCAAAGGCCGACAATGGAACTTTCCATACGATGGAAACCGGCGACTTGCAGGAAGCTGTAGATTTGTTAAAGTCCATGTAATATATACCAATAAGGGTGGGAATCAGATGGTTTCCACCCTTTTTAGCAGAATAAATGGAGAATAAGATGAGCGAAATCAACACAATTGTAACTTTAAAAAAAGGAGAAGGTCGCACCATTAAAAGCGGTGGCGCATGGATTTTCGACAACGAAATCGATCGCATCAGAGGCACCTTTACAAACGGTGCGTTGGTGAAGGTGGAAGATTTTGATGGCTATCCGATGGGCTGCGGATATATCAATCAAAATTCCAAGATTCGCGTGCGGATGTTAAGCAGAAAGGCGGATACCATCATTGATGAGACGTTTATCGGCAAGCGTGTGCGTGATGCTTGGGAATATCGCAAGCGCGTGATGCTTTCGGAGGAGGATTTGAATTGCTGTCGCATAATTTTTGGAGAGGCAGATTTTCTTCCTGGTATGACAGTGGATAAATACAATGATGTGTTGGTGGCAGAAGCGTTAACCCTGGGGTTGGATCGCGCTATGATTTTGGGCGAGGATGGAAAAGAGGTCTGTTTAAAGCAGGCCATTGTCCGCCAGTTAATCCAAATTCTAAAAGAGGATGATATTTTGATTCGCGCTGTTTATGAGCGAAACGATGCGAAGGAACGGGAAAAGGAAGGCGCAAAGCGATATAAGGCTCTGATGTGGCTGCAGGAGAAGGGATTTATGGAGCAGCTTTTAGAAGAAGAGCGGCAGCAGTGTGAAGCAAAATTCGATCCCCACGTAGAAATTGTAGAAAACGGTGTGCATTATCTGGTGGATGTAAAAGATGGTCAAAAAACAGGATTCTTTTTGGATCAGAAATATAATCGACTTGCGATGCAACGAATCTGTAGAAATGCCGGGGGAAATCTAAAGGTATTAGATTGCTTTACGCATATGGGAACCTTTGCCTTAAATTGCGGATTGGCAGGGGCTTCGGATGTAACAGGACTTGATATCTCGGAATTTGCTGTGCAACAAGCTACAGAGAATGCCAAACGAAACGGACTGTCGGATCGGGTCAAATTTGAGGCGGCCAATGTCTTAGAAGAGTTGCCGAAGAAAATCGCAGCAGGAGAGCAGTATGATGTGGTGATTCTGGATCCTCCTGCATTCACAAAATCCAGAGAAGCAACCCGGAAGGCGATCAAAGGATACCGAGAAATCAATATCAAAGGATTGAAACTTGTGAAGGATGGAGGATACTTTGCGACCTGCTCTTGCAGCCACTTTATGACACAGGAATTACTGGCAAAGACTGTGAAAGAAGCTGCAAAAGCAGCACACAAGAGACTTCGTCAAATCGAATTTCGCACTCAGGCCTGTGATCATCCTATCTTATGGTCCGGTGCAGCAAATACACCGGAGAGCTATTACTTAAAGTTCTATATTTTCCAGGTGGTGGAAGAAAGATAGAGCAGAGTGGAGAGGGAAATAATGATGGATCATAAAACGAAAGCGTTTGTATTTTGTACAACAAATCTGTCAAAAAAGTATAAGAATTGTTTGGCATTAAAAGATGTGTGCATGAATATTCCAAAGGGCGCGATTTACGGTTTAGTAGGAAAAAACGGGGCCGGTAAGACAACACTGATGCGTATCATCAGCGGTTTACAGGAGCCAACTAAATGCCAATCGATTCAGAAAGAGCAAACCCGTGTGGGTGCTGTTATCGAGACACCGGCGGTTTATATGAATATGACGGCAAGAGATAATCTGATGGTGCAATGCAAACTGCGTTCGATTGCTGGGGCAGAATGCGAGCAGGAAATAGACCGCCTTTTGACCTTAGTGGGGCTTTAAAATATCGGAAAAAAGAAGGCCGGGCAATTTTCTCTTGGCATGCGGCAGCGTTTGGGCATTGCAATTGCCCTTGTGGGAAATCCGGAGTTTTTGATTTTAGATGAGCCAATCAATGGGCTTGATCCGGAAGGAATCATTGAAATGAGAAAACTGCTTCTGAAATTGAATCAGGAAATGCATATTACGATTCTGATGTCCAGTCACATTCTAGGTGAGTTATCGAAATTGGCCACCCACTACGGTTTTATCAAAAACGGAAAGTTAATAAAAGAAATCAGTGCAAAAGAATTACAAAATCGAAACGAAGGTCTTGAAAACTTCTATATGAATTTAATGGGAGGCAAAGAAGATGCGTAGCTTATTAGCGGCGGAAGCCTATAAAATAAAGAAAAATCCGATGTTTTGGCTTGCGATTGCAGTCACTGCTGTATGCAGTTTTTTCTTTGCACAGCACAATTACGGATATTATGACGATGTTTATATTTTGCCGATTCCATTTGTCTTTGCGGCGTTTATTTCAATGTTTTGTGGAAGATTGTACAGCGATGGGACCATCAGAAATCTGATTATATGCGGATATACAAAAGGACAGATTTTTGTGGCAGAGTTAATTGTAAATAGCGTGGTTTCGATGATCATATCGGCAGTGTTGATATTGGTATTTGGAATTATGAATGTTACAGCATATCCAATCGACAGCATTTTAACGGGGAAGGAATGGATGCTGGCAGCAGTGAATGTCATCCTGATATATTTGCTCTATGCAGCAATCTATACACTTGTGAGTATGCTGATTGCAAATCGTGCGTGGGGAGTCTTGATCAATATGGCTTTGGCGGTGGCATTTATGGTTTGCGCGGATTTATTTGGGAGCATGTTGGAGCAACCGAAGACACAAACCTATGAAATCTGTGAGACAGAAGCTTTATCGGAAGAAGAGGTCGCAAAAATCAAAGATGGAACCTATAGTGGTGAAGAATATCTTTATGTGCAGCATTTCAAAACGGAAACACGTGATAATCCGCGATATATAAGTTTCAAGCCATTGCGCGCACTTGTGTATGGATGCGATGCGATTTTTCCACAGGCACAGGTGACCAGATATATGACATATCTAAATAGCAGCATTCGATATGAAAATATTGAACCTGATATTTCTTATGATTTGAAAAAACAAGTAAAGACCATGCCATTTTGGATGATGGGGGGCATATTTGTAGCTTCTGTGGGCGGATGGTACTTGTATCGGCGTAAGGAATTACAGTAGGGACAGGAATCGCTCTACTTGACAACAAGGGAAAAAAGTACTAGAGTTGAAATGCTTTCAAGAAAATAAAAAGGGTAAGATATGGACATTACAAATGGTATTTTAACGATATGTAATTCGCTTATTTTTATAGCTTATACATGGCTACTTTATTTTCACCATCGAAAAGTAAAATATATGTGGTTGCGCTTGCTCGTATCAGGTGCATTTGCATTTAGATTTTATGGGATGGCACTTAACGAACTTTCAGAATGGCTCTTGCGCGATACATTACCGGGTAAATCTCTTGTGATGCAAGAAATTCAGATGCTTTTGATGTTTATGGTGCTATTGACTGCAACGGCACCTTGGATTGTACGTTTGTATGCGAAACTTGTAGCGACAGAGAATTATTCACTGGTTTTAGCGGGATATTCCATGTTTGCTACGATTACAAATCTATCGCGATTTATGATTCGCTATAGCGTATGGCTGGAAGCAGCGGCAATGTTGGTAGTGCTGTTATGCTGGATTACATTTGCGAGAAGTGATTTTATCGAACTTCGTGCAAGTGATTCTGAAAAATTTCCGGATATGTCATATACGAACTTAACAATGTATACAGTGATTTATGCCACCTCTGTATTCTCAACCGGTTGCGGCATTTATTTTGTTTTTTCGAAGAGCGATGACTTGTATTTGCATTTATTTTTTGGTGTCGCATCGTTATTCATCTTGTTTGTGTGTGTGTTTTATGCGAAATCTACGATGCGCAGTATCATTCACAAAATGCAGGAAATGCGATTGAGAGACGAGAGAGATATCGCAGCAAAGCAGTTGGCGAATGCACAGGAGAGTGTAATCCTTTCTTTTGCGGAAGTGATGGAAGGAAAGTCCGGAGAGACGGGCAACCACGTAAAGCGTGTGGCGGAGTATTCCGCAATTCTGGCAGAGACTATGAAATTTGCGCCTCAGCGTGTTGTCTCCATACGGTTGGCATCTATGATGCATGACATTGGAAAAATGATTGTGCCAATGGAAATACTTGAAAAGCCGGGAAAACTTTCTCCGGAAGAATGGAAAATCATGAAGAAGCATGTGAGCTATGGACGACAAATTTTAGGTACAGCCCAGGGCGATGTCATGGTGGATGCACGCGTGATTGCAGAGTTTCATCATGAGCGCTATGACGGACAGGGATATATGATGGGCTTAAAGGGAGAAGAAATCCCGATTATAGCACAGATTGTAGCAGTGGCTGATGTCTATGATGCTCTAACCAGTGCACGAAGCTACAAGAAGGCATGGACTAGCGAAGCTGCAAGAGAAGAAATCCTAAACCAGCGCGGTAAGCAATTTGCACCTGTGGTTGTGGATGCCTTCGAGGCTTCCTATGAGAGAATCCATCAGGTAGAATTGGAAATTGCAGATTAAGAAGAAATAGATTGGAGAATCAAAACAATGTTTCATTTGACGAAAGAAACTACAATTGGAGAACTATTACAATATGCACCGGATATCGCTCCGGTTTTAACCAATATCGGGATGCATTGCTTAGGCTGTCCTTCATCACAGATGGAATCATTAGAGCAGGCGGCAGCAGTGCACGGCATCGACGCAGATGATTTGGTAGATGATTTGCGCGGATTTTTGGAAGACATGGCATAAATTGCTTGACGGAAATGCTGTTTTCCCCATACAATGCTATTGTTATACAAAAAATATGCGAGGTTAAAACATGAGCGAATCAAACGTAGTAATCAAAGTAAAGGACTATACAATCACAGAAGCTGACGTGGATCAGTTTATTGACACACTTCCGCCGGAGCAGAAGCAGTATGCTGCAAATCCAATGTTCCGTGAGCAGATGAAGCAGCAGCTTGTAGCACTTGCATTGTTATCTGAATACGGAAAAGAAGAAAAGTTAGAAGAAACTCCGGAATACGAGAAGTTATTAGAATCTGCAAAGCGTGATATTTTAGCACAGCTTGCAGTAAAGCAGGTTATTTCAGCAGCTTCTGTCAGCGATGATGAAATCAAAGAATTTTATGAAGCAAACAAGGATCGCTTCAAAAAGGGCGACAGTGTATCTGCAAAGCACATCTTGGTAGATGATGAAGCGCTCTGCAACGAAGTCAAGGAAATGATTGAGAAAGGTGATAAGACCTTTGAAGAGGCTGCACTTGCACATTCTACCTGCCCATCGAAAGAGCGTGGCGGAGATCTTGGAGAATTCGGAAAGGGCCAGATGGTTCCTGAATTTGAGGAGGCTTCTTTCGCAGCGGAAATTGATGCGTTGGTAGGACCTGTGAAGACACAGTTTGGATATCATTTGATTAAAGTCTATGATAAGAAAGAGGCAGCAGTTGCACCTCTCGAAGAAGTAAAGGATCAGATTAAAGCCAATCTGCTTCAGCAAAAGCAGGGTGAACTTTACAACGAGAAGTTGAACGAGCTTCACAAAAAGTATGCTGAATAAATTCAATTCAAGTCTCGCTCGCGAGACTTGGCGCGAGATTTGCGTCAGCGTAGCTGACATATTTCATATGCAAATCTCTGCGCATCCTCGCGGAGCGTTTATCTCAGTCGGAGATTGTAACCCCGACTGAGACCAGTTTGTTATAACCCCTACCCTCGCTTCGCTTAGAGAAAGGGGTCTTATCCGACTGAGAAAGGTATCAGCACATGCTTACTTATGACTTACGACAAGCCGATGGACCGCTGTATACATATCTGTATCAGTGCATAAAATCAGATATTATCGCAGGAAAACTGCAACCCGGAGAGAAACTTCCTTCAAAGCGCACCTTCGCAAATAATCAAGGGGTTAGTACCATTACGATTCAAAATGCATATGACCAGTTAGTCAGCGAAGGATATGTGGAGACGCAGCCGAAGCGAGGATATTTTGTGGCAGATGTGGATGTGGTAGCCGGAAAAGGAAAACGCGCGGATATCAATTATGAAATCCACATCCCGCAGGAGGATGAGGAAGAAATTCTCTATGATTTATCAAAAAATGAAATTAATCCCGAGAACTTTCCCTTCTCAATCTGGGCAAAGGTCAGCCGCGCAGTTATCTCGGAGCAAAAAGAAGCACTGATGAAGAAAGCGCCGACCGGTGGCGTGAGAGAATTGAGAGAAGCAATCGCATCGCACTTGTATTCATTTCGCGGTATGATGGTGGATCCGAATCAAATTGTGATAGGCGCCGGAACGGAATATTTGTACGGCATCATCATTCAGCTACTAGGTCTCGAAAAGATATATTCTATAGAGAATCCGGGCTACAGAAAGTTAGAAAAGATATATCGGCAAAAAGGCGTGAAATGCAAATTCGCATCCATGGACGAAAAAGGAATCCTGGTTTCAGAGCTGGAGCGTGTCAAAACGGATGTGGCACATATCTGTCCGAATCATCACTTCCCGACAGGCATCACCATGCCCGCAAGCCGGCGTTACGAAATACTCGCATGGGCAAATGAAAAGCAAGGGCGCTACATCATCGAAGACGACTATGACAGTGAATTTCGCATGTCAGGCAAGCCGCTTCCACCGCTGTTCTCTATCGATGGATGCGAGAAAGTCATCTATATGAACACCTTCTCGAAATCATTGACACCCACCATTCGTATAAGCTACATGGTTCTGCCGGTGCATCTGGCAAATCGTTTCTACGAAACCATGTCCTTCTACGCATGCACGGTATCAAACTTCGAGCAATATACCCTGGCGCGCTTCATCAAAGAAGGCTATTTCGAAAAGCACATCAATAGAATGCGACTGTATTATAAGCGACAGCGCCGGAACATCATCAAAACAATCGAGGACAGCTGGCTTGGAAAGGTCAGCACCATCATAGAAAATGATTCGGGACTACACTTTCTGCTGAAACTCGAAAACAAAAAAGCTAATGAGGAATTCCAAGCATATTTAAAGAAACATAAGATAAAAGTCAATGCATTAAGCGATTACCAATGGGGGCAGGGAGTCGCAGATGAGTATGTATATATTGTCAATTACTCTCCTTTGGGGACGGGGGCAATGTCATTTAGATAGCATAAATCTTGATTACGGTATATTATTATAACCATGATAAATCCAAACAAAATATATCCAGTTCTCGGGTTTACGGTCAAAAATTCTACTTTTGAAAAAGGCAAACAGACGGTCATCAGGGGCCGCCTACTATTCAGGGTATTCTGTTTTGTTGATTTATCGGTAAGTTAGTGGTTCAGCCGACTGGCGACGTATAATTCTTACGAATTTACGTCCCGGTCGGACTGGCACCAGGAATCTATTGATCAACAATTCAAGCTCTTCTATTTTTCCTATGAGATAAAGCCTCA
>SVFB01000099.1 GCA_015057085.1 Lachnospiraceae bacterium
CGCTCGCGAGACTTGGCGCGAGATTTGCGTCAGCGTAGCTGACATATTTCATATGCAAATCTCTGCGCATCCTCGCGGAGCGTTTATCTCAGTCGGAGATTGTAACCCCGACTGAGACCAGTTTGTTATAACCCCTACCTTTGCTTCGCTTAGAGGAAGGGGTCTTATCCGACTGAGATAAATCAACAACTATGCTTATATGTTGAAAAATACAATATCAAAAATAATAAACATTAAATCAAAAATGGAACAAAATGTTCTAAAATGAAAATTCTGTTGACGATAATTTGGGCGTGTGCTATTATGGGTTTACGAATAGATGCACCCATGGAGGTGAAAAATGGGAGATTATATTGTACGTTTGTCTTCGTTGACATTAGAAAATATAAAAAACGTTAAGAAGGGTACTATTTTTATGCCTATGGCCAATGAAAAATCGCATAGTGTTGGTGGAGCTGAGATTCTAGGGATTTATGGACAGAATGGTTCCGGAAAAACTGCAATTGTAGATGCTCTTTATTTTCTTCAGCAGATAATAATTGGTCAGAGTATTTATCAGAGTATAAGTGATTATATTGGAGCGGATGATGATACTGCTAATATGAATGCTGAATTTAAGATATTCAGAAAAGGAACGGTATATGAGGTTGGATACAATATTAGTTTAAGAAAAATAGAGGGTGAGGTTGTAATAGAGCGAGAATTCTTGAACTGTGCAATTAACCGTGGTGGAAAGCGAACTAATAAAAACATTTTTATGGATTATGTACGCTCTGAGTCAGAGAGTATTTTTAAACCACAAAAGAGACTTGAAGAGTTAATTGGTAAGAATAAAGAGAGGAAAACAGATTTAATCGTGGCCAGAAAGATGGCTGAGAAGAGCAATTGTTCCTTTATTTTTGGAGAAAGTAGTAGAGAAATTTTTTGTCAAGAAGTAGAGAGTGAATTCGAGGATTATTCTACAGTAATCAGAGCTTTGTTTGAATTTTCTTTGAAGGACTTATTTGTTATTAGAAACGCTCATTCAGGAATGATAACAGCTAATTTCCTATTACCAATGGCTTTCCGCATAGAGACTAATAAGATGGGGGCAAAGGGAGAGTTCGCGATTCCTCTGACGGAGCCTGTTGTGTTAGATGCAGTCAAAAAGGATATTTTGGATGTAATTGTTAAACAGATAAATACTGTATTATATACAATTATTCCAGGAATGATGATTGATGTTAAAGATTATGGTCAGCAGGTATTAGATTCAGGAGAGGACGGATGGAAAGTGGAACTTATGTCTGTTCGTGAGGGAAAGAAACCTATTCCTATCCGTATGGAGTCAGAGGGGATTATAAAGATTATTTCTATCTTGAATGTTCTTATTCAGGCTTTTGGAAATCCATCCATCTGTCTTGTGATTGATGAATTGGATGCAGGTATCTTTGAATATATGCTTGGAGAACTTCTTGATATCTTTGGAAAGAGTGCCAAGGGTCAATTGATATTCACTTCTCATAACTTAAGAGCTTTAGAGATGCTTGACAAGAATAGTATCATGTTTTCGACTGTTAATCCAGAGAATCGATATATCCATATGAAGAGCGTAAAGGAAAATAACAATCTTCGTAGCATGTATATTAGAAGTATTACTTTAGGTGGACAGGACGAAGAGATTTATGAAGAAACAGACAGTTTAAAGATTGCACGAGCATTCCGTAAAGCAGGAAGGAGCCTTCATAATGAGTGAGAAGAAAGTTATTGCGGTAATTGTTGAAGGTCCTAGTGATGAAAATGCTATTGGTGGAATCTTAAAAGAGTTTTTTTCTTCAGAAGAAGTGCAGTTTGCAGTAGTACATGGAGATATTACGTCGAATGATTTAACTACTGTTGATAATGTTATTACAAAGATTGATAAGCTTATAGACGGTATTAGAACAAAATATGGGTATTGTTGGGATGATTTTGTAAAGGTAATTCATATTGCTGATACAGATGGTGCATTTACTAAAAATAATGTGAAAGAATCGGAAGTTGAAGGTATTCAATACTTTGAGGATCACATTGCAGGGGCTAATGTTGAGGCAATAGAGCGCAGAAATAAGCATAAGGCAGAAATATTATTTAAGCTGTATTCCACTGGAAAAGTTCATGGTATAGGATATCGAATATATTTTAATTCCTGTAATTTGGAACATGTATTATATGGTACACTGCAAAACTTTTCAGATGAAGAGAAGGAAGAAATGGCTGACGATTTCGCGGAAAAATACGAAGGTAGGGTGGATGATTTCATTAGCTTCATATCGGATGAAATTGTTGCTGTTCCGGGAACATATAAGGCTACTTGGAGATTCATAGAGAAAGAAAAGCATTCTTTGGAGAGACATTCTAATATGCATTTGATATTTACAAAGTGAATTTCGAGGGATCAGCTTAGGGGCAGTTGTTCTTATAAAGAATTTATAATCTTTGCACATTTATTTATAGAGTCACTTCATGCAAAAAACTATAATAATTGCAGACAGCCACCGCAGGATATGTGGCTACTGTCTGTAATTTATTTCAGGGAGGTTTTTTCATGAGTGACTTTTTTTGTGGATTGGACAATCCAATCGTAGAGACAACCAAAGGAAAACTGCGCGGATTCTTGTTTGATGGGATTTACCATTTTCAGGGAATTCGTTATGCGAAGGCGAAACGCTTCGAGATGCCACAGCCGGTGGATGCCTGGGATGGCGTGAAGGATGCGATGAGCTATGGCATGATTTGTCCGGTGCTGTCGGAGCCGATGCCGACAGGAGAGGTGATGACACCACACCGTTTCTGGCCTTCTTCAGAGCACTGCCAATACTTAAATGTATGGAGCAGTTCACTTGATGAGACAGCGAAGAAGCCGGTTATGTTCTGGATCCATGGTGGCGGATATGCAGCAGGTTCATCGATTGAGCAGGAATGCTATGATGGATTTAATTTGGCAAAGCTTGATGATGTTGTTTTTGTATCAGTGAATCATCGTCTGAATGCATTTGGATTCCTGGATGTTTCTGACTTTGGTGAGGAATATGCGAATTCTTATAATGTTGGTATGGCGGATCTGGTTGAGGCGCTGCGCTGGGTGCGTGACAACATCGCGAAGTTTGGTGGTGACCCGGAGAATGTGACCATCCTGGGACAGTCCGGTGGTGGCGGAAAGGTGACCGTATTGGGGCAGATTCCGGAAGCAGATGGATTGTTTGCAAAAGCGATTGTGATGTCCGGCGTGATTCCAGAGGGAGATTTTGGAACGGATGTAGCGCCGAAAGAACTGGTGGAAAAGGTCATGGATGAATTGCGCATCGAAGACCATGACATCAAGAAACTGGCAAAAACACCGGTGCCGCAATACATTTGGGCGATGAACAGAGCGATTGCATTCTTTAGTAAGCAAGGTAAGCGCGTCAACTGGTCTCCGAAGCCGAATGATTATTACAAGTGCGATCCGGTGACAGAAGATTTCACTGCGCATTCTTTGACGGTTCCAACTATGGTGGGCACCGTGATTGCAGAATTTGGTTTCCCGATGCAGGTGGGAGACAGGAAGAAGCTTTCAGTGCAGGATCGCGAAAAGTATGTCAAAGAATATTATGGAGAAGAAGGCGGACAGGCCATTCTTGATGCATTCAGAAAAGTTTATCCCGGCAAAAATGAAATCTATGCCACAGATCTCGAGTGCATGTTCCTGCCGGATACCGTGAAATATGTCAAGAAAAAGGCGGCAGAGGCAAGCGCACCGGTTTACAATTATATGTTTGCAAAGGTGTTTGATTATGATATGGGAAGAGCAGCATGGCATTGCTCTGATATTCCATTTTTCCTGCACAATGCAGAGCGGATTCCGATTTGCCATCAGAGCAATTACCAGATGCTTGATTGTGTGATGTCCGGTGCATTTGTCAATTTTGCACGCACGGGCAATCCGAATGTGGAAGGATTACCGGAGTGGAAACCTTGCGAAAAGGACAAGATGTTTACCATGGTATTTGATGATACCTGCCATGTAAATGTCAATATGCAAGACGAACTTTTGCCATTGATTCAAAAGCACAAACCACCGTTTGAGTTTGATTTTGGAGCGCCGGCAGATGACGAAGAGGAGTCAGGAAATGCCTGGGTATTTTGATTGGAACCTTGATTAGGATCGTTCCTGACTTGGTGTAATACCGTAGGTTTCACGATAGACTTTGCTGAAATAGGCAAAGCTATCGTAACCGCATTTGAAAGCAATTTCACTAATTTGATATTTTGTGTTTTGGAGCAGGCCTTTGGCGTGCTCCATTTTTATTTTGGTCACGAGTTCCTTCACGGAGCAAGACTCGGTGCGCTTAATGATATAGCTTACATGATCCGGCGGAATCATGAGATAATCGGCCAGATCAGTACGCGTAATTGCGTCACTGATATGATTCTCGATATATTCGTGAATCAGTTTATTGTAATGCTGATAATTATCTGAGCCGAGTGCTTCGCTGTACAAATCATCATTGTTGACTTCGATCATGCGGCAATCGTTCTTGTGTGTAAGTGTATCTTTTTTTTCGATACCGATGATACCTTCCATGGTATTTTTGATGAAGCGTACTTCAGTTTTAGCAAAGAAGAGTCGCGTCGTGGCACCGATGTCGGACGGAATGCGCTCGTGCAGTGCCTCGATTCCGCGGATGATTTCGTCTGTTCCCTCGGTAAAGAATACAGTGATGAAATATTTGTCATCCAGATAATATGAGATGGTAGTCGTATCAGCTGGAAAGAGTTCATGGAGCAAATGATTGTAATGATTCAGAAAATCGGCAGCAGTCAGCGGAAGCTTCTTCCATTTGCGAATGTTGATCAGTGTGATGATGCATGGATTTTCTGCTTCGACATTGATCCTGAATTGCTTTAACTGCGTGATGCGTTTTTCAAGCTTGGCCGGATTGATAATCGATGCCTCGATGACCGGCCATTCCTCAAACAAAGTCTTGATGACAATATTTTGCGCTGCATAATTAAACTGGTCTGCGGCAAGCAGCACCGGAGATGTTTCACCGTTTGCTTTAATTTTTTGAATGGCATGTTCGATGGCATGGATGATATCATCCTGCTTCGCCGGCTGAATGACATATTCGAGTACACCCAGCGAGATGGCTTTTTGCGCAAAGGTAAAATCGGCATGGGCGGTCAGAAGGATGCATTCATAATCATAGCCCTGTTCGCGTGCCCACTGCAAAAGCGAGATGCCATCTTCCCCCGGCATTTCGATGTCTGAGACGACGATATCGACTTTGTTATCACTTAGAATTTCTCTTGCGGCATTGGCGCTTTGTGCGGTAAAGATAGAAGAAAAACCCATCTCCAGCCAGGGAATGCCGGCCATCAGGGAGGAAAGAATATTTGGTTGGTCATCAATTAATAAAACATTCATAACATACCTCGGTATTATTTTTGTATCGAATCGATATGAATCGGGAAGCGCAGCCTTGATATGGCAAAGCCATCCCGATTCTCAAATTGCAACAGATAATGGTCTCCGTAAATCAGCCACATGCGATATTTAAAGAATATCAATCGGAATATCAGGAGAATGAACTGACCGAACTTAAAAAACATTTAGTGGAGAAAAGAACACTAGCGGAACGAATTGATCAGCTTGATTTGGCACAGTATCTGATTATGGGACGCGGCGACCAGAAGAATCATATTGAGGAATCTCCATCGGTGAAAGAGGATTTATTTGAGGCGATTCTTGGGGCAATTGCAATTGACTCAAACTACAATATCAAAGAGATGCAAGATGCTGTTGAAGAAATGCTAAATCCGGATTTGTATATTTTCGAAGAAGATATCAACTACATTGATGAAATTCAGCAATGGTCACTTCGAAAATGCGGCGAATTGCCGAAGCGAGAGTTTCGAGAGCATATGGGAAGTCTTTGGGCTAATGTTCCGGGGGTGCTGACTCAGGCACCGCTACCGCATGCAAAGTATGAGTGTTTTTTACAACTAAACGATTTTGAAATGCCGGCGAGAGCCTATGGCACTTCAAAGCGAGAAGCGCATGAGGCTGCTGCAAAATTACTTTATGATGAATTGGAAAAAAGAGGAATTCTATTTACAATTCGCGATGAAATAGATGAACCGACAATTACGATGGCAATTAATCAGTTAGAAACACTTGCTCGTCGTGGGTATTTTTCTTTGCCGGAGTACAAATTTGAGCAGCAATACGATGAAAATGGGAATCCGGTTTGGTACGTAGAATGTCATATAGCTGAGATGGAATACTACTATTATGCCACATCGAATTCAAAGAAACAGGCCAAAAAAGAGGCTGCATATGACATGCTCCTATATGTTTTAGACCATTACGAAGCGAAAGATACCAATCGCTAGGTCTATGCTTTTTGACGTTTCAATTTTCAGGAGTGTTTACTATTAAAAACGAAATTGACATGTAATCTGAAATTATGTTATATTGTAAAAAATATACATTTTGTATATTTTTGTCTCTCGAATAGACGATGGAGGAAATACAATGAAGGATGTTTTTTTGGTAAACTATACGGTGCAGGGAGTAAAGTCATTAGAGAAGAAAGTATCATTATCATTTTATAAAAAAGTGATTGAAAGGACTCCTAAAACACAGAACTATAATATTAAAGCAATATATGGAATGAATGGATCTGGAAAATCAGCTATTATTACATCGATTGATATCTTAAGAAATTTATTGATTAATCCTGGGTATTTAAATAATCCTATTGTTCAAAAAAACTTTGAAAAGATAATTAATAAAAAGACCGGAAAAGTAGATTTGAGTTCAGACTTTATTGCAGATATGGGCGATGAACTTAGGTATTATAGTTATTCTATAGAATTAAAAAAAGATGCGATCGGAAAATTCGTTATTGCCAATGAAGTCCTTTCTACGAGAAAAGCAACTTCAAAGAGTGAAAAGATGGAGAATATCTATACTGTAGAAAATGGAGTTTTAACTATCGGAACTGATGTGGACGAAGATTTAAGTACTATCGTTATTGGTAAAACGGCAAATCTACTTGAGAATTCCTCCTTATGCGAACTATTTTTTGAAAAGATATTCTTGCAATTAAAGGATAGGTCAGAGTATGTGAAAGGCTTATTCGTCAGAAGTATAGCGTGTCTTTATGTGTTTGGAAGAAGAATTCATGTATATATTGATCAATCAGATGATCATAGAGAGTATTTTCTGAGAAATTCCATGCAAACAATGGAGGATTCTTCTAAAATTGATGAGTGGTTAAATCATTTCGTCCAAATGGACTCTGAATCTTTGAACACAATTTCGGTATCAAGGAATGTAGTAAGCAAAGATTCATTCTCTCAGTTTGAAAAAGATGTTGAAAAATTATTTGATTTTATAAAAATTTTTAAATCTGATTTGCAGGAAATAAAAATTGAGAAAAAGGATGATAAGGATTGCTATATATGTAATTTGGTAATGACGTATTTAGATTATAATGTTGATGCTGAATTTGAGAGTACAGGGGTAAAAAAATTAATAAAATTATATACATATTTAAGAGAAATGGTTCAAGGCGGAATCGTATTTGTAGATGAATTTGATTCAAATCTTCACGATGTCTACTTATGCGCTCTATTAGAGTACTTAATGGAGTATGGAAAGGGTCAATTATGTTTTACAACGCATAATGTAGGGCCTATGGATGTGCTAAAACAGAATAAAAAATCTATTGATTTCCTATCTGTTGACCGTGAGATTCATCCTTGGGTGACAAATGGAAATTATTCACCATCCAAGTTATATAGAGGTGGTATGATAGAAGGTTCACCTTTCAATGTAGATTCCATTGACTTTATTGGAACGTTTGATCCAAAGGTGGATAATTGATGGGGAGAAAAAAGATGAATCTGCAAAATTTAAAGCAAAGAAAGGCATTGAACTAGTTAAAAAAAGTAATTTGACAGCAAATACATACGGTCAAAATACAAGCAATATTATTAATGTGCTTAAGAAATATTTAGCGGAAAAATAACAGAAATTAAAAAGGTTCATAAACATTAAAAGTGCAGGAACCCAGGAGGAATAATTCGTGGAAGAATACTCGAGAATCGTAATTGAAGAATACTGCAAAACTCATCGAAAAACCAAGAAAAGCGCATTCTTATGGGATCTGGTTGAATTGTCATATACGATGGAATGTGAGCCGGAGGACTGGGAAGGAATTCAACTGGAACGGTACATCGCCCAGGAGAAAAATCCAGAATTGAAAGCAGCGCTTGAAGACTTGAATGAGTTTCTCTTTTGTTGAAAAAGACCCTGATCAGACTAGTGCACAAGCACCATTGGGGACGAAGATTAGCGGTCAGTTGCGCAAATGTAAACCGCAAATTGGTGGAATGCAACCATATGGTTTGTTACATTAATGTTGTAACAATAATAATCATATGCATAGGAGATTAAGGGGGAGTTAGATGGCCTTTTCGGAAAATCTGATTAAACAAAGAAAAATTAAGGGATTTACGCAGGATGACATTGCTGAAGCTATGAATGTATCTAGACAATCGGTTAGTAAATGGGAAAACGGAGAGTCGCAGCCGGATATTGGTAAAATTGTGAAATTGGCAGATCTGCTAGAAGTAAGCTTAGATACATTATTTGATCGAGATAACGCAATTAAAACTGAGCAAAAAATAGTCGCAACACAGGATGTGAAAATTGGATTCAGCTCAAATGGGAAAAGAGCAATCATAATAGGGCTTCTGATTCTTATACTAGTAGGTGTCGTTGGCTTTTTCATAGGCTTATCATGGAAGCAGCATACAACGCAAATAGGTGGGGCAGAACAAATAAGTGTAAGTGGTGTGGATATTTCTTCTTCTCGTGAAGAAGGATACTACGATGTAGAGTTTGTTCCGTCGGTATATAAAGAAGGATATACGTACACAATCCGCGCATCAGACGGATTGAATCATTCAACTAGTTGCGAAGCAGTATTCGAAAACGGAAAATGCATAGGGAAAATGAAACTCAGCGAGAATGAGCATTATACGTTCATTTTGCAGATAGAATATAATGGTGAAATACAAAATATCACACTTGCACAAAAGGTTTGGTTATAGCCATGTGAATACGTCTCCTATGGTATAAATGTCTCATTGACACAAAATTAACAGATAGATATAATTCTCCTTGGCGCCTGGGGTTTAGGCGCCTTTTACAATGCTCATTTATATGTAAAACAAAGGAGGAAACAATCAAAATGAAAATGAGACAAAAGGGGAAGCGGGTATTAACCGCATTGCTTGCAATGCTCATGGTGATTACCATGATTCCTGTACAGAAGGTAAAGGCAGCAGAAAACTTCACAAACATTCGTGTAAACGAGGCAGTTACGACAACCTTTTCAACGGACACATATGAACAGCAGAAGGTTATTTATCATTTCAAAGCACCTAAAAATGGTGTTTTCAGAGTTGATTTTAATTTGTTACAGTATCAAGGAAATGATTCCGATAGTCAAAACTTGAATGTCTATGATTCGAAAGGCAATAAGCTTTTGAATAATATCTCTGTAAGCCGTTCACAGCCGTCAGTTAGTTCTAATATTTTTGCATCAAAAGCAGGACAAACCTTTATTGTTATTGTAGATTCTTATGGCGTAGGAACATCACAATTTAATGTGGCATACACCAATTCAGAAAACTGGGAAAATGAATTTAATGATTCTGCAAAGACAGCTTGTACGCTGAAAAACAATACTTTTAAATATGGAACATCAAATGATCAATCATTTAATAGCTGGAATGATCATGATTACTTTAAATTTACATTGAAAAAGACTTCCAAGGTAAAATTTACATTTGGACCAAAGGAAGTTGATGGAAGTAGCAATTATTGGACAGTAACACTTTTTAATTCAAATAATGAAACTAAAATATTATTTGGAACATCGTCTGTTAAAACTAATACGGTTTATTTAAAGAAGGGTACCTATTATGTATTAGTTAAAGGATCTGGCAAAATGCCATACAAGCTTAAGTATCAAGCAAGTGCATACACAGTGAAGGCTCCAACGATTAAATCCGTAAAGATTGGAAAGTATCAGACTTATCAGGGTCGTAAATATGTGTATAAGAGATATCTTGACACCATTTCAATGGCAAAGAACAGCGGCTTGACTGCAGGATATACTGTTCAGGTTGCAAAAGATAAGGCCATGAAACACAAATATATCAACGAAACGATGAAGATTGTATCATACAGTGATGCTGTAACTGCAAAGGCAATCCATTATTATAATCGGACATACAAGCGCAATCTTAAGACATCAAAGAGTACCTACTATGTGCGCGTTCGTGCATATATCTTAGATCCGTTTGGACATGAGATTTACAGTAGCTATAGCAAAGTAAAGAAAGTAACAAAATAAGCCCATTTATCATTATGGAAAAGGATCAGCAGTAGCTGGTCCTTTTTTGACATTTAGGTACAAATGATACAAATCGCCGAATTTACCTTTAATGGCATAAATAATCGTTATTTGTTATAATAGAACTATTAAAAAATAGAACGATTTTGGCGATAAAATTTTAATATGATCAGTGAGGTAAAGAAATGAGTATTTCAGAAAAAATCAGGGAAATTATGGCGGGGATTTTAGACATTAACAAGGAAGAAATTGAGGATGATTCAGCAATTGGAGATTTCGCAACATGGGATTCATTAAATCATTTGAAGATTATTTCTACAATTGAAAAAGAATACGGGATACGTTTTACTCCGGATGTTTTGATGGATATTGAGGATTTTAGTGATATTGTTGCAGCAACCGAGGAAAGGGTCAAAGAATGAAAACAATCGTTGAGCAAATTTTTGAGCATGCGAAAGAATGTCCGAATAAAATCGCTCTTCATAATGGCAAACAGTCCTATTCATACATTGAATTGGCCAGAAGAATCATCGAGTCAAAAGATCTATTAGAATCGCAGTTTGGGTTAAAAGAACAAGATGCGGTTATCATTGCTGCGGATAAACAACTTGTGTTTGTATCCGTTTATTTTGCATGTCATTTATTAGGAATTGTAACATTGCCGATTGCACCTGATACGAACCCGAAGAGATTTGAGCTTATTTATGGTCAGTTAAATCCTAAGCTGGTAATAGGATTCGAGAATGAGTGTATTCATACGCAGGTTGCAACTTTAAAAGAATTTGAAACCGACGGAACAAAAAATTTTGATTTTCAAGAAATTTCATTTCCGGATTTAGACAATTTAGCCGATATTATATTTACAACAGGAACGACAGGAATGCCAAAAGGCGTCACCCTTTCCCAAGAAAATATTGCGGCGGCTGCGCAAAACATTAATACGTTTATTCAAAATAGTAAAGAGGATGTGGAAATGCTGGCGCTTCCGATTTCGCATTCGTTTGGTTTGGGAAGATTGCGTTGCGCGCTCTCAAATGGTCAAACGGTGATTATACTGGGCAGTTTTGCGAATATGAAACGCTTTTACCGCTTTATGGAAGAGTTTCGCGTAAATGGGTTTGGTATGGTTCCGGCCAGTTGGGCGTTGATTAAGAAGATGAGTGGCGACAAAATCAAAGAGTATGCTTCTCAATTACATTATGTGGAGATTGGGTCAGCACCAATGCCAATTGAAGATAAGAGATTATTGATGGAGTATCTTCCTGATACAAGAATTTGTATGCATTACGGGCTTACGGAGGCTTCAAGAAGTTGCTTTATGGAGTTTCATGAGGACCGCTGTTATTTAGATACGGTTGGACGTCCATCACCAAACATGGATGTTGTAATCATGTCGGAAGATGGAAGTACTGTTCCTCCAAATGTGGAAGGTGAAATCTGTGTGAAAGGTTTGGCTGTTACAAAAGGATACTATCATTTGGAAGAGCTAAACGCCAGTACGTTCTTTGGTGACTACTTTAGAACCGGTGACTGGGGAGTCAAAGATGCGGAAGGCAGAATCAAGCTTTGTAGCAGAAAAAAAGAGCTCATTAACGTGGGTGGCAAAAAGGTCAGTCCAATGGAAGTAGAAGAATTATTATGCCAATTGGATTACATTCAAGAATGTGCTTGTATCGGTATTCCGGACCCGGAGAACATACTTGGAGAGGTCGTAAAAGCTTGTGTTGTCACGAATCATCCGGAAAAGATAAACCCGGAAGAAATCAACCGGTTTTTAAGTGATAAACTGGAAAATTATAAAATACCAATCGCATATGAGGTGATTGGGGAAGTGCCAAAAACATCATCGGGTAAAATTCAGCGATTGCGTTTAAAAAAAGAGTCGTAAAGAAGAATTAAAAAAGAAGAATCAAAAAGAATTAATATAAAGATTAATATTAAAAAGGTGAAATTATGTTCAAACCACAGGGCATTTATGCAGACTTTAAATTATATCAACCGACAATCTTTCATGGGGAAAATGCTTTGTTTGGATTGTCCTCGTTTCCTGGGTCGCGTATTGCAGTGATTTGCAGTTCCAGTGTGACGGATGAGACGAAAAATAATATTTTAAAAGTGTTCAAAAAGAAGTCTGTGCAGTTCATTTCGAAAAGCTGGAATGGGGAACCGGACTTGGAAAGTTTAAAAGGCTCCATTGCTCAAATCGAGGCATTTTGCCCGGATATTATTTTGGCGATTGGTGGCGGTTCTGTCATTGATGGGGCCAAATTGTGCAGATTATTTTATGAGTGTCCTTATTTTATGGGAAATGAGACAAGAATTGGATCAATAGGTTTTAAAACCAGGTTTTTCGTTGCACCGACAACCATAGGAAGTGGAGCTGAAAGCTCTTCGGCAGCGGTATATATTGATAGGGAATCACAATCCAAAAAAATGATTGTAAGTCATGATTTGCAGCCTGATGTAATCGTGTATGAGAAGAAATTCGTATGCCATACTCCATATCATAATATTGTGGCTTCGGGCTTGGATGCAATGAGCCATATCATTGAGGGCTACGTTTCATCTATTCATAATGCATGGTGTGAAATAGATGCGGAAAATGCACTGAGCGTATTAATCAAAGAGTTGTCAAAAGAAAACACCGCTGATATGGATTTCCTAAGATTACAATATGCCGGATATCAGGGTGGAATCATTCAGAATCATTGTGTCGTAGGTGCTGCACATGGGATTGCGCATCAATTGTCAACTTATGGATTTGGACATGGAGAGGCAGTGGCTCTGTTGCTTAACCCAGTAATTCGTGTCAATTCTCAAAATGCGAATGTGGCAAATCAATATCAGAGATTATGCAAAAATGCAGGTACATCGGTTGAGTCTGTTGTAAGTTTGATCGATACGTTACTGGATCGAAGTTCCATTGGCGAAAGAAAAAAGGAATTAAGAAATCTACTGGAATCTTTTGTGGAAGATGAATCGTTTGTAGATAAAGTGAAAAATGATTTAGGCGGAAGAGGAAATCCGGTGGAAATCACAAAAAGCTTTTTAATATCAGTGATAAAGGAATTATAATATGGCATTGAAAACAGAAGAATTACTACGCCAAGCTCCTTATGAATTTGGGGATAACGAAAAGAATAATGGGCAGTTTTATGAAAGCTTATTAGAAGAACTCGCATTTCATTATGATTGTAATGAATTGTATAGGAGATTTTGTGATAACAAAAACTTTAATCCACATGAGTTTGCAGGGGGGCTTGGAGAAATTCCGCCTGTGCAAGTGAGTGTGTTTAAAGAATTAGGACAGAAATTAGCTTCTGTTCCAAAATCAGATATTAAATTAACACTTCAATCATCTGCAACATCAGGGGTTCCAAGCAGTATTCCTGTTGATAAACTAACATCTAAACGTCAGGCCAAAGCGATGGTTAAGGTGGTAGGCGATTTCATAGGAAATGAAAGAAAACCTTTTTTGGTAATGGATGTGAATCCGGAGGAGGGGTTTCGGCAGATGCTTGGTGCACGATTTGCTGCAGTCAGCGGCTATCTGAATTTCGCCTCACAAGTTGGATATTTCTTAAAAGTAAATGACAAGAATCAATATTATTTTGATATTGAGGGAATCAGAAAATATATCAGTGAATTGGATCAAAATCAACCAACTGTAGTATTTGGTTTCACATATATTTTATATTCAGAGGTGATTTTACCTTTATATGAACATGATGAGCATTTTCAATTACCGCGTGGATCAAAGGTCATTCACATTGGAGGTTGGAAAAAACTCGAAAGTGAAAAAATATCTAAGGCAGAGTTTAATGAAAAAGCAGCGCGTTTATTTGGATTAGAGCCGGAAGATATTATTGATATTTATGGATTCACAGAACAAATGGGATTGAATTATCCGGATTGCAAATGTGGCTGTAAGCATGCCCCTTTGTATTCAGAGGTGATCGTGCGGGACATTTCAACGAAAGAGATACAAAAGCCCGGTGAAGAAGGATTACTGGAATTTCTTTCTCCAATTCCCCATTCATATCCCGGGAATGTGGTTTTGACAGATGATGTAGGAATGATTGTGGAAGGTGAATGTCCATACGGTAGGAGCGGTACTCGATTTAAGATTAATGGACGTTTAAAGAAAGCGGAGATTCGAGGTTGTGGTGATATTTTGTCCAGTAAATTAAAGTTTACGGGTGAAACGCTTTCAGGAGGGGAGATGAAAACCGGAAGCGACTATCGAGTTGAGTTTTTCTCCGGTTCAAATTCTTTGCCTGACAATCCGATAGAATCTTTGCAACAAATTATTGCAGATATAAAACAAAAGCATGAGTGGCTGGTGGCACAGCCGATTGACGCACTGATCGGACTGGTGGCTAAGGTGGCTGCAAAATGGAATCAAACTGAGTTAAGGATGAATGGACTTGGCTTTTTGGCTACATGGTGCACTCCTGAGCATTTAAATGAACTTATGAACGAAGGGCTGTATGGCAACAGAATGCATATGGATGCATTTTTGCCATGCTCAGATTTATCGGTTAAAAAGAGAAAGGCTGTATCGAGAGGCTTGGCATGTCATTGGCTTGCTGGCAATGTTCAAGTATTAGGAATGTTTGTTCTAATAGAGAGCATACTTACCAAAAACGTGAATCTGATAAAAGTATCTTCCCGCGATAATGGAATCTTTTGTGAATTGCTATCTGCGTTCAAGGGAGAATCTTTTACGACTTTAGGTGGATATACAATCACAGGTGATGAGCTATTAAATACGATTGCGGTAGTATATTATGGTCATCACGAGGACAAACTTGGAAGACTGATGTCGGAGAAAGCGGATATCAGGATTGCCTGGGGAGGAAAGGATGCAGTTACAACTGTTTCGAATTATCCTGCTAAATATGATTGTGAAGATTTGATTATGGGACCGAAACTATCATTTTCGGTCATTGCAAAAGAAGCAATCATGGATGAACACAAGGTGAAGAAATTAGCAAGAAGAGTGGCAGTTGATGCTTCGGTGTTTGATCAAACAGGTTGTGCAAGCACGCACAATGTGTTTGTAGAAAGGGGTGGGGCTGTAACCCCAGAACAATTTGCAGAATATTTGAATCTAGGGATGGAAAAGGTAAATCGCCAAATCACAAAAGGCCCAATGTCAGCAGAACAAATTTCTGCCATACATTCTGCTAGAGGGATTTATGATTTTAAAGGAAAAGTATGGGGTGATCCGGACAGTTTATGGACGGTGTTATATTCAGATGACGTTGAATTAAATGCGCCGGTATATTCACGCGTAATACATGTTCATCCGGTAGATGATATAGAAGAAACTTTACAATTTATAAATGGCGATATACAAACCATCGGAATGGCAGCCGAAGGCGAAAAGGAATTAGCATATGCTGTGAAAGCATCCGAAAAAGGTGCTGTAAGATTTCCGGTGTGTGGAAAAATGCTAAACTTTGATTCCCCATGGGATGGGATGTATTTAACATCCAGAATGGTAAAATGGGTAACCTTAGGCGGCCCTAGTGTATGAGGCGCTGAAAATGAAATTAAATCTATATGAGATAAGATTATGTAAAAAAGAAGAATATGAAAAATTAATGCGTTTTATTAGAGACTATTGGAGTGAAAAACATATTTTTCTGAAATCAAAAGAGTTATTTGAATTTCAACATGGAAAAGCTGACAACGGATTTTATGATTTCCTGGTTGCGGTTCATAAAGAAACTGGTGAGTTTCATGCGGTATTAGGGTTTATAAATTCATCCTTATATGATGGACAAAGTAAAGAAGAACCGGAATTTACAGCCGGTGCAATCTGGAAGGTCCGTGATGATGTCGAAAATAAAGAAATACATAAATTAGGATTAGGTATTTTATTTACATTAATCCAATTGTATCCGAAATCTTTGTATATCACCTTGGGATTAAGCCAAAATGCACAGAGAATTTATGATGCGCTACATTATAATTTTTCGACAATGAATCATTATTATATCGCGAATGATTCCATCGAGGAATTTGTGATTGCGGATAAGGTTATAAAGCAACCGCAAGCCACAGACAAATCGGTGGAAATCAAACTAGAACACGACGCAAGTGACGCTTTGGAAAATCAATTGGTTCCAAATAAAACAGCTGAATATGTTCGCAACCGGTATATCAACCATCCGTTTTATCACTATGACATCTATGGAATTTATGTAGATAATGTTTTAAAAGCAGAATGGGTGGTAAGGGAAATTGAAGTAAATGGAGCAAAATGTTTGCGTATAGTAGATATGCGTGGATGTTCGAATGTTTTGCATAATTGTTATGGAAAAGTCCAAGCCTTGTTAAAAGAAACAGGGGCGGAGTATCTTGATTGCTATAATTACGGAATCTCGAAAAAAGATTTCGAAATGATGGGCTTTGTAGAAAAACGAGGAGATACAGTTATCCCAAATTATTTCGAACCATTTGAAAGAAAAAACGTCGAAATCTATTGTGCGCATTGTGGAGATGGAGACGTTTCGATTTTTAAGGGCGACGCAGATCAGGACCGCCCAAATGACCTAGCGTAAAAGCAGCGTAATAGGTATAATAAAAAATGCTAGAAGATACGAAGGGGAATGGTTATGAACGAATTATATGTTGCAATGTATCACTATACAAGGGATCTTGCTCATAGCAGATATCCGGAAATAAAAGGATTGGATGCTAAGTTATTTCAGCAGCAGATTCTGTTTTTTAAAGAGAATTTTACCTTTGTATCCATGGATGATATTTTAGAAGCTTCAAATGGGGGAAAACCCCTTCCGGAAAAATCGATTCTTTTAACGTTCGACGATGGCTATATAGACAATTATACCGTCGCGCTTCCAATCTTAGAAGAAGCAGGAGCAAAAGGCCTGTTTTTTATTCCCGGTAAAACTTTTACAAAACATGAACTTTTGATTGTGAACAAGATTCATTTTATTTTAGCCTGTGCAGGTGAAAATGAAGTGTTTGAAACTCTAAAGAAGAGAATGGACGATTATAGAGGCACTGAGTTTGATTATCCATCGAATGAGGAATTGTTTCAAAAGTATGTAGGTGGAGATATTTATTCGCAGACACAGAGATTTAATAATGCAAAGACAACTTTTATCAAAGTGATGTTGCAGACGGTGTTGCCGGAACGTTTGAGAAATATCCTTGCGGATGAATTGTTTCGGTTATATGTGGATGTAGATGAAGAGAAACTGGCATATGAATTGTATATGACGAAGCAGCAGATTCGCGCTATGAAACGCCGAGGGATGGATATTGGTATACATGGCTATGATCATAATCGGTTAGGCAAGATGCCAAAGGAAGATGCAATAAAGGATATCGAGATGGCAATGGAATGTTTGGATGGAATGATTGATCCGAAGCAGTGGGCGATGTGCTATCCATATGGCGACTATAATGACGAAGTATTGCAAATCGTAAAAGAACGCGGAGGCTGTATGGGAGTTACGATTAAACCGGGAGTTGCTAAAATCGGAGTCGATTCAAATTTGATTCTTCCGCGATTTGATTGTAATGACTTCCCGCCAAAAAGTAATCGATACACAGAAGGATAGCGATAAGAGAGTAGATAGCGATAAGAGAGTATGTTTGAAAAGAAAAAAATCCTGGGCCTGATTCCGGCGAGAGGCGGAAGTAAAGGCATTAAAGATAAAAATATTATAGATTTATGTGGGAAACCGCTGATTTCTTACACAATTGAAGCCGCAAATAAGAGCCGGTATATAGATAACGTTGTGGTTTCAACAGATAGCGAAAAAATCGCGAAAGTGGCAAAAGCAGCAGGCGCGGATGTTCCCTTTATGAGACCGGCAGAATTGGCTTCTGATACATCTAAAACCATCGATTCTGTACTGCATGCAATCAATACCCTAGAGGGCATGGGACAAAAATTTGATGTGGTGGTATTATTGCAGCCGACGCAGCCGCTGAGGACCGCAGAGGACATAGATGCGGCGATAGAATTTTATTTTTCATCAGGGGAAAGAGATTTGGTTAGTGTATCCGAGGTAGATGATCATCCGATTTTGATGAGAAGATTTGGAGAAGACGGTCAAATGTATCATCTTCTTGAGGGCAGCAGCACCTGCAGAAGACAGGACATGGATCGCTACTATCGCGTGAATGGCTGCATTTATATCAATCAGGTTTTGAAATTAAATGACAAGACAAGTTTTAATGATAATGAGCTTGGTTTTATTATGGCTCGGGAAAAAGCAGTAGACATTGATGAGATGAAAGATTTATATATTGCAGAGTATTATCTGAAGAATCGGGAGGAATAAATGTTTTCTGAATTTGAATTTGGTGGAATTAAGATTGGTGGAGGAGCTGAACCATTAGTGATACCGGAAATTGGTATTAATCATGAAGGCTCTCTTGCAGTGGCAAAGGAAATGGTAGATGCTGCATATCGTGCAGGCGCTAGACTAATCAAGCATCAAACACATGTGGTAAATGATGAGATGTGTCATGTGGCAAAAGGTGTCATTCCGGGAAACAGTGATGACTCTATTTATGATATTATGGCCAGATGTGCTTTGAGCGAAGAGGAAGAGTATGAGCTTAAGCATTATGTTGAAAGCAAAGGAATGGTATTTTTAAGCACGCCGTTTTCGCGAGCAGCAGCAGACCGTTTGGAGTCCTTTGGCGTTGTTGCATACAAAATTGGATCCGGAGAATTAAATAATTATCCGCTAATCAAGCATATCGCATCTTTTCATAAACCGATGATTGTTTCCACCGGGATGAATGACATTCCATCGATTCAAAAAGCAGTAAATATTCTTGAGGAGTACCGGGTTCCATTCGCCTTAATGCATACGACAAATCTTTATCCGACTCCGCCGGAACTGGTGAGATTAGGGGCAATGCAGGAAATGATGAATGCATTCCCGAATGTTCCAATCGGTCTTTCTGATCATACATTGAATAACACTTCCTGCATCGCAGCTATGGCAATGGGAGCTGCGCTTGTAGAGCGCCATTTCACGGATCATAAGGGGCGCAAGGGTCCGGATGTAATCTGTTCGATGGACGAGGACGAGTGTGCAAAACTGATTGGCGCGGCAAAAGACATAAAGAAAATGTTAGGCGGCAAAAAAGAGGCTGCAAAAGAGGAACAAGTCACAATTGATTTTGCATTCGCTACGGTTGTTTCGATTAAACCTATTAAAAAAGGTGAAGTATTCACAAAAGAGAACCTTTGGGTGAAGCGTCCGGGAACAGGTGAAATCTTAGCAGAGGAATATGAATCTCTCTTAGGAAAAAAGGCAGCCTGTGATATCGAAAATGATACGCAAATCTGTAGAAATATGGTGATGTAACAAGAGGTAGATAAGATGGCGACAATCAAAAAGAAAATCGTTTTTCTGACCGGAACAAGAGCCGATTATGGAAAAATGAAATCTTTGATGAAAATATTAGATCACGATCCGAGATTTGAAATCTATATCTTTGTATGTGGAATGCATTTATCAAAGGAATTTGGATCGACGTATAAAGAAATTCAAAAAGATGGATATCAAAACATCTATATCGCTTATGGTCTTACGCAAACAAGAGATTATAGTGTAAATCTTGGAAATACAGTGACGCATTTCTCCGGCTATGTAGATAATATTCAGCCGGATATGATTATTGTTCATGGAGATCGAATGGATGCCATGGCCGGCGCTTTGGTAGGAGCCCTTCACAATATTATGGTTGGACATATTGAAGGCGGAGAATTATCCGGAACGGTGGATGAGTCCATTCGTCATGCAATTTCAAAATTTGCTCATGTACATTTTGTTTGTACGGAAGAAGCTAAGAGTAGACTCATTCAATTAGGCGAGGAGGAGCAAAGGATTCATGTCATCGGAAGTCCGGACATTGATATTATGATGAGTGACGCGCTTCCGGAGCTTAGTGCTGTCAGAGAGAGATATGATATTTTATTCGATCATTACGGGATTTTGATGTATCATCCTGTCACAACCGAATATGATGTGATTGGCGAAAATATAAAAGAGGTGGTGGATGCCATCATCGAAAGCAAGAGAAATTATGTGGTCATTTATCCAAATAGCGATTTGGGTTGTGAAGTGATTTTAAATGAATATAAACGATTTGAAGGAAATGAACACATTCGAGTATTTCCGTCGATTCGTTTTGAATATTTCCTGACAATCCTAAAGCATGCTGATTTTATGATCGGCAATTCCAGCGCCGGGGTTCGAGAAGCCGGAATATACGGGGTTCCAACCATTGATATCGGAACCCGTCAGGTTGGAAGATATACAAAGCAAACCTCTCCGAACATTCTTCATACAATAGAATCGCAAAGTGAAATCATGGAAGCAATTGAGAAAATTTCTGATTATGCAATCGAAAGCTATGTGTATGGAGATGGAAATAGTACAAAACGTTTTTATGAGATTATTCAGAAAGATTCGTTTTGGAACACAGATATTCAGAAGCATTTTGTGGACTTTAAAATGTGATTTGAACAGGTGGATGTTATGAGCGGAGGAACTGATAAACGTTATAGTAATCAGTGCATCATCTGGGGCGCCGGCTATTGCGGTGGAATCGCTTTAGAGGCATATGGAAAAGAGAATGTTCATTGTTTGGCTGATACGGATCTAAGAAATGTGGGATCTATTCGATGGGGCAAGGAAATTATTTCTTTTAATCAGATGATAAAAAAGGCAAAAGAAGAGAATATGCGCATTATCGCAGCATCGGAAGACTACGGTGCAGAAATGGAGCGTCGACTAAAGGAAGAAGGAATTACCAATTATGATCTGTTTCGGGCGGAATATGCACGAAGGATTGTGGAGGATCGTAAGAAAGGGATTCCGATTCTGGAGCAAGAATATCATGGAAATGTTCTGCCGTTGGAACATCCAAAACTACAGCACTTTCATAATATTCACTGTGGAAAGCGTATTTTTATCGTGGGAAATGGGCCAAGCTTACGTGCAAAGGATTTGGAACTGCTTCATAAAAACCACGAGATTTGTTTTGCTTTTAATAATATTCATATGATTTTTGACCGGACAAATTGGCGACCGGACTATTATGGAATCGTGGATTTCTATGGGTTTTTGTTAAACAAAGAAAGATTAAAGAAAATTCCGGGAAAACATTTATTGTGGGATATTTTTCGCCCTTTGATGAGTTGTGAAGAAGCTGATGCGGCGGAGAATTATTTTTTTCATTATGAGCGAGCAGGATATACAACTTCAATGCCGGAGTTTGCGGATGATATCACAAAAGGAGTTTATCTTGGATATTCTTCGGTTTATGATATTGGATTTCAATTTGCCGCATATATGGGAGCAAAGGAAATCTATCTTTTAGGTGTGGATCATAATTATCCTGATTTAAAAGGGCATGAAGGGAACCATTTTGAAGGTTATTTAGAACCGGGGGAAAGACGCCTGGAATTCTTTCCTATGGAGAATATAAAAAAGGGATACGAAGCCGAAAAGGTGGAACTGTCATTTATGAAAGCAAAACAATTTGCAAAAGCTCATGGATTTAAAATCTATAATGCAACGCGTGGTGGAAAATTAGAAGTATTTGAACGGGTTTCATTTGATCATCTGTTTAGCTAGGAGACTGGGGTAAGGAGTCATTATGAAGCAGTTTGACATAAAACTTAAAGAACGATATTTTCGAGCGGAAAGTATTACCGGAAATGAGCAATATATTTTTTATAAGACAAAAAGATATAATTGTGTGATTCAGGTAGAACGTAGCAGTGGAGCTGCGAATTTAATTCGGTTGCCGGAAGAGTACGATCAGGTAATTGGCGCATACAGAGTTCTTGAATATTACGAAGGCTTTTTGTATGTATTTCCGTTTGGGGCGAAGGATATTCTTAAGATCAATATAGAAGACAAGACGATGGAACGTATTCCATTGCCGAAGGAGTATCTGGAGGCGGAGACCGGGAATTATGTGATTCAAAGCTATCTCTGGGGGGAGACGTTTGTATTATACGGATATGGCCCGGAAATATTGCTGTTTCATACAAAATCGAACAGCTTTGAACACATAACAGGAATTAAGGATTTGTTCCCATTGGAGTTTTCTCCCAATGTATGGTTTGGCGATAGCGCACTAAAAGAATCAATTCTGTATACCTATCTGGCAACCACAAAAAGTTTTTTGATTACGGATTTAGACAAGAAGCAGATCAAAAAGTGTGATGTCCCAATCGAAGGGAACTTTACTTTTTTTGATGGAATATGTATTCAGGAAGACTCCATCTGGTTTATTCCAAGAGAAGAGGATAAGCCTCTTCACTTATGCAAATGGGATGTGAGTCAGAACGCAGTTTGCGAATATGAATGTTCGACGGTTTGGAATCGTGGAGTATTCCCCTACGGCTGGTGCTGTTATTATAATGACCGTATTTGGTCGCTTCCGGTTCGCGCAGAAGAAGGATTATGCTATTCAGTAAAAAATCAGGTAGCGGAAATACTTCAGGATATACCGCGATGGACTTTTTCAGAAATGGAGAGTCAAAAGGGCGCAGGTATTTTGAATTATTCATCTGTTTATTTCACACCGGATCATAAAATGATATCGGTACATATTGGAACCGGTGCGATTGTGGAAGTCGATTTGAGTACTCGAAGGTCGAAGACATATGAGATTCAATTTTCAAGAGAGCATAAAAATATATTCAGCGGATATGAGTGGAAATATATCGGCAAAAAACAACTTTATTATGAATCGAAACAATTTGGATTGGAAGATTATCTGGGGCTTCTTCTCGTTTGAAAATATCGTCACACTTGGTAAAGGAGAAAAAATATGATTAATCAATATGATGAAACAAAGCAGTTTGAATATGAGAATGGATTTTATCTAACTTCTCAGCCATATAGAATGGGGAATATATTGTCTCATTATGAGCTTTACAAAAAAATCACAAATCTTCCGGGAGAAGTGGTAGAACTAGGTGTTTTTAAAGGGAGTTCCATTGTACAATGGGCAACTTTTCGAGAACTGTTGGAGAATGAAAAATCTCGTAAAATTATTGGCTTCGATATGTTTGGACCATTTCCAAAGACACCCGGTGAAGTACCTTCAGACAATGAATTCATTGATAAATGGAACTCAGATTTCGAAGGGAATTTTGTGTCAAAAGAAGAGTTGCTTCAATCAATGGAGTTAAAGGGCATTCATAATGTGGAACTGGTGAAGGGAAATATTCTGGATACTTTGCCGGAATATCTGGAAGCTCATCCAAATTTGAAAATTTCCTTGTTACATATTGATGTGGATGTGTATGAACCATGTAAAAAGGGACTGGAATTGCTGTTTGAGAGAGTGATTCCGGAGGGAGTGATTGTATTGGATGATTACGCAGTCATCGAAGGAGAAACAAAAGCGGTGGATGAATTTTTTGCCGGGAAAGATGTAAAATTGCAGAAGTATCCATTTTCACATGCAAAGCCAACATTTATTATTAAATAGTAACTGGGGTATTGAGATGGCGGGAAAGACTATAGAAAGACAGTTAGAAGAAGTAATTGCATATTGTGTAAGAGAGCCGAGAGATAAAATCATTCTTTATCCTTATGGACAGATTGGAAAACAAGCATATCAGATGTTGGTAGATCAGTATGGAATAAAACCGGCTTATGTCGTGGATGACAATCTGTGCAACACGGTTGAGGGAATTCTTTCAACTGAACAGATGATGAAATTGGATGCCTCGAATTATAAATTGTTGATCACATCGGTGAATGAAAAAATATATAGTGAACTGAAAGAGGCTGCGATTCGTTTTCGGGAAAAAGGTGGAAGATTATTTGAAATTGGAAGGATGCGGCATTACACGATTTGTGGAAAATATAGTTATGGACCGCTGACAAAGCATCGTTGGGTCGAAAAAGTAGGTGCGTTTTGCTCCTTTGCAGCCGGATGCGATGTGGTAATTAATCATCCTATTGAATATGTTTCCTTGCACCCATTTCTGTATTATGGAGAGTTTGAGGGGGTTCCATACGAGGACTATCAAGATTCTCCTCTTTATTTTCCGGGCGTTAAGCCACATGGAAAATTACATAAAACAACTTCTGATAAGTTGGAGATTACAATTGGCAATGATGTGTGGTTGGGAAAGAATGTGATCATTACAAACGGTGCGTCCATCGGTAACGGTGCCATTGTAGGAGCTGGTGCAGTGGTTACGAAGGATGTTCCTGACTATGCAGTAGTGGCTGGCGTACCGGCTAAGATTATTCGTTACCGTTGTGATAAAGAAACGATTGAACGGTTGAATCAGATTGCTTGGTGGGATTGGCCGGACGAGTTGATTCGTCAGAGGTATGAAGATTCTTATCTCCCGCTTGAAATATTTGCAGAAAAATATAAGAAAAATCCTTAAATAAGAAAAATCCTTAAAATGGAGGAACACCATTTTGATAGAACAAAAAGCCTTGGATATCACCGCTTTTATAGATGATTTTCTAAAATTTGAAGAAGAAAAGCATATGTTTGATATCGAATTAAATGGTATCAAAATATGGCAATATATGAGAGTGATTTTTTATCGTCATATTCGCACCGAGTTGATGGCTTATGAAATCGAGCAGGTACCCGCAATACCGGAGAAATACAGAGGAAAGAAAACGTTAAGAATTTTATTTGATCAATATTTTAAGAAAAACCAAATGTTTGCAAGGCACAGAGATGTGTTGCTTGTCAGCATGGCAAGGAAGCAGGAATACGAAAAAAATCACTATCGTTGTATTTATACGGATGATTTAGAAACAGCCTTAAAGCCGACGAAGTATGTATTGAGCAGAAATAATAGAGCGAAGGATTATGTGTACGAAAAATCAAAAAATATTATAAACTTTGATGTCGGTCTATTTATGGATATGAAAAATATAACCTACGAGAGCAAGGTGAATAAGTACGAGGCATACGATAAACTGATTTCGCCGATTGAAGAATGGTTTGGGATTCATTTTGATATCCGAGTGCAAAAGAATATACTCAGAGATTTGAATTATAGGACGCGCCATTATTATATATTTGGTGATTACTATCGCTATCTATTAAAAAAGATACGTCCAAAGGTGATTGTGTTGACTGCAGGATATGATTTAGCCAATCAGGTCTTAATCAAGATTGCAAAAGAAAAAAATATCCCAACAATAGAGTTAGAACATGGGATGACTGGAAAAAACAATATGGCATACAATTTCTTGAAAAAGCGGAAGTTGGAATGCTTTCCTGATTATTTCTTTTGTTTTGGACAATATGACAGGGATACTACGCGTTGGCCGATTGAGACTTCTCACGTGATTGCTGTGGGTTTTCCGAATCTTGAAAAGCAGGTAATTGAAGCAAAAAAAGAATTACCGCAACAGAAAAATCATATTTTGTTCATTTCACAAATGAATAATGAAATTTTTACTGCGGCAAGGGATTTAGCTGCGCGTATCGATACCGATAAATATAAGATTGTGGTAAAACTGCATCCGTCTGAATATGCAAGATATTATGAGGATATCGAACCTTTCTTTAAAGGAACTGGAGTTGAAGTGATTCATACATCTGAAAAGACGTTATATCACTATTTTAATGAAGCGGCATGGATTGTAGGGGAAGGCAGTTCTACTGCGCTGTTTGAAGCAACAATGTTTGACTCGAAAATCGCTGTCTTAAAAACCGAAAGAATTGAAGATAATATTCTTGTGGAAACAGGGAAAGCATTAGGTGTGGATAACATCGAAGAATTAGTGGAAGCCATCAATCATAACACATTTATTCCAAGCGAAGAGTACTCCTTTTTTGAAGAAGATAGTATCAATAAAATGTGTACCAATATTGAAGAAATTATGAAGAAGGGAAGATAAACATGCAATTTGTGTGTGGATTGGCCGTAGGATTGATTGTAGGAGCTGTGCTTGCATTAGTCCTGGGAATCAAAGGAGTTCATAGGCAGAGAGAAGCAATTCGAAAACTACTAGCCTTCTATCGGCTATTGGTGAGATGGTTGCATATTAGACTACACGGAAGAGGTCTGGTTGAGTATTTAGAGAAGAATGGATATCAAAATATAGCTATTTACGGAAAAAAGGAGTTAGGGGAACTCTTATATACCGAGTTGGAATCGTCCTCTGTCAATGTGTCATGTTTTATAGATCGGGATGCAGACTATATCATATCGGAAATCGAAATGATACGTCCGGATGAAATCAATCAATATCAGGTAGATGCAATTATTGTCACTGCGGTAACTTATTATAATGAAATAGCAGAAAATTTAAAGAACTATACAAGCTGCCCGGTTATTTCGCTATCTAGTGTAATCAATGCAATATTGCGAACCGTTAGGGACGGGGGTTAGCGGTCAGTTGCCTGTCCCAACTGGTCAAACTTTTTAGGCTGAGCAGCAATGCTCAGTCTTTTTAGGACTTGAAAAAATAGTAAAAAGGGACTATTATGATTAGCATCATAACATGAAAGAGGACAAATCATGAGAATAAAGCTATGGAAATTTGTCCCGCTTTTCTTGCTGATTGCTTTGTTTGCACTCTTGCCGATGCAATCTAGTCAGCTGACCGGAACGCAATCCGTAGAAGCGACGCAAGTGGCATCATCTGCAAAAACGTACAAGATTACTTACAAGAATCTAAAGGGAGCGAAGAATTCAAATCCTTCCACCTATACTTACAGCACCACAAAGGCGCTGAAGCTAAAGTCCATCAAGCGCGATGGTTATAAATTTGGCGGATGGTACACAGATTCTAAATTTAAGCACAAGATTACCTCCATTGCAAAGAAGACTAAGGGAAATATCACGCTCTATGCGAAATGGACGGCAATCAAATACAATGTGACTTTCGTTGGAAATGGTGCAACCTCCGGTTCAACCGCGAAGCTTACGAAGTGCGTCTACGGAAAGTCTTATCGCTTGACGGACAATGGCTTTAAACGCAGCGGCTATACTTTCGCCGGTTGGAATACGAAGGCTGACGGTTCTGGAACGGCTTATACGAATAAGGCTTCTGTCAAGAATCTTCGCAAAACAGCAGGCACGGTGAAACTGTATGCGCAGTGGGCGAAGTCCGGCAGCAATTATATCTATGTATCGCCGAAGGGAAAAGATACCAACAAGGGAACAGTCAACAGCCCGCTTAAGACCGTTCAAGCCGCAATCAAAAAGGCAAAAGCCGGTGATACCATTTATTTGCGTCAGGGAACTTACAAGGGCACAAACAAATTTGTGCGCTCCGGAAAAGAGAACAAGCCAATTACAATTACGCGACTAAACAGCGAGAAAGTCGTATTGACTTATACCACATCCAAATCAACGGAGGCAGCAGTCTTTGATTTGAATGGGAACTCCTATATCACCATCAACCGCTTAGAGATTGGCAAGGTGAAAGGGCAGAATGTGTATGGAATCATCCTTAGAGGCGGCGAGCAGCATGTAAAGATTACAAACAATAACATTCACAACATCGAAACCACCAAGCCGGATGGCGAGGGTGAGGCCAATGGAATCCTCCTCTTTGGAGAATCCACCACTTCGATTAGCGATGTCTCCATCACCGGAAATAAGGTGCATGATAACATAAATGGTTGGTCCGAAAATATTTCTGTATCAGCCAATTGCGAAAACATTTCTGTGAAATACAATAAGGTTTACAACAATACAAACATCGGAATTGACTTCGCCGGAAATGCTGGATATTGCAGCGACAATAGTCTGGATCATCCGCGTAATTGTGAGGCAAAAGGGAACACTGTTTACAATAACAAGAGTGCATATGCAGATAATGCCGGAATCTATGTGGATGGCGCGAAGAACATTACGATTACAGAAAATACCGTCTACAATAATCGCTACGGAATCGAAGTCGGATCTGAAATCTGGAAAGATAGCTTTACTGCCCAATATAATCAGGTTTCCGACATTACAGTAAAGAACAATAAAATCTATAATAATCCTTGCGGAGGAATACGCATTGGCGGTTATACCGCTGCGGATGAAGTGGATGCAGAGACCGGTTTTATGACAGGTGTAGTAACCAAAGTGACAATCACAGGAAATACACTTCGCACAAACGGATCCGGTGAAGATGGCTATAATGGCGAAATCTTTCTTGCAAAATGTGACCATATCACCATCAGCAAGAATCATTTATACAAAAAGGATGCTGAGTATCCAATGGTGAATTGTGATAAGGCTATTGCAGCAAAAGGAGGCATTACCAATATCACCTTCACCGGCAATGTATATCACAGCCCGGCTGAAGATGACACCTGGTTCTATTATCCAAATAGAAATTTGAATGGGCTGATAGAACGCAGCAGTGTATCAGCATTTAACGAGTTAATTAACGGAACAGAAAGCTGGAAGGCATACGCAAAATAAGATGATTCAACAATAGGAAATCTAAATGATAAAACACCCAGGCTATTATATGGCTTGGGTGTTTGTCTTTAAATGGCAAAAAAATGTTGGCAAAGCGGATAATAATGCAGATAATAATCTTGGCAGAACGGATATTTTTTGATTTATATTTGCCAAAAATGAATACAAATCCTACATATTGATAGATTTTTCAGAAGCATCGAAGGATATCAAGGACTGCTTTGATGATGTAGCAGATCTGGACAGATTATTTCTTAGACTTCAGACAATTACAGGTGTACAGCTTATAAATAGAGATTCAGTTATTTTTTTGATGAGGTTCAGCTATATCCTAAGGCAAGGCAGTTAAGTAACTTGAAGACAATGAAATCGGGGATGCGATAGAGGATGAGGATCAGTATGAGCTGGTCCTTCTTTTCTATGGAGTATGTAATCTGTTGCCTAGGGAATAATATTACTAAACAAATATGCGTGTATGAAATGTGGTTGGTGTTTTTTTGAGACAACCACTCTGATGGTTAAAAAATACGACAAATTAATAATTTGACAAACCATAATGAAAAGAAAATAAACTTGACTTGGTATAATTATGGTAGTATATTGGGTTTAAAATAATTACAAAATAGTTTATACATAACCTAAGTTGATTTATATAATATGGAGGTGCCAATCTTGAATTTGTATTTTAAACTATTAAAAACTCCAGTATTTGCTGTAGAAGATGTAAATAAATATTACGATAATATGGACAGCGCTCGATCTGCAATCAAACGACTGATGAAAGAAGGAATGGTAGCAAAAATCCGCAACAATATGTATACCTGCATCAGTGGCGAGACTGGAGCTCCGGTTGCCAATCGATTTCAGATAGCGAGTAAGATTACACCAACATCTTATGTGTCTCACCATACTGCTATGGAATATTATGGGATAACAGATCAGGTATATTATGATGTCTATGTTGCTTCAGAAACCAGCTTTCGAGAATTTAATTTTGACGGATATACTTATCGATATGTGGCTTCTAAGGACATGGAAGGAGTGGAAACGCCAGCTTTAAGTGGTGGAATTCGTATAACCAATTTGGAGCGAACCTTGGTAGACAGTGTAAAGGATATGGACAAGATTGCCGGAATTGAGGAAGTGCTTCAGGATATTGGAAGCTTGAAACGAATGCAGGAGAAAAGAGTGTTGAAGTATTTGGAACTCTTATCGAATCAATTTCTGTATCAGAAGATGGGATTCTTGCTCTCGAAACACAAGGAACAGATGGGATTGTCAGATGAATTCTTTGAGGTATGTAAAAGCCAGATTGGAAAGAGTAAACGTTACCTGACAAAGGATATGTCTGATGGACGATATGTTGATGAGTGGAAGCTTGTGATTCCAGAGAATATTCATAATTTGAAAAATGGGGTGATGGAAGATGCCACAATATAATAGAGCTGAACTAGGAAGAATGGCTACAGAGAGTGGTTTTGTGAGAGACACCTTTGAAAAGGTACTTCGATTAAAAGAAATACTCAAATTCTTGAATGAGGATGAGCTCCTAAGGGCGCATTTGCTCTTAAAGGGCGGTACAGCAATTAACCTTACCGTGTTTAATCTGCCAAGATTATCTGTAGATATCGATATGGATTACATACCTAATGATAGCAGAGAAGATATGCTTGAATGCCGCGAAAAAATAACTGATGCAATTAAAACATATATGGAATCTGAAGGGTATCAGTTGTCAGATGCTTCGAGATTCAGTCATAGCTTGGATGCATTTCACTATAATTATCAGAATGCAGGTGGCAATCGAGATATGGTAAAAATAGAGTTAAATTATTCTCTTCGAGCACATATCTTCGAACCAGTGTATAGAAATATATTGCCTGAAACTTTTGATGATGGATTGCAGGTACGAATGGTAGATCCCATGGAAATATTCGCAGCTAAAGGAAATGCCCTAATTACAAGAGCCGCGGCTAGTGATTTGTATGATTGGTGTAATATGATGACAGAAGGTTTATTCGAGGGTCAGAGAGATTTGTTTAGAAAATGCTTTGTATTCTACATGACTATTTCAGCGGATACGCTTAATAAATCGTTTGATACATCAGCAATTGATACACTTGATTTCAATAAAATTAGGCGAGATTTATTTCCTGTACTTAATAAGAAAGATAATTTTCAGTTGGATGAGAGAAAAAAGCTGGCAAAGGATTACATAGAAAGTCTTATGGTTTTAACTGCTAGTGAGTAGGAATATCTAAATAAATTTGAACAGAAAAAGTATATGCCAGAGTTACTTTTTGAAAATGCAGGGATAGTTGAAAGAGTGAAGAATCATCCAATGGCATTGTGGAAATGCAAGGAGTAGATGAAAAATCATATAGCGATTCGTAACACAAAAATAATACATTCACCCAGAAAAACATAGGATTTTATAAATTTTTATAGGAAGATAGTATTATTTGGATGATAAATCATCTGTGTTACAAATGTGTTATTTTATCAAGCTTTGAGAGGATTTATTAAGTAATGACGGGAAAAAATAAACGGTGTAGATAGATTGTATAGTATTAGACATCCTGAATCAAAGAAAAATGTTAGGATAATATATGCTATTGAAGAGGGTGCGATTATTTTACTTGTTGCTTTTTTAGAAAAGAATGATGGTGACTAAAGATTACAATGGCTTAATGGTTAAGTGATTTATGTGGAGGAATAGATGATGGGTATTGCAGAAAAATTAGCAAATGCAAAAAAAACAGATTGGGTTTCAGAAGGATTTTCAGAAGCTGAAGTAAAAACAATGATTGAGTTAGCGAAGATTTCTGCACGTATTGAAAGATGTAGAATCAATATGCAAATGACACAAAAAGAATTTGCAGATTATATGGGAGTAACCCATGGAATGGTTTCTAAGTGGGAAAGTAGGGAGTATAATTTTACGATTAAGACCTTGAATGAAATTTGCCAAAAGATTGATTTGGAATTATCCGTTAGTTTGGAAAAACCATGTGTTAAATCGGACTACACAATTTTTAGATGGGATTCGGAAAGAGTTGCAACAAAGCACAAGAAGAGCGGATGGGCGACATTTCTTCCGAATAAGGAGGCTATAGCATAATGGAATTGAATTTGATAGAAACAGGAATAGAATTGGTTGGCACAACAATCAAAAATATTTCGGTTGAGAATAATATAGTTGATGTTGAAAGAGAAGCTAGAAGAAATTTTGGATTAAATATTAATGAGCCATATTTCGAGAAAGTTAAAGAGGGTTACTTTTCTCAAATGACAATAGATTTTGAAGTTGAGATTGAACAATCTGAAGAACAGAAATTTAAACTTGAGCTATCATTAGAAGGGGCTTTTCTTTCCAGTGATGGAATAGAAGAGGATAATTTTAAGCAGCTAGTTGGAGTTAATGGAGCTGCGGCTCTCATTGGAATAGCAAGGGGAAAGGTTGAATCAATAACTGCGAATATATTTAACAATGGTAAAATTGTAATTCCTTTTGTAAACGTTATTGATTACTATAAGGGAATATCAGAAGAAAAATAGAATTAGACGGCAACATTCAATACTGGATGACAAAACACCCAAGCCAATTTGAGTTGTATACTCGTGGCTTGGGTGTTGTTAGTTTCAAATATCTATTGGTTTTGAGTAGCGATTAGTATTTCGGTGATGCGAAACCACGGATGTATCTTGCATCAACTGCAATCTTGCGATAGCCTACGGAATCACCATAATTTCCTTCGATAACCGTAATCATGCCATCTTCACAAGAGACCACGATGCCCACGTGGTTCGGCCACTTGGTGCAATCGCCTGAACCGTAATCGCTCCAGCAATAGTAGATGATATCGCCGGTCTTTGGAACATAGGCATCATTTTCAATCCAGACACCCATTTCCTGCCATAGGGCAACCTGTCTACCGCAACTGCATTCAAGCGCTGTCACTGCGGTGTATCCGCACTTGATAAACATCGCTGAAACGAAAGTCGCACACCAGGAATCTTTATAGGTTACATTGTATCCGCTGGTTGCTAAATTGTAGGTGTCTACAATGTTTTTATGCTCTTTGCTTCCCTCATCAATGCCAAGATATTTTGCAGCTGCATCCACAAGGCGCTGTCTCGCTTGTGCACTGGTCAACTTCTGATCAATCTTTCCACTATTGTAGTAGATGTAATAGAAATTGCCATTTACATATTTGAAATATGTAGTGGACTTATTCTTGTTGCGAATATATTTTGTGGCTGCACCATCCTTTGTCATGTAATACAAATAGTTGTTATAAACACGATAGTATGCGCCGCTTGCGGTTCGAACCTTTCCGCTTTCGTAGTACTTGCTCTTGTACACGCCGGTGAATGCTTTGGCTTCACCGGTATTGTAAGAAATTTGCAGGAGAACTCCACCGGATTTCTTGTACCAGTAACCGGTTTTTTCAGCATCCTTCTTTACAATGGAAGCCTTGGCATTTGTTGGATTTACGCTGACATAATACTGGTTTCCGTTATCGCCCCAGACTAAGGTGTAATACACTTCAGTGGCATCAGGCTTTTTGTATTTCGTAAGCTTTCCGGCCTTGCTTGCTTTGTAAAGATAGCCCTTGTAATAAACATAGTAAGCACTGCTTGCGGTTTTCTTTAAACCATTGTAGTAATAATAGTTCTTATAAACTCCGGAATACTTCGTCGCCTTTCCGGTTTTGTCTGCCGTGAATAAGTATTTTGAATTCGATACAAAATTCTTGGCAGAAGAATAGGTCTTTACTTTGCCTTTGACAACGGAATAAGTATAGGCCTTTGAGCCATAGGTGATGCTCAAAACCGTGGTTCCTTTATACACAGATGCGATGCCATCAGAGTTCATCTTGTAGATCACAGCAGATGAATAAGAGGAAGCCTTCGCCGGTGAAATAATCTTATAAGTAGGAACACCCTTTGAAGTGGTCTTAACTGCCATAAGATATTTGCTCTTTTTGAGCTCGCCGTTGATTGCAAAATAATATTTACTATCTAAGAGATTTTTAAAATAACCTGTAAACTCGGTTGCTACACCAGCTTTCGAAATCATATAAGCCACATTATTGTAGATGGTGTAGGTAATGGCGCTTCCACTTTGGATTTGGCCCTTATAGATGTAGTACTTCGTATCCGAACCGTTGTAAATAGTGCCGATGCGAGTACCGGTGTACTTTGAACTTGAACCGGTGGAACTGAGCTTTAAAATCAGTGGAGATGAATACTCCGCAGACTTTGCAGGATCCATGATTTGATATTTCCCGATTCCGCTTTTGGTTGCCAAAGTAACAATGACAAATTGGTCTTTTAAAATCTTATAATTGCTTAATGAAAAATAATACTTGCTATCCAGCATGTTTTTAAAGTAGCCGGCATAAGCAGTTGCTACACCATTTTTTGCCACCTTATAAGCTTTGTTATTGTGAATGGTATAGCGAGTGGAAGTACCGGTGGAAACAACGCCTTCATAAATATAATACTTGTTGGTGCTGTCTGTATAAATGCCGCCTACACGAGAACCCTTATATTTGGTGGTGATTCCGTTTTCGGATGCATAATAAATAGTCGCATCCGGATAATTGGCTGCTTCACTTGGATTGATAATGGTATAGGTAGGATAACCGTTGACTTTTGCATAAGTTGCCAGGATATATTTGCTTTTCAAAATTTTATTGCTTGCGTTCGCAAAGTAGTATTTGCTATCTGCAAAGTTTTTGAAATATCCGGTAAAGGCAGTAGCCCGGCCTAATTTATCACAGCGATATGCAGTATTATCATAAATTGCATAATAGACTTTATCAGAGGTTTTGATCTTACCCTGATAAACATAATACAAAGTTTTGACTCCATCATATAAAATATTGATGCGCTTTGTGCCTGTATCAATGACACCCTTTCCGGTGGAATCGCAATGCACAATCATGGTATCACTGTAATCAGCTGACTTTGTAGGATTTACAACCTCGTATGCTGATGCAGCCGTTGAAGCGTCTTCACTTGTTGCACTATTGCGTCCAAGAAGAATGTAGCAACTCTTTAAAAGAGAACCATTATAGGTGATATTGTATGCGGTTTTATTAATCGGTGTGATGATGTAATTTGATTCGGTTGCATCTAGAGGAATATCTTGAACAGGCGTATCATCTTCCACAATCTCATCCACAATTGTCTCGGTTGAATCAGTAGCCTCGGTTGAATCAGTAGCCTCAGTTGAATCAGTAGCCTCAGTTGAATCAGTGGATTCAGTCGAGTCAGTAGAACCGGTCGAATCAGTAGATTCGTTCGAAACAGTAGAATCAGTCGAAACAGTAGAATCAGTCGAAACAGTAGATTCGTTCGAAGTGATAGATTCAGTTGAGTCAACAGATGCGGTTGAATTCGTGGATTCCGTAACCTCGACAGCACTGCTTGCCTCTGTCGCAAAAAGTGCATCCGGATTTGCAACAGTAGATGAAAGCAATGTCGCAGCAGACAATAAGATCGCTAGATTATTCTTAAAAAACTTCATGATAAAACTCCAAAAACTAAAACTGCAAAAACTCCATACATTACAAAAAAGAAATAACATCAAATTAATAGACGTTACTTAAGTACTATGATAACAAAAGGTGACAAATAAAGGAAGTCTTTTGGCGAATTTATTGACGAAATGCCGAAAATTATTTTATAGTAGGTATATAAAGAGGCATTCTATGCTTTTTGACCGAAAATATGTGTATAAGCAATTGTGATATAAGGTTACGATACGAGGAACGAGTTTTATGAAAAAGAAATTAGCGTCCAAAATCTGTGCGAGCGTATTAATTGCCGGGGTGATGCTCACGTCGGTGGATATGAATGCGTTTGTTTATGCGGCTGAAATATCAGAATCTGAAGATGTATTGTCCGAAGAGGTGGAGGAAGACGAGTCTGCCGGATATATTTCAATGGATTCGGATTATAATGCGGCAGAGTACGATGGAGATATAGAAGAAGCCGAGGATGTCGATACTTTTTTTGACTTAAATACATCTGAAACAGCAGATGCATCTAGTGCTGCATATCCGTCAAGCGATCCGCTGGAATATATGACCGAAAACTATCCGGCAACAAGACAACAATTCGAAGGAACCTGCTGGGCACATTCCACAATCGCAAATGCGGAATTTAGTTCCATCAGCAATGGCGTTGTCTCCACCGGAGCATCTACTGACTTTAGTGAGTATCAATTTGCATATCAGGCATATCATTTTGTAACAGATCCGCTCGGAGGAACAGAAGGCGATTACTATGGCTTTGATGCAGATAATGCCGGAAGCGAGACCTGGTACAATGCCGGTCATAATTTGATTTTTGTCATCAATACGCTGAATCAATGGGTGGGCGTCGTGAATGAATCCGATGTTCCAACGCCGGAGGATCTGGAGGAAGGTGTCGCAGATGAATATATTTATGATTCTAATGAAGTCGTAATGACGGACACCCGAATGATAATGATTAAGGATAGCGATGGAAATCTTATCGACAGTGGAGTAGAAGCAACAAAGGCTGCAATTGTAGCAAATGGAGCAGTGTCTACATCATATTATAGCAATAGCAAATATAGAGGTCCTGCCGGTACTTCGGAAGAAGTAAATTATTATTGCAATGTAAGCAATACTACAAATCATGCGATTGCAATTGTGGGATGGGATGATAATTATTCTGCAACTAATTTCTGGACAGAGGCGCCTATTGACGGAGCCTGGCTCGTGCGAAATAGTTGGTCTTCAACAGCGGAAATGAGCTGCTATAGCTATTTTTGGCTTTCCTATGCAGATATGGGATTGGCAAATGTTGTATATGCTATGAATTTTACGGATGAAGATACATATGATAATAACTATCAGTATGATGGAGGAAATTATACAGTTGGAGGTGGCACTGTATCAAAAACTTCAGTAGCAAATGTCAGTAGCCTGCCGAAAAGTGCAAATGTATTTACAACCACAAATACAACTAAGGATGAGGTGCTAAAAGCTGTTAATATTTCTTTGCCGGATTATTCAAATGTACATTATCAAATTGATATATACTTAGATCCGCAAGATGATAATCCTTCTAGTGGAACTCATGTAGAAAATGCGACAACTATAGGTGATACAACCTATGCCGGATTATATACAATCCCTTTAGCTAATGAAGTAGAATTGGAAGCTTCACAATCATATGCGGTTGTGGTCACAATGTGGACTCAAACTGATAGTGGAACTTATAAAGTACTATTTGCAGAACGAGAATATGCTTTTCATGGCTGGGATATTATGGCGACGCAAGTCACCGCAGAAGAAGGGCAGAGCTATCGATATCTAAATGGTAGTTGGAGTTCTATAGCCACATCTGGTAATTACGGAAACTATAGAATAAAGGCCTTCACTGGTTACGTTGAGCCGGAGGACAATTCTGAATACAGAGTTGTATATGAAGGAAATACCGGTGCGACAGGTTCTATGGATGAAACTGATTATTCGCTTGGTGTCAATGGAATCGCAGCAGAGTGTGGTTTTGAAAAATCAGGATATCGCTTTATTGGATGGAATACTGAAAAAGATGGAAGTGGAACCACATATCAGCCGGGGGATGAAATTACAGCCTTAGAGACAGCCGGTAAGATTACGCTGTTTGCACAATGGGTGAATTGCTATAGCCTGGTATTTGATGGAAATGGAAGTACATCCGGAAGTATGGAAACTTTACCGGTAGAAGGTGGACAGATTTATACTTTGCCACAAAATACATACGAGAAGACTAATTATGTATTTTCCGGTTGGAATACGAGTGCTGATGGAAGCGGAACTGCTTATGGGAATCAGATAAACTATACTGCGAATTCTAACAGGACAGACAACTTAATCTTATATGCTCAGTGGACTCCGGTTGAATATACTCTTTCATACAATTTAAACGGAGGCACAAACGCTTCTGCGAATCCAAAAACATTCACCATCAACAGCAATGTGACCTTGGCGTCTCCGACAAGAAAAGGTTATTCATTTGGTGGTTGGTATCTGGATTCTTCATATCAGAATCGATTGACCAAAATTAGTTACGCAGCGTTGACATCAGCGGGAAGAAGCCTCGGAAATATCACGCTCTACGCGAAGTGGACTAAGGTAAAATATACAATCACCTATGTGTTGAACGGTGGCAAAAATAATAGCGCAAACAAGACGGCCTACTATGTCACCACTACGACATTTACCCTTAAAAATCCTACGCGGACCGGATATACCTTCGCAGGCTGGTATTCGGATGCGAAATTTAAGACCAAGGTGACCAAGATTACAAAGGGCACTGTTGGAAACAAGAAGCTTTATGCGAAATGGACAGTAAACAAATATACCATCAAATTCAATGGCTACGGCGCAACTTCCGGCAAGATGTCTAGCCTGACATCACGCAAATACGGAACCACTTATACTCTTACAAAAAATAAATATAAGCGCACCGGCTATGTGTTTAAGGGATGGGCCACAAGCAAGGCAAATGCAAAGAAAGGAATTGTGAAGTACAAAAACGGCGCGAAGGTGAAAAACCTTTCCTCAAAAAATGGTGCAACAATTACTTTATATGCTGTTTGGAAAAAGAAGTAATCCGTGATATAATGAGATATCATTCGTGGAAACACTGATGATATCTCATTTTTAATTTTTTACTAGACGGGGGAACCCATATGGAACGTGAAACAAAAAAAGTAACAAAGAAAAAGAAAACACAGAAGCAAAAGATTGTAGAGCAATTCCTGTTTATGTTGGATTGGCTTATATTGGCAGTGACTCTTGCTGCCGCAACAATGGTTCTGGTGAAAGTTCAGGTGATGGGAATTTTACCGGCGAAGTTTTTCGTGCCAATCGTCATCCTGTTTCTCATTTTGCTGGGATTGGGAGTCTTCTTTACAATTAAAAAGAAAGGCCAGATTCCGATTATCATCGTATCAGTGATTATGTTGGGCATTCTCATTTACGGTGCGCTTGCAATCGGTAAACTGGATAAGACCTTAAACGAACTGAACAATGTAACCACAAAATCCATGGTATTTTCAGTTGTGGTTCGCGATGATGACCCGGCTAAGTCATTATCCGATATCGATGGATATGATGTGGGATATTACAAGAATGAAGAGAAGATTTACGATGCAAACAAGAAGTTAAAGTCTGAACTTGGCAAGGTTTCAGTCAACATGAAATCATATGATAGTCAGGATGCAATCGTAGAATCATTGCTGAATTCAAAATCCTTAGGCGCAATTTTCCTGAACCAGACAAGCATTGCCTTGATTTCGGATAGTGAAGAATACGAAAACTTTGAAGAAGAAACCAGAGTAATTGGAACGGTTACAATTACATATCAAGTGAAAGTGAACGATAACTCTGATGCAGAATTGGGTGATACCCTTGTAGTCTATATGAGTGGTATCGATACCTATGGCGCAGTCGACATCACAAGCCGAAGCGATGTAAACATCCTGGCCTTTATCAATGTAAAGACCGGAAAGATTCAGCTAATCAGCACACCGCGTGACTATTATGTGCAATGTCCTCTTCATGATAATGCATATGACAAGCTGACCAACTGCGGTCTGTATGGAATCGATTGCTCCGAGGATACCTTGGAACAATTATATGGTGGCGATTTTGAAATCGATTATTATTTACGCGTTAACTTCAGCGGATTCATTGATATCATTGATGAGTTAGGCGGCGTAGATGTGACAAACGAAACTGCATTTACATCAGTTGATGGAATGTATTTCGAGGCCGGCGACTTGCACCTCGACGGACAAGCTGCGCTTTACTTCGCCCGTGAGCGTAAAGCATTTGCAGCCGGAGACATTATGCGTGCAAAGCACCAGATGGCTGTAATCTCAGCAATGGTGAAGAAATGTACATCATCAAAAGAGATACTAACCAATTACGCAAATATCTTAGATGCAGTTTCAGAATGTTTCCAGACCGATATGCCGGCAAGCATCATTTATCAATTGGTAAATCATCAGCTTAGCAGCGGAACCTCATGGGATATTCAGTCATACACCTTAGAAGGTGAAGGCACCAGATCAACAGAAGCATATTCGCAGTACGGACGCAGCACCTATGTCATGCTGCAAGACGCAGATATGATTGCAGAAGCAAAGAAGTTGATTGATGAAGTCTTAAGCGGAAATTAAAAAACAAATAACAAATGAAAAAGAAGCAAAAGACCTGTGAACCGATGTGTTCACAGGTCTTTTTAGTGAAATCAAGGTGCAAGCGGAAGAGTGGTCAGCAGAACCAAACGAAAAAGGAAAATCTGCTGACTAATTCTTCTCCGCCCCGGAGAGCGGTCAGCAGAAACAAGCGAAAAAGGAAAATCTGCTGACCATTCTTTGCTGGTCCGGGAGAGCGGTCAGCAGAACCAAGCGAAAAGGGAAAAGTTGCTGACCATTCTTCCCCCGCCCGTGAGAACGGTCAGCAGAACCAAACGAAAAGGGAAACTCTGCTGACCAATCTTCCCCCGCCCGTGAGAACGGTCAGCAGAACCAAGCGGAAAAGGGAAACTCTGCTGACCAATCCCTTCAAACCAAGGAGAGCGGTCAGCAGAACCAAGCAAAAAGGGAAAATCTGCTGACCATTCTTTCCCAGTCCAGGAGAACGGTCAGCAGAAGCAAAAGAAAATAGAAAAGTTGCTGACCAATCCATCCCACCCCACCCACATTTTATAATATTAAGAATCTTGCTTGGAAATATTAAGAAAACCTTAAAACACTTTTGGTAAGAAAATGTTATATTATCCTTGAAAGCGGAATTACCCGCAAATTTAGAAGGAGAAAAGCTTATGAGTGAGATTATGAAAGAGAGCGCTAACACATCTGTGAATGAAGCTGGCGCAAAAAAGAAAAACAAAAATGGAGCTATCATTGCTTTGATCGTGTGCGTGGCATGTCTTCTGGTGATGAACGGTTGCTTAATTGCTTTCTCGGTTATTTCAAATCAGAAGGTAAGCAAGTTTATTGATGATGAGCGTGAGCGTCAGGCAAAGGAGCTTGAGGGTGAGGGATACATAGAAGATGGATATGTAGTTGGTGATCAGTACGAGATTAAAAGTACAAAGGCTATCTCTGATGCATATATTGCAGGGGATTCCTCTTCTCTATCAGGAAATGATTTGTCTACTTATGAGATGGCATCTGCTGTAATTGACGAAGTAATTAAGGATGGCATGAGCGATTATGAGAAGGAAGTTGCAATCTATGATTGGATGTGCAAGAACATTTCTACTTCAGAGGGTGGTGCAATCGTAGTTCCTGGTGTTTCTTCTACAGAAGCTGTTTCTACACCTTATGGTGTATTAACCGGTAAGCAGGCTGTTTGTGTTGGATATGCAACAACTTTCCGTTTATTAATGAACATGCTCGATATTGATGTCCACATTGTACATAATGATTATCACAGCTGGGATTTGGTTCATATCGGAGACAGCTGGTATCATGTAGATATCTATTCTGATTCTAGCACGGGAAATTATGCAAACTTCAATATGACAGATTCTATGGCACGCAATGGTCATGAATGGAATGATGAAGGATATCTTCCAATTGCTGATAGCTATGAATATTGCTACGCATACCAGAATGCGGTTGCTTTGGATGATATTACTACAATTCCTGCTACTGTATACGAAGCTGCTTACGGTGTACATGAAAACCATGCTTGGTATTACAACATTGGTGCATACGACGACACCAAGATTGCTGAAATCAGCATCATGGCAGAGATTATGAATGGTGTATTTGAATCAGGAGAAGATATCAACCTTTCAAACAAGAACATTGAAACCAATGTCATTCCTGTAGATGAGAATACTACTTTAGTTGCCTTGAATCTTATCGATTATTCATCCGGTGAATCAGGCGGAGATGTAGATCGTGAAGCAATCTACTCACAGATGATTGAATTAATCAACCAGACATTTGGCACAAACTTCTATGGCGGTGATTATTATTATGATTACTCTGAAGGACGTGGCTAACATTCGACGAGGAGTGTGCGTATGAGACACAATAGAGCAACAGATAAACATAATGACTTTATGAAAAAGATTGCTGCGACCGTTATGGTCGCAGCCCTTTCCGTTGTAACTTTGGTGGGATGCGGTTCCGGTAACAGCGATCATTTGACCGGAGACGAATTAAATGACTTACTTTCAACTGTTGGCGAGAAGATTGTATCAGAAGATACTACACTTTCAGAAATGACAGTAGATACTTCTGCCGGCGATGATGCAGAATTAAATTTCACTGCGGCTTGCGATGCGGATTACAGCAAAATCGAAGGCTATTATCATGCATATGCTTCAGATGGAACAGCCGGCGAGATTACGATTATCTGTGTAAAGAAAAGTGATGATGTGACATCTGTTATGAATTCACTGAAATCACATATTGATACCCGTCGAGGCACAATGGAGAATTATTCTCCGGAACAGGTGGAAATCGTAGACAAAGCAGTTGTCACACATGTGGGCTGCTACGTTGGACTTTTCATTTCCGAAAAGAGTGGCCTTGATAAGAACAATTTTGTAGCGGAGTTAGAAGCAAATGGTATTCAGTAGCATTACATTTTTATTTGTATTTTTGCCACTGACATTGATTATTTATTACCTATGTCCTCAAAAGTTAAAGAATATCTGGCTGTTGATTACAAGCCTTGTGTTCTATGCTTTCGGAGAACCGATGTATATTATCCTCCTCATATCCTCCATAGTAGTAAACTACGGAAGCGGACTTTTGATTGGACGGGCGAGGGATAAAGCTTCTCCGGGAATGGAGAAGCTTGTTCTCGTTTTGAGTCTGGTATTAAATCTCGGTGCATTAGGCGTATTTAAATATTTGGATTTGGGAATCGCATTGGCTTCCTCTGTGGCAAAACTCTTTGGAAGCACCGGCTTTATGGCAGTTGGCTTGGCGCTTCCAATCGGTATTTCATTCTTCACATTCCAGGGACTTTCCTATGTGATTGATGTGTACCGCGGAAAAGTACAGGTGCAGAAAAATCCACTATATTTTGGTATGTATATCGCATTGTTCCCACAGCTGATTGCGGGACCAATCGTGCGTTACAGTGATGTAGAAACCGAAATTGCTACGCGAAAAATCACAGCCGATATGTTGGGCGATGGCATGGAGCGTTTCATCATGGGCCTTTGCAAAAAGGTTTTGATTGCAAATATTTGCGGTGAAATGGTGACCTCTCTGGCGGCAGCCTCAAAGGGTGGAAACGGAACTGTTTGCATGGCATGGATTTCTGCGATTGCTTATATGCTTCAAATTTATTTTGATTTCTCCGGATATTCGGATATGGCAATCGGAATCGGCTTGATGCTGGGATTCCATTTCCCGGAGAACTTCCTACATCCGTATGAATCCAAAAATATTACGGAATTCTGGAACAGATGGCATATCACTTTAAGTTCATTCTTTAAGGAATATGTGTACATTCCGTTGGGCGGTAATCGAAAAGGTGTTGCAAGACAAATCTTTAATTTGTTTATTGTATGGGCGCTCACGGGATTATGGCATGGAGCCGGTGCAAACTTCATTGCCTGGGGAATTTATTATTTCCTGTTCCTTGTTTTAGAAAAATTTGTATTGATGAAATATTGCGAGAAATGGCCGACGGTCATCAAGCATATCTACACCTTAATCGTAGTCTTGTTTGGCTGGGTGCTTTTCTCAAATACCACATGGGAAGGACTGGTTACGCAGCTGAAGGCGATGTTTGGAATCGGAGTTTCCTTCATCAGCGGAGCAAGCAAATTCTATGGCGCAGAATATGGAATCTTGCTCATCATCTTCGCATTGTTTGCGACCACTCTTCCAAAGAAATTATATGATAAGTGTCCGGGCGTGGTTCGAATTCTCTTGGGATTAATTGGATTTGGATTGTCTGTAGCACTTTTGATCAACGGAAGTTACAATCCGTTCTTGTACTTTAGATTCTAAAACAGATGCACAATTTTAGGGAAACGTTATGAAGAAAATATATTTTGGACTGTTCCTTGGCTTGATGGTGCTAGGAGGGATTAGCATCTTCGCCACGGGACAAAAAGAATTCTCGTCTAACGAGAATCGATATCTTAAAACAGTATCCGACATCAAATCCACAAGCGATATTGAAGGCACCTTGGCCGATCAATTCCCGCTTCGTGATGGATGGCTGACAGTCGCATCAGGTGCGCGATATCTCACCGGCGCCCGCGAAATCAACGATACCTACATCGGTAAGGACGGATACTTGTTTGACAAATGCAGCGAGAATGATTTCTCAATGATGCAATACAAAAACAATTTGTCTTATCTCGGAAAGTTTGCAGGCAGTTATGAGGTGGATGACATCAGCCTGGTTCTGGTGCCATCACCATATACCATTCTTTCCGAAAAACTTCCGGATAATGCGCAAGCATATGATGCTGCTCAGAAATATAAGGCGGCCGAAACTGCCATGAGTGGAAGTGCAAACGTAGTAGATTTGCGCGATACCCTCGAGTGCCTCTCCCGAGAGACACAAGTGTATTACAGAACCGATCATCACTGGACGACCCGCGCAGCCTACGCAGCTTATCTATCCGCAGTCTGTGGATACGATTACGAAAAAGCAGTCGACGAAGCCGTAAACTTTGAAGGCTTAACCGCTGTCAGCGAAGAATTTCACGGTACTCTTTATTCGAGAGTTCTTCTTCGCGACAAAGTTTACGACACCATCGACGCGCTCGACCTTGAAAAAGCCGGGCTTAGCGAAATCAGCGAGCAACTCTATGACGCATCGAAGCTGGAAACAAAAGACAAATATGCATATTTCCTCGGTGGAAATACAGGCCGAATGGATATCAAAGGCACCGGCGAAGGCAATCTCCTCCTAATCAAAGATTCCTTCGCAAACTGCATGGTGCCATTCCTCGCCCAGAAATATGCCAACATCACCATCGTGGATTTGCGTTATCTCAGCGAAGAAATTGCACATCTCATGGAAAACGGTGTAGATGGGGAAAGCTACAATGATGTGATCGTGCTATACGAAATGAGTAATTTCGCGGATGATGTAAACATCTATAAGCTTGCAAGAGGCTTATAAAACTAAAAAGAAAATCTGCTGACGAATTTTTGCCCGGGCGGGAGAGCGGTCAGCAGAGACAGGATAAAAAGGAAAAATTGCTGACCAATCTTTGCCGGGGTGCGGGAGCGGTCAGCAAAATATTTTATAAAAGGAAAAGTTGCTGACCAATCTTCGCCAGGTCGGGAGAGCGGTCAGCAGAAACAGGATAAAAAGGAAAAGTCGCTGACCAATCTTCGCCAAGGTGCGAGAGCGGTCAGCAGAATATTTTATAAAAGGAAAATCTGCTGACTAATTTTTGCCAGGGAGTGAGAGCGGTCAGCAAAATATTTTATAAAAGGAAAAGTTGCTGACGAATCTTTGCTGGGGAGTGAGAGCGGTCAGCAGAAACAAGCGAAAAAAGAAAATCTGCTGACGAACCTTTGCCAGGGAGTGAGAGCGGTCAGCAGAAACAAGCGAAAAAAGAAAATCTGCTGACCAATCTTTGCTAGGGTGGGAGAACGGTCATCAGAAAACGAATAAAAAGGAAAAATTGCTGACCAATCTTTGCGGGGGAGGGTAACGTCTATATAATGGTGTAAATTCAAATAATTATTTAAAAGAGCCAAAGGCTCAACCTTTAGGTATAATAGAATCACCACAATCCAAATAATACCGGAGGTAGAACACAATGGCTCAACTCAATATTACTTTAAATC
>SVFB01000100.1 GCA_015057085.1 Lachnospiraceae bacterium
ACTAGTTTTGCTTTGAATTCTGGTGAAAATGTTCTTCTTGTACGAGGCATAATAATGATTCCTTTCTTTGATAAATAGAGTGTATCAGATTCATTATTAAATGTCTCAAAAAGTGTCTTAAATTACGCTACCATTATAGTATTTCTATTTTATTATTCTTTTCGTAAATGAACATATTTTGCAGCCAGGCGACGCCTATCATCTTCAATCGCAGCATAATGCTTGCGCGTCGTATTAACATCCTTATGGCCTAAAACATCCGCAACCAGATAAATATCGCCTGTCTCACGATATAAAGAAGTTCCATACGTACTTCTTAATTTATGAGGTGTAATATTTTTTAAGTTAGTAACAAGCTTTGAATATTTCTTTACAAGATTTTCTACAGCGCGAACACTAATTCGTTTGTTTTGAAGAGAGAGGAAGAGAGCGTTAACAGAACCAGGTTCTGCAGTAATTCCTCTTCGTTCGATCAAATAATCTTCCAGTGCAGCTGCCACTTCATCCCCAAAATATAAAACAACTTCAGCACCACCTTTACGATGCACCTTTACAGCATTATTTTTAAAATCCAAATCATCTAAATCAATTCCAACACATTCAGACACACGCATACCGGTACCTAGCAAAAGCGTTAAAAGGGCTAAATCACGCGTTTTCGTCTTTTCATGATACATTTGTTGTCTATCCGTCAAATGTTCCCCAGATTCAACTGTATCAAGCAATTCAGCCACTTCATCCGGATCGAGTCTCACAATCGCTTTATCATGGATTTTGGGCATATCCACTTTAACAGCAGGATTGGTATCAATCAATTCATTTTTAAAGAAATAATTATAAAAAGTACGAAGAGAAGCAAGCTTTCGTTTTAAGCCTCGTTCATCATTGGTATGAGCAACTCCATCCTTTTCATATACCTTTAAATAAAACAAATATTCTTCAATATCCAAAGGCGTAATTTGATCCAATACAGATAAAGGAATCTCATTAATCGCCATTTTCTTGCATAAAGGATTTGTCTCATGTAAATAATCAAAGAAACAGGCCAAATCATATGCATATGCAATGCGTGTACGAGAAGATGTATTAGCCTCAATTCCAATAAAAAACTGTCTGCAATAGGATGGAAGAGAGTTGATTAATTTTCTCAAACGCAATTCATTATTTGTATTTACACTTTCAAAATATGCTTTTTCTTTCATCGATATTTTTCAACCTTTTGTATTTAATCTATTTGTATTATACTATATTTTGATTAAGAGTGAAATTTAAAATTCAAAGTGAGGACCATTATGAAATTTATCATTCAAAGAGTACTTGATGCATCTTGCAAAGTAAACGGTGAAATCGTAGGCGAAATCAAAAATAATGGATTTTGTGTATTTATCGGAGTAACTGATACCGATACAAAGGAAATTGCTGATAAAATGATCCGTAAAATGATCGGTTTACGCATTTTTGCAGACGAAAATGACAAAACAAATCTTTCGTTAAATGATGTTAACGGAGAGCTTTTATTAATTTCGCAATTTACCTTATATGCAAATTGTAAAAAAGGCTTTCGTCCATCCTTTGATCAGGCTGGAAATCCCAAATTAGCAAATGAACTTTACGAATATATCATTGATAAATGTCGAAAAGAAATTCCTGTGGTACAAACCGGACGTTTTGGCGAACATATGGAAATTGCCATGCGTAACAACGGACCATTTACAATTATTCTGGATTCCGATCAATTAATTGCACCAAAGAATAATTAATACATTCAAGTGAAGAGGATTCAAAATCCTTGTATCTGGTTCAATGTATTTATTCGCAAAACACAAGTTTAACGAATAGTTTTACCTCTTTTTAAGGGATTATCCAGCATATTTCATATATTGCGGATAATCCCTTCATACAGATTATTTAATAACTAAATAATCCTTCATTCATTCATTCATTCATTCATTTTTTCAACAATAAACAATAATAAACATCATTAAATAATTCCATTAATTTAGTTCATTAATTTAGTTCATTAATTTCGTTGCATCAATAATCAGATCAACACTTTTTTCCAAAGAGATTTTGCTGGTATTGAAACACAAATCATAATGACGTGCATCTCCCCATTTTTTGCTGGTGTAGTAATTATAATAGCTTGCACGTTGTTTATCTTGTTTCTGGCACATTTCTTTAGCCTTTTTCTCTGTGATATTCAATCGTGTGCTTACATTCTTCACACGATCCTCCATATCAGCGTGAATAAAAATATTAATCACATTATCGCGTTCTGCAAGCGCATAATCAGCGCAGCGACCAACAATAACGCAAGATCCTTGTTCCTCAGCAATTTTCTTAATTGCATCAAACTGCGCCAAAAATATTCTCTGATTAATTGGCATATCCAAAAAAGGTGCTGATGAATAACTTCCGCCTGAATATGTATCCATTACAAGGGAATACAAAAAGCTTGAAGTTGGTTTTTCATCGTGATTTTCGAGAATTTCCTCACAAAATCCGGAATCTTTCGCAGCTTTTTGGAGTAATTCCTTATCATAAAACGGAATTCCCAAACGATCTGCAAGAATACGACCAACTTGTTTCCCGCCGCTTCCAAATTCTCGACCAATAGTATAAATATAGCCTGACATGATTAGCACCTCCTAACAATTTGTTAAATAAATCACAAATTATTATTTCTTTTCTTTTCCTTATTATACCAAATTCGTAATTTAATTACACGAAATTTTTAGCTCATCGCCTCCAATTTCTGCAACAACGAAACGAAATATTCCGGCAAAGGCGCAGATACTTCAATATATTCGCCTGTAGAAGGATGAATAAAGCCAATTGTCTTTGCATGCAATGTCTGCCCCTGTAAATGTTTAAATTGCCCATACACTCCTTTTCCGGAGCCGTATACGTCATCTCCTAGAAGCGGATGTCCAATGGAAGCCATATGTACACGGATTTGGTGCGTACGACCGGTTTCTAAGCGAAATCTCACATAGGAATAGTTTCCGAAATTTTGAATCACTTCATAATGCGTGATGGCGTCTTTCCCGTTTTTATCTACAATTGCCATCTTCTTTCGATCCTTTGGATTACGTCCTATAGGAGCATGGATGACACCCGTTTGTTCTTTCGGACATCCAATTACAATGCCTTCATAAATTCGATTAACACTATGAACTTTTATTTGGTCTGCAATTTTGATATGTGAATTGTCATTTTTGCAAACAATCAATGAACCTGTGGTATTCATATCTATTCTGTGAACGATACCTGGGCGGATTTCTCCGTTAATTCCGCTTAACGAATCCTTACAATGATACATAATTGCATTTACCAGGGTACCGGAATAATGACCAATGGAAGGATGAACCACCATACCCTTTGGCTTATTTACCACAAGTAAATCCTCATCTTCATAAAGAATATCAAGTGGAATATTTTCCGGTTTAATATTCGTTTCTTCGGAGTCAGGGAAAATAATTGTGATAACATCATCCGCTTTCACCTGATAATTTGCTTTAATGCTTTGTTCATTTACAAGCACCTGGTCTGATTTAATTAACTTTTGAAAATAGGAACGGGATTTATCAGGATATAATAATGAAATATATTTATCAATCCTTTGGTTTTCCTGCTCCGGAAGTACTTCGAAAACTTCTTTATTCATAAACAATATGCCTTTTTCACTCATTTAGAATCAGACTTCTTTGAAATCTGCTTCTTTATAATAAAATAACAATAAAAGCACAAAAGATATTGCTGCACAAGTTACATAAATATCTGCCACATTAAAGATTGGGAAGTTGATTAATCTAAAATAGAAAAAGTCGATTACATAATTGTGCCAAATTCGATCAATACAATTACCGATTGCTCCTGCGAAAAAGAATTCAATTGTTAAATTCATCCAAATAAATTTCTTCCCGCTAGGTAATTTACGATATAAAAAAAATAAAAATACAAGTACTGCAATTGTTAATACCACAAAAAATACCATCTTGGCTCTTAAAAAAGTCTGCGGATTTTCAAATGCTTTGATAAGAAAAATGCGATGAATCAGTGTAATCGGATCAAGAGAGAATGCAGCACTTGTGTTTTCCAAATATCTCAATTCGAATACGTTTTTGATGATAGGGAAAGCATCGATTCCCTTTAAATATAAAGAAGCCAATATTTTAGTAATCTGATCCAAAAATATCAAGAAAACGACCAGAATTCCCGGTCTAATATAATCTTTTGCTTTTTTCATTTTATTTCTACTCCTATTCGTATCGCATTATAAAAAAGAAGCATCAAAGAAGCTCTTTGATGCTTGATTTTATCATATTACATATTCATGGTTCCAAGATCAAATCCATCGAACATTTCCTGAAGATCACCGCTGATATCAACATTAGACGGTGTAATAATAAATATATAATTGGAAACCTTCTGTAAATTACCGCTGATTGCAAAGCAAGAACCTGATGTAAAATCGATTATTCTCTGTGCAATCTCGACATTTAATCCTTCCATATTCAAAAATACGGTTCGGCCATTCAATAAAGTCTCGGTAATTTCACGTGCATCTTCAACAGAGGTCGGTCTTACCACAACAACTTCCATACCAAATGCTTGCTTGCGTGAGGATTTGCTAAATGCTGTGATATTAGGAGTTGTTTTAACAGGTGCTTTCTCCTTAATTGGCTCTTTTGCAAAGGAAGATTCCTTCATTGCTTTGCGAGAATGCTTCTTTTCCTCTTGGATTTCCTCTTCTAAATCATAATCGTCATTACCAAAAGTAAATTCATCATCTTCATCATCATCTGTATTCAGATGCATGACATTCATAATTTTATCAATAAAGCTCATCTTTCATTCCCCTTCAATTAATGAATATTATAATTTCTTTCCCCAAATATGCCGGTGCCCACACGAACCATCGTCGAACCTTCTTCGATTGCTACCATATAATCACCGGTCATACCCATAGATAAAATATCCATAGATACATTATGGATGTTTTCGTTTTTTATGTCAACCGATAATTGCCATATTTGGTGGAAATATGCTCTATTTTCTTCAGAATCTTCAACATATGGTGCTATAGTCATAAGACCTTTGATTTGAACATGAGGAAGTTTTGCAATTTCCTTTACAAGTTCCATTGCCTGGGATCGATCAATTCCAAACTTTGTTTCTTCATTTGCGATATTGATTTCTACCAAAATCGGTACAATAACATCTGCTTTTTGAGCCTGCTTTTCGATTTCCTTCGCCAAATGAAGGGAATCAACGGAATGAATCAGCTCGCATTTTCCTACAATATATTTCACTTTATTAGTCTGGAGATGACCAATCATATGCCATTTGATATCAGACGGAAGCTGTTCCATCTTTTCGCACATCTCCTGTACTTTGTTTTCTCCAAAATCACGGGAACCTGCTTCATAAACTTCATTCAGCATTTCCACAGGCTTTGTTTTGCTGACAGCGATTAAGGTTACTTCTTTTGGGTCTCTTCCACTCTTCTCGCAAGCCTTTTTAATATTTTCCAAAACAATTTCGTAATTCTCTTTTAATAAAGACATGATAAATCCTTTCTTTTCCTTTTTAGCCGTTTTCTTTATCCATTTTCTTTATCATCAATTATTTAATAATCAATTCATTTTCGATCAAAGATGAAGCATCTAAAGCAATATGGTCATAAAGAGCAATTCCATAAGCAGTTTTTTGCTCCACAATGGCATATTCTTCATTTTGATAAATGATATTGATTTGTTTAAAAATTGCATAACCCTTATTGATATTATAAACGCCGGTCAAGGTTCCAATCTCTGAACCGATTTCATAAACCTTCGATGAGTCGCCCGGCATCATAATCATATCGCCCTTTGAAACATCTTCAGAGTCTATATAATAATATGTTTCATCCTCTGATTCATAATAAATTGTAGGTGCAACAAATTCATAACTGTCCGAATCATCATTGGCATAATTAACCAAAATTCCCAGACTATCGGAATCTCCACCCTGTGCAAAATAGGAAACCGGAACTGTGTAGAAATCTTTCGTCGTAATAGAAGAATTTGGTATTTTTAATCCGGATTCTTCGTTTATAACAAGTTCTATATCAATAAACCGCTCTCCCGCATAACGAATCATTGCTTTTTTTAATTTGATATCCATAATATAATGACCGTTTTTCTTATTGACGGTATAAGAAGCAGTCGTAGAATAATCATCTTCGCAAAAACGAATTTTTACATTGCTGGTATCAGACAAAAGCTCTACCACATCAGAAGATACTTCAATAAAAATATGCCATTCTTCGTCATTTACCAATTTGTAAATTGGACTATCCTTTTTTACTTGCGATTGCGTAATCAGATTCGTCTTTGTATAAGAATTACCGGACAAATCATCTACTGTAATATCTGAATTAAATTGATAAGATTCATATCCATCAACATAATATAATACAACTCCGGGGGTCTTTGAATAGCCTTTGTAAAATGTTGCATTTTTTGTAGCAGCCTCGATTTCCTCGGTCATCTGAGAAAGCATTGTATTATTCACAGCTTGAATCACATCTGAATTCAAATCGTCTTTATAAATCAATACATCATTAAAATTAAGAGACGAATAGCCGGTCATAAAGCTGGATATGGAAGTGGATAATTCGTTTAACACATCTCCGGAAAGGCCATTCTCCATCCCTTCCTGGGATTTCATTGCATTATAAATATTTCCGTCGGAATCAATTGTATAAATCATATCTAAGACTGATATTTTGCTGCCATTGGATACATAATAATTAATATAACCATCGCGATCGGCATAAATTACAGTCTCATCTCGTACAGCCAAACCCTGATAAATATTATTTGAGGCAATGCTTCCTTGAACGACCTCATATTCAGCCACATCTTTATGGGTAAAAAAAGTGAATATATTAAATACCACATAGATGATGATAATAAAAAACAATATGAACCCTAAATTTAAAGAAAAAGGTTTTTTGTATTTAATTACATTTGAATTCTTGCCCAAGGGATACCTCAAAAATTAAGGGACACCATTTCTGGCGTCCCGTATCTTTCATTAAATTTTATTCACGTTTCGTGCATTCTAAAGAGAAATAATCACTTTTGCCTTTGCACATTCCGGTAAATCTGCTTCGTTTTTTGAAATGCATAAAACAAACTTCACTTTGAATTTCTCGCTAATTACATCTAATTTTTCAATGGCTTTTGTAATTTCCTCAGAAGTGCTAATGGAAGCCGTCGTCAAAAAGCTATCTAAATACATTTCTTCTAAATCATTATCTTGTGAGACAATACCTGAAATAAATCCTACAAATTCATCTGCATTAGAAATCGGATAATCTGTTACATTAATCAAACGAATTTTGTTATTCAATTCATACATATGCTTCTGACTTTTATCAAGGAAAACGATATTTCCAATTGCAGAGGCTACTGCATTGTTTACCTTGTTCAGAAGTTCTTTTGTCTTACCCTTGCCTTTTTCACCACATATTATTTCGATCATAATATTGTCCTCCCCAAATTGATAAGAAAAATGTACAAAACTTATTATTAAGTTATCTAAATTATAGTATAGTTACTATAAAAGTTCAATTGATTTAGCTACAAAATGCACTCAAAATTTGGCTCATCAAAATATATAAATCAGATTTCGATTCTGCTTTTGCCACAATAGAAATGATGCGCTCTCCACTGCTATTCTCGCTTAAAAGAATAAGACAATTTCCTGCAGCATCTGTAGTTCCTGTCTTGCCGCCAATAATGGTAAATCCGTTAGGAGAATCAACCGATCCGGATAGATAACGGTTTGTATTTTCATAAGTTTGATTCACCGACTCACCACGAATGTTCGTATATGAAACATCGATGGATTTTGTACTGATGATTTCTACAAATACATCTGATTGGATGCATTTCTGAAAAATCAAATACAAATCATATACCGTTGTATAATGATTTTCTTCATGAAGTCCACTTGGATTTAAAAAGTGTGAATTTGTAGCACCCAACGCCTGAGCCTGTTGATTCATCACTTCTGCAAAAGCTTCCACTGAACCGGAATAATATTCAGCCAATGCGATTGCCGCATCATTTCCACTGGCAAGCAACAAACCGTAAAGCAAATTTTTTACAGTTGTAACATCACCGGCTGACAATCCGCAAGTTGATGCCTCCGCTTCTAAATCTACAGCATGATCACTAACTGTGACACTGTCATCTAAATTACAATTTTCAATGATAATAAGGGCTGTAAGGATTTTGGTTAAGCTTGCCGGATAAATCTGCTCATATATTTGATTGGCATAAACCACATCACATTTATCCACATTAAAGGCGCCTGAAGCAGCCGCCGTATATGCAGATACCTGATCTGTACCAAAATCAGCCGTTCCTGTAACGCAAAGTCCCTCTGAAAAGAATCTTGCATCATATTGCACAGAACTGTTTTCCGCCATATATGCATTCGAATAAACCGGATAAGCATCTGTTATCGTTATTTTTTTCCCGCATGCAGTTAAAAAAACAGCTGCTATACATAAAATGCATAGCAGTCTGAATTTACGCATATTATTTGTACATATCACGCCAGTCAAGATCTCCTCTATCCAAAGCTCTAACTAAAAGCTCCGCAGTAGCAACATTTGTGGCAAGTGGAATATTATGCTCATCACATAAGCGAACAATGCTATTGACATCAGGTTCATGAGATTTCGGCATTAACGGATCTCTCATAAATATAACAAGATCAATCTCGTTATGCTCAATTTGAGCGCCCAATTGCTGAGTTCCACCCAAACGACCAGCCAAATATTTATGAACCTGGAGATTTGCAACCTCTTCAATTAATCTACCGGTGGTTCCGGTCGCATATAAATCGTTTTTACACAAAATCCCACGATAAGCGATACAAAAATTTTGCATTAACTTTTTCTTTGAATCATGTGCAACTAATCCGATATTCATAGAAAGCCTCCCCTATTATTGGATTTTGGCTGTAAGCCAACATTTAATACAATCCCAATTCCGATATAAAGCGAAACCAAAGAGGTAAGTCCATAGCTCACAAACGGTAATGGAATACCTGTATTCGGTAAAAAACCGATTGCTACAGATAAATTAATAATACTTTGAAATGCAACCAATGCTGCCATACCGCTGGCAATTAATCGTCCGGAAAATTCTTTTGATTTTCTGGCAATCAAAATGCATTCTATGCAAATCAAAATCAACAATCCGATGATAATAATCGCACCAACAAAGCCAAGTTCTTCACCGGCCACAGAAAAAATAAAATCTGTTTGCGGTTCCAAAATATAATTTGAATTCTTCATGGAAGTGGCCTGCGAATTGTTGAGTCCTTTACCCCACAACTGTCCGGAACCAATTGCCATTATAGAATTTTGCTGTTGAATCGCTTTGCTGGAATATTTCACATTTGTCGGATCCAACCATGACATAATACGCTCTACCTGATACTTCAGTGAAGAATCTGATTCAATGATTGCATCAGCATGTTGAACAATATATATCAATACGATTGTTATGACAGGTACTACGATTCCTAAAACTGTCAATATTATTTTATAACTTAATCCTGCAATAAACAAGAGCGTTACAAAAATAATTGCTGTCATAATTGTGGTTGAAAGATCCGGCTGGATGACAATCAAAAGGAGCGGAACTGCTACCAGCACTCCGGAAAGCGCAAGAACTTTAAATGTATTTAGCTTTTCCCGATATTTTGATAAAAAATAAGCAAAAAACAATATGATAAAAATCTTTGCGATTTCGGAAGGCTGAAATTTAATTCCTGCAATAGCGATCCATCTTGTGGAACCATTGCTGTTTGATCCAATGAGCTGAACAAGCCCCAGCAAAAAAATCATAAAGGCATAAATCGGCCATGCAAATTTTAGGATGAAGGTATAATCAATCAAAGAAATAAATACCATCAAAATAAATCCACCGATAAAACCATAAATTTGCTTTCCCTGAACGGAGGACTCCGCACTACCGATTACCATAATTCCAACAATGGTCAATACAGTTACATATAAAATTAATAAAAAATGATAATTACGTAAGCGATATCGTTTAAAACTATCAAACATGATTCAAACTACCTGCTCATTTCTAGTATAATGTCAAATTAATCTGTAAAACTTGATGTTCCTGTATATGCATTTACTCCGGAAGCTTTCTTTGCCAAGAGGTCCTCCAATGAACTATCACCAAAGTAATATGCTAAAATATTGGCTGCGGCACCTTCTGCATTGTGAGATGTATAACCATAGGAAATACGAACCGAAATCGTGATTTCAGGATCTTCATATGGTGCATATCCCACAAACAATGCATGGTTTGGGCGGGTTTCAACCTGCTGTGCGGTACCGGTCTTTCCTGCTACATTCACAGATAAATCATCAAATATGGTGGATTCCTCCACTACCATTCTCATACCGGAATAAATTGCATCCCACTGTTCATCATTTAATAAATCAGAAACATCTGAGGATGATTTTTCATATTGTTCTACTGTTTCTCCATTTGTGTCAACGATTTTGCTCATCAACTGATAATCATATAAATTACCGGAGACAAGTGCTGTCACATAGCGTGATAATGAAATCGTTGTATAGTTATTGTTTGACTGACCGATTGCAGCCATAACAGGATATTCTGTAGCAATTTCCGGTGTGTTTTCTTCTATCTCAATTCCGGTTTTCTCACCAAGTCCGTATTGCTGTGCATATTTGGTTAAATAGGCAATACCTGATGCATCATCATATGTTCCATAATCTTTCAGTGCCAAATCATAACCTAAGGTATAGAAGAAAATATTACATGAATCACGCAGTGCTTCAGATACATTAATATTTCCATGTGTACCTGGATATACCCAGCATCGTGGATGGTTATCAATTTGGTCGAAGATTCCTGTACATTGAATCTGTGTTGTGGTATCAATTAAACCTTCTGCCAATGCTGCAGTTGCGGTTACCATCTTAAATGTAGAACCACAAGCAGTTTTTTCCTGAGTTGCATAATTGTATAACGGATTAGACAAATCAGACTGCAGACTTGCATAATATTCTGCATCTACTCCATTCGCCATCTTATTATTATCATACCCCGGATAACTTACCAAAGCTTTGATTTCTCCGGTTTCCGTATCAGTGATAACGCAGCTGGCAGTGCATGGATCAAGTGCCAATTGCGCCGGTGTAATCTCAAGATTATCAATCTTCTCCAATAAGAAATCATAGGAAGACATATTGCCGTTTTTTAGGGCAGATACATAATTTTCATCATAATCCAAAGCGCCCTGGTCATACAAAATAACACATAAATCACGACCGCTTATATTGCCGCCTTCCACCAAATATTGATAAATAATTTTAGCGAAATCTGTGCTTCCTTCCAAATCTTTCATGATATATTCCACCAAAGCATCATATACTTCGGAGGTATCAGCATACTCTTCATCCACATCTAATGCTGTGATATCAATCCATTGCTTTGAAATACAATATTTAAAGTATTCTTCCGGACTGATTTTTCCGGCAGACCAATTGATATAGGTTTCATCGGACGTATCAATTTCCGAAGAAAGCAAAACCTCATTTGTACGAAGCATCTTTACAATATAAGTGATATAATCAAGCAACTCTTCACTCATATCATTATTGATGGTAGGATTTGATCCATATAATTCAGAATTCAGCTCTTCCAAAACCGTCTTCAGTCTGGATGAAAACGTTTGATAGATAGCTTTTTCTGTATCAGAAGCAGATTCACTATTAAAATGGTCAATATCCAAAATGCTGTTGTTGATTAACGAAAAATAAACATCCGAAATAGGAATATCTCCGGATTTGATATTGGTATATAAAATTCCGGCCAATTCTAATTCCAGTAATTCATATGTCGCTTTTTGTAATTCTGCATCAATTGACAAATAGATATCATTTCCGGCTACTGCATCCGTCTCACTGATGACAGAAGAAATTCTTCCTACATTGTCTACATATACAGATTGTTCTCCATTAACACCGCGCAGATAACTTTCATAATACTGCTCGATGCCGGAGCGGCCAATGGTATCATTGATGGTATAAGAATCATCTTCCTCTTTTAGTGCTTCAAACTCTTCCGAAGAAATCGTTCCTGTATAACCGATGATACTTGAAAAATACTCACTGTAATTGTATTTACGAATCGTATCTTCTTCGATTGAAATATCAAGAATTGTATCGGAATGCTCATTGATATATGCAACTGTCTCATCTGACACATCTGAAGCTACGATGGAAGTGACATATCTTGAATATCTGTTTTCCAACAATGCAAAACGAAGTACTACCAAATAATATGCAACTTCATCTGAATATTGTACCGGATCCGGATTCTTCTCTGTCGGCTCAAGATTGATACCGAAATGTTTGCTGTCATGCATGAGATAATCCATAACCTGATCTGCAGTGGCTGTCGCTTCGTTAAAGCCAAAGGTTTCATTGTAGGTTAAATCATCATAGGAACTTGTTCCAAAGACATTTACCAAAAATGTTTTCAATGAAGATCCTGATACATTATAGGAATATGTATGATCGGATGCATTATAACTAATCCCAAATGAATTATAAATGGTTTCGTTGTGATCTAAAAGCATTTGAATCACTTCCGCAAGTTCTGCATTTAATAATAAATTCTTTTGAGATGTTGAATCATATGTTTGATTATCTGACATTACAACATTATATGACAATTCATTATATGCCAAGAGGCGTCCTTCGCTATCATAAATATTTCCACGAGACGCTTCGATTGTAATATCTTTTTGTATTTTTAATGTGAAATTTTCCTGATAGGATTCACCATTGATGATTTGCAATGAGAAAACTCTGCCAATCACCAATGCAAACAGAAGGCCGATTACGACCATAAGGACAAATAGTCTGGATGTAAAAAAATTCTTCAGGAACTCTTTAATATCATAAATCAAATTTCTTCGCGCTCCTCTTCTCTTTTTCTTCCAGTAATTGATTAATCTTTAATAAGACAAAATATAATACAATGGCTACCACCATGGTATAAACCAGTTCAGGAAGAATAATTGACTTCAAATAGTATAAGAAATGGAATCTGCCTCGCAACATAAACATGAAGAAATATGTAAACAAATTATAGACCACATCACTGAGTGAAATCAAAAGCACCGGAAGCTTGATATCATCCGGATAAAAATACTTTTGGAACAATCCGTTGATGAATCCGATATACATATATAAAAGTGCATAGATTCCCACATAAAAGCCAAAAAACAAATCTACAATCAAGCCACAGATAAATCCAATGATCATGCCTTCTCGTGAACCGCGCATAAAACCAAATGCTGACACTACAATAATCAGCAAATTCGGAGAAATATTAGCGAAGGCCCAAACCTGGAAAACTGTGGTTTGAAGCAAAAAGCACAATATGATAATTAATAAAACTATTATTGTTCTGCGTAATCGCATTAGTCACTTGTTTCCTTTACTTCTAAAATCACAAGAACCGTTTGTAAATGTTCAAAATCAACAACAGGCGTAATGGTACCTGATTTTGTCAACCCATTCGAGTTTTCTTCAATGGATGTAATATATCCAATCAAAATTCCTTGTTGATATTGATCTGATACCGAACTGGTTACAACCGGATCTCCTACAGAGACTTTATCATCCGAATCTCTCAACTCGGAAAACTCAATCACCTGATTTTCTCTCATCTGCTGTAAATTTCCTGAGACATTAAAATTGTCTCCGGTTGTGGTTACCATAGCGCTGACATTATTGGAATCATCTATGATACTTCTAACAGTAGCATAATTCGGGCTTACATCCGTTACAATGCCAACCAAACCACTGCCGGCCAACACATTCATTCCCACTTCAATGCCGGAATTGGATCCGCGATTAATCGTAAATACATCAAACCAGTTGCTGGAATCGGAAGCTACAACACTGGCAGCGATTTTCTCATAGCTTGGATAAGTTTCATCCAGTTCAAGAATTTCGCGATAATTATCTACTTCATAGCTTTCAAGTCGCGAAATGGTAAGCTGAGAGGTTAAATCATCCACTTGCTTCTTTAATTCCTCGTTTTCAGCTTGAACCTCCGACAAAGTTTGGAAATCATTTACTTTGTCCGATACCCACTGTCCAATATTGTTAATTCCTGTTTGCATCGGCACAAAAACATAACCGGCCACCGCAGATAACGGTCCGCCGGAGATGTTAAATACCAAGCCGATAAAAATAGAAATTACACATATAAAAGAAAGAAGTATCAATAAAAATTTTGTAGGTATATTTTTTCTTTTTTTACTGCTAAATCTGTGTTTTCTCATCATTTTTGTATTACTTTAAATCCAAACTCTTTAATTTGAATAATAATCTCTTGTATTTTGACTCAGAAACAATCTTTACCAAACCACGAACTGCGGTCTCTTCCGGATTTTCTGCAATATTGACCTTGATATTTGTAATCTGAGTAAACAAATCTGCAAGGCGATCAATCTGAGAACCGCCACCTGTGATATAAATTCCGGAATGAATAATATCCTTTGCCAATTCCGGCGGGGTTTTCTCCAAAATCAATTTGATGGAATAGCAAATATTCTCTAAGTTTGCCTGAAGAGCCTTGTAAACATCTTCCGCTTTAACTTCCATTTCAACAGGTAAACCGCTGACTACATTTCTTCCAACAATCACCATACTGTCTTCTCTTCCAGGAAGTCCGGAACCTAATGTCTCCTTTAAGGATTTTGCAGTTTTCTGGCCAATTACCAGATTATATTCTCTTCTCATATAAGAGATAATTGATTCATCAAAACGGTTTCCGCCAAAATGAAGCAATTCACTTAAAACCAGACCACCAAGAGAAATAACAGAGATTTCAGTGGTATCGGCACCAAGATTTACAATCATAATACCGGTAGGTTCATTTGCATCCAGTCCCATTCCAACAGCATCTGCAATCGGTTTTTCGCAAAGATTGATAGAATGCGCTTTCACTTTGCTTTTGTCAAAGATTTCATAAAATGCTCTTTTTTCTACATTTGTGATATCAGTAGGTACAGCAACAACGAAATCAGCACCCTTTAAATTGCTTTTTGTATTATGTACTAAAAAGTTGAATACATAATTTTGAAGATTATTAAAGTCGGCGATTACACCATTTACAACAGGAAATGTAATTTGGATGCTTTCCGGAGCCTTCTCATACATCGCATAAGCTTCATCTCCATATGCGTAAATTTCATTTTTATTGATTAAGGCAATGGTATTTTTTTCATTTAAAATCTTACCATTTGACTTACAAAATACTTTTAAATTGCAAGTTCCGAAATCAATTCCGTATACGTTGTTGCTCATAATAAATCTCCTTCTAAATCAATTGATTTTCATAAAAACTATAGAATTGCTGGTCACCGATAATAATATGATCGACCAGAACCAAATCTAAGAGATAGGCCTCCTGCTTCAGTCGGTTTGTTGTACGAATATCATCTTCGCTCGGACTAGGGTCTCCGGAAGGATGATTATGCAAAACCACAATATTCTTACCTCCGGAAAGCATTGCTTTCTTTAATATTTCCTGTCTGGGAAAGAATGCAAAATCCGTTGCACCGGATGAGAAAATATCATCCTGTAAAAAACGACCTTTTGTATCAAAATATGCAGCAATCACAAATTCCGTTTGGGAATGACGCATTTGCTCCATATAATAATCCGCAATGGTTTGGCTGCTTTCCATAAACATTCGAGTAGAATAATTCTGGCTTGCCATACGCTTCGATAATTCTGCAATTGCTTTTAATTGCATGCCTTTGATCTTGCCAATGCCGGAAATCCGAATCAATTCCTCATAAGGAATCGAATATAAATTCATCAAATTCCCATTGTGGGACGATAAAATATTTCTGGCAATATCCAAAGCCGATTCATTTTTCGTTCCTGTTTTGATGATAACTGCCAACAACTCAGCATCTGACATACTGCTAACGCCCCTTTCAAAAAATTTCTCATAAGGGCGTTCTGAAACAGGTAAATTCTTCATTTTCATAGGTTTGTGTGTCCTTTCTACTTTCTCGAACACGCCACAGTACAAACCCATAACATTCTTAATTTTATCACATAGCCGGTAGCTTCACAAGATTTCGCTCATAAAGTTTCTGAAGAGACATCATAATTCCAAATTTCGCATGCGGATATGTCAATCCCCCCTGGAAATAAACAGCATAAGGAGGTTTCACCGGTCCATCTGCAGAAAGTTCAATCGATGAGCCGGATACGAAAGCACCTGCAGCCATTATGACATCACTGTCATATCCCGGCATTGCCCACGGTTCCGGAGTGACATAACTATCAACCGGTGCCGCGGCCTGAATTCCTTCACAAAAGGCAATCATGCTTTCTCTTTGCCCGAATTCAACAGCCTGAATGATATCATGTCTGGATTCAGTCTTATTCGGAACAACTTTATATCCTAAGGTTTCATAGATATTTGCTGCAAAAATTGCGCCTTTTAAAGCCGATGCAGTCACTGTCGGTGCAAGGAAAAATCCCTGATAAAAAGAATTTAAAATTCCAAGAGAAGCTCCAACCTCTTTTCCCAGTCCGGGTGAAGTCAAACGGTAAGCCGCATTTTCAACACATTCTTTTTTGCCGCAAATATAACCACCGATTGGAGCCAAACCGCCGCCCGGATTCTTAATCAATGAACCAACAATCATATCTGCACCAACCTCAAGCGGTTCCTTCTCTTCCACAAATTCGCCATAACAATTGTCTACCATAACCAGCACATCCGGCTTGATTTTCTTAACAAAAGAAACAAGTTCACCGATTTGATCCACAGAAAAAGTCGGTCTGGTCTGATAACCCTTTGAGCGTTGAATTGTCACCAATTTGGTCTTTTCGTTTATGGCTTTTTCGATGCCTGCAAAATCAAAACTACCATCCTCTAATAAATCCACTTGTCTGTAAGAAATTCCATATTCTTTTAAAGAACCCTTGGATGGTCGAATTCCAATGACTTCTTCCAAGGTATCATATGGCTTACCGACAGGAGAAAGAAGTTCATCACCCGGTCTTAAATTGGACATTAATGCCAATGCCAGCGCGTGAGTTCCGCAAGTGATTTGTGGTCTCACAAGTGCATCTTCTCCTTTGAAACAATCAGCATAAACTTTTTCCAATGTTTCTCTGCCCATATCGTTATAGCCATATCCGCTTGTTCCGGAAAAACATTCTGCGCTCACACGATTCTTTTGCATTGCATTTAATACTTTTAACTGATTCAGTTCCGCATTTGCATCAATCTTTGCAAAACGCTCTTTTAAAGATTCTTCGATTTTTTCACAAAAATCAAAGACTTCATTGCAAATTCCCAACTGACTGTAATAATCTCTTAAATTACTCATAAATCTTTTTGTCCTTTAACACTTCTAAAATATATGCAAGAATTTTATCATTATCTCTGTCGAAAGCTTGTTTATCGACCCAAATAACATCCTTTTCTCTTTTAAACCAGGTTATTTGACGCTTCGCAAAATGTCTGGAATCCCGCTTTATCAAATAAATCGCTCGCTCCAAAGAACATTCACCATTCAAATAATCTAAAATTTCTTTATATCCAAGGCCTTGCATCGAAATCATATCTCTTGTACATCCGCGACTTTTTAACGCAGCAACTTCCTCAACCAAGCCTTGTTCTATCATCAAATCCACACGACGATCAATTCGATCATAAAGGACTGCACGATCATCATTCAATACAAAATATGCAGATTGATATACAGATTCCTTCTCGCGTTCTGTCTGATTATGTTTTGATATCGGTTCATGATTGATTTTATAATATTCAATCGCCCTGATCACACGTTTTAGATTGTTTTCATGAATCGTCTCATAAGAAATCGGATCAATGTTTTTTAATTTTTCATGCATCGCATGCGCACCAATTTCTTCTGCTTCGCGTTCTAATTCTTCACGAATTTGAGAATTTTCACACTCATCCGAAAAATCAATGTCATATAAAAGCGATTGTATATAAAAGCCGGTTCCGCCTACAACCACAGGAATCTTCCCCTGCGCATAAATCTGTTTTAAAGCTTCTTTTGCCATTTCTTGAAAACGAACAATATTAAAAGCTTCTTCCGGCTCTAAACAATCGATTAAATAATGGTCAATGCCATCCATTTCCTCCGGCATAATCTTTGCGGAGCCAATGTCCATATGCTTATATACCTGCATCGAATCTGCTGAAATGACAGCTCCATTAATGGCATGACATAATTCAATTGACAAATCACTTTTTCCAACAGCGGTCGGACCTGTTAATACAACAAGCGGTGGTCTGTTCATTATACAATCCTCTTAAATTTCTTTTCTATCTCATATTTTGACATCGAAATAATCGTCGGTCTGCCATGCGGACAATTATATGGATTATCCAAAGTAAGCAATTCCGTAATTAACTCATCTACTTCCGCAAGGGAAAGCTTATTATTGCCTTTCACCGCAGCTTTACATGACATAGAAGCAACTTTCTCTTTGATTAAATCCGGGGTCTGTTTCCCGGAGAAATCATGAAAGTCATCCAACATTTGTGTAAATAAATCCTTCATATCAAGATTAAACAAATTTCCCGGAATGCCTCGAATAATATACTCTCTTCCGCCGAAATTTTCAACAACATAGCCTAATTCTTCAATATATTCACGATTCTCGTTGAATGCCTCTTCTTCTTTCGCATCAAGGCTGATAAATATTGGAGGTGTAATCATCTGCGTGGTTAATTCCTTTTTCTCCAATAATTTCATGGTACGCTCATACAAAACTTTTTCATGAGCAGCATGCTGATCTATGATATACAATTGATTTTCATATTCAATCAACCAATAGGTATCAAATAGCTGTCCGATGATGCGATGTTTCTTTCTTGCTTCCTCATTCATGAAACCTTTATCATATTCTGCTAACGTGATTTCATGATAATCATCCTTTACAGATTCTATATCTGCACCTTCCGATATTGGGGGTTCAAATGTTCTCGAAGTTTCAACTATTGGTGTTTCAACTATTGGTGTTTCTGCTATTGGTGCTTCAGATTTAGGTGTCTCAGTTTGAAGCGACTCTAAAAAATTAGTATTTTCTTCTTTCACCCGATGATCATTGTAATGATTCTGCGGAATTGTATGATGCACATAGCGCGGCTCATAGGGAGAATCCTTTGCAATCGCACTTCTGATATCATTTAATCTGCGCTGTTCAAAAGGTTCAGGAATCGGTTCGGAATAAATTTTTCTTGCTTCCTTTTTTCCCTCTTCCACAGGGACCTGCGGAATCAATTCCTTATGGCTTAATGCATTAAATAAGCATTCATACAAACCTTTATAGATTTCCTGCTGATGATCGAAACGCACTTCCATCTTTTGCGGATGCACATTGACATCCAAAGATTCATTTGGGAACGATAGATACAGCATGGTAAAAGGATATTGATGCTGCATCATATAATTCTTATATGCTTCTTCAATCGCTTTCGCCAATACTTTGCTCTTAATATAGCGACCGTTAATAAAATAGTTTTCGTAATTGCGATTGCCTCTCGAAACAGTCGGATTGGCAATAAAGCCTTCCACTTTAAACCATGAATTTTCAAAATTGATTTCAATCAGATTCGCAGCAATTTCTCTTCCAAACACATGATAAATCACATCTTTTAAGCTTCCGTTTCCGGAAGTGTGCAGCTTTGTTTGATTCTGCTGAATGTATTTAAATGATATATCAGGATGTGAAAGAGCCAATTTTTCAACGATATCTGCAATATAAGCAGCTTCCGTCTGATTGGATTTCAAAAATTTCTTTCTTGCCGGAACATTATAAAAAATGTCACGTACCAAAAATGTAGTACCATCCGGTGCGCCGATTTCCTCAAAGGAAACTTCATTTGATCCTTCAATCACATAACGATTTCCAGTCAATTCACTTAATGTCTTTGTAACCAATTCCACCCTTGATACAGCAGCAATGCTCGAAAGTGCCTCCCCTCTGAATCCCAAGGATGATACTTTCATCAAGTCATCAATCGTTCGAATCTTGCTGGTGGAATGTCGCAAAAACGCGGTCGGAATCTGGTCTCTGTCAATTCCGCATCCATTATCTGTAATTCGAATCAGAGAAGTACCGCCATCTTTTATTTCAACCGTAATTGCTGAAGCATTTGCATCAATGGCATTTTCTACCAGCTCTTTTACGATGGAAGCAGGACGATCGACTACTTCTCCGGCAGCAATTTTATCAATGGTTTCCTGTGTCAGTAATTGAATCTGTGGCATAATCTCTCCTATTACCAGCGATTGATCAGTTTATTCTGCAATTCGCTAAGTTTGTTCATCGCATCGAGAGGCGTCATATTCTTAAGATCTAACATCTTGATTTCATCAATGATATCATCATCTTTAATGGTATCAAACAGAGACATTTGTGAAAGATCCACTTCATCCAATCGTTTCTGAGTCTGACGCTTCGATCCGTTATCTACGGAAATGCTCTTGGCAATATCCGAGATATCATTGTTAATAAGTTCCTGAACAATCTCCTTAGCTCTCTCTACAACAGAATCCGGAAGACCTGCAAGTTTGGCTACTTGAATACCGTAGCTCTTATCCGCTCCGCCCCTTACAATTTTGCGAAGAAAGACAATATCATCTCCGTTTTCTTTAACTGCAATGCAATAATTATTGACACCGCTTAGCTTTCCTTCTAATTCTGTCAATTCATGATAATGCGTAGCAAATAAAGTTTTCGCACCCAGCAAATTTTTATTGCTAATATGTTCTACAACTGCCCATGCAATACTCAAACCATCATAAGTACTTGTTCCGCGTCCGATTTCATCCAAAATCAAAAGGGAATTCGGAGTTGCATTTCGCAAAATATTTGCGACTTCATTCATCTCGACCATAAATGTACTCTGGCCGCTTGCAAGATCGTCCGAAGCACCGACTCTGGTAAAAATGCGATCCACAATACCAATATTTGCCTCTTCTGCCGGCACAAAACTACCGATTTGCGCCATTAAAACGATCAACGCGGTCTGTCTCATATATGTTGACTTACCGGCCATATTCGGACCTGTAATGATGGAAATACGATGTTTGTTATTATCAAGAAAAGTGTCATTATCAATGAACATATCATTTTTGATCATTTTTTCCACAACAGGATGTCTGCCGCCCTTGATGTCAATGACACCACTCTCATTGATTCTTGGTTTGATATAACGATTCTGCTCCGCCACTGTGGCAAGAGATACGAAACAATCCAGTTTCGCAATCGCTTTTGCAGTTTTTTGAATTTCAAATACTCGAGATGCAACTTGTTCTCTCACATCCGTAAACAAATTATATTCCAGTGAAGCCAATCGGTCTTCTGCCCCAAGAATGGTATCTTCTAATTCTTTTAATTCCGGTGTGATAAAGCGTTCCGCATTTGTTAAGGTCTGCTTACGCACAAAATAATCCGGAACCTGTCCAAGAAATGAATTTGTCACTTCTAAAAAATAACCGAATACTTTATTATATTTGATTCTTAGATTTTTAATTCCGGTTTTTTCTCTTTCTTTTTCTTCGAGTTCTGCCAACCAGGTTTTGCCCTCAAGCTTCGCATTTCGCAAACGGTCCACTTCTTCGTTGAATCCCTCTTTGATGATATCGCCCTCGCGAACCGTAATCGGAGGTTCATCCGAAATTGCATCGGTCAGCAACTTGCATAAATCTTCAAAGCATTCAAAATCCTCGTCAATTTCCTTTGCCATCTCTCCGCTTAAGTCTTTTAACTGTGTTTTGATATATGGCAACATTTCCAAGGAATTGCGAAATGCAAGCAAATCTCTTGGATTTGCACTCTGATAAGTTACTCGGGTAATCAAACGCTCCAAATCGTAAATCGGAGAAAGGTATTCTTTGATTTCTTCTCTGGTGATTACATTTCTATTTAAGCATTCAATAAAATTCTGTCGCTTTAGAATTTCTTTCTTTTGAATCAAAGGCTGTTCAATGTAGCTTCTCAAAAGACGTGCTCCCATGGCGGTCTTCGTCTTATCCAAAACCCAAAGTAATGAGCCTCTCTTAGCCTTTTCACGCATGGTTTCGCACAATTCCAAATTTCTGCGGGAGGATGAATCAATCATCATAAACATTCCAACACTGTAAGGATGGATTTCCATAATATGAGACATTTCATTCTTTTGCGTCTCATACAAGTAGCGAAGCAATGCGCCTGCAGAAATTGTACCTGCCTCATAATCTTCCAATCCTAATGGTTGAATAGACATTACATGAAAATGTTCCGTTAGAATTAGTTTTGCATTTTCTTCCGAAAAATAATGACTGTCAATCGCAGAAACAGGCATATGGAATCGTTCGGATAACTCAGAAATATCCGTTCCGCTAATTAAAAAAGCTTCATTGCATACGATTTCCGAAGGCAAAAATTTATTAATCTCATCAATTAATTTAATCGATTCATCTACCTCTGTCACAAAGAAATCTCCGGTTGTAATATCACAAATAGAAACACCATAGCGATCCTCGATATATACAATTCCCATAATATAATTATTCTTTGTTTCATCTAAGGCTTGAATATCCGTATTGGTTCCGGGAGTGACAATTCGTACAACTTCACGTTTGACCATTCCTTTTGCCAATTTCGGATCTTCGACCTGTTCACAAATTGCTACTTTATAGCCCTTTGTGACCAAACGATTGATATAGACATCTGCTGCATGAAAAGGTACACCGCACATTGGTGCGCGTTCTTCAAGTCCGCAGCTTTTCCCTGTTAAAGTAAGTTCTAACTCCTTTGAAACCAATTTTGCATCATCAAAAAACATTTCATAAAAGTCACCTAATCTGTAAAACAAAATACAATCAGGATTTTCTTCCTTTGTTTTCAAATAATGTTGCATCATCGGTGTTGGTGTTTGTGATACTTCAGCCAATTTTATGTTCCTCTTTCTAAGATTTATGCCATAGGGGCATATTTTAAAATGATTGCTTCAGCAACCTTCATCCCATCCACTGCAGCGGATGTAATTCCGCCGGCATATCCGGCGCCCTCTCCACAAGGATATAACCCTTTGATATTACTTTCAAATGCTTCATCCCGGCAAATGCGCACCGGTGAAGAAGTTCTTGTCTCTGTCCCTGATAAGATTGCATCATAGCGATCAAATTTCGGAATAATCTTTCCGAAATGTTCCATTCCGGCAATAAATGATTCTTCCATTTTTTTTGGCAGGATCCCTCTTAAATTTGCAAAAGCACGCGCGCCTTTGGTGCAGCTGTCATAATCGCCATAATCCTTTGAAACTTGATCCTTTTTGTAATCGCCAAATAATTGCTGAGGAATCTTTCCGTTTGCCAATTCAAAGGTTTTCGTTTCTAACATTTCCTGAAAACGCAAACCACCCAAAGGATTTTGTGCATCATAATCCTCCGGCTGAATCGAAACAATAATCGCGCTGTTTGCTCGCTTTGAATTTCGGCCGGAATAGCTCATACCATTGACAACCAATCGCTTCTCTTCTGAAGAAGAATTGACAACATAACCTCCCGGACACATACAAAATGAATATACGCCACGTCCTCCCGGGAAATTTGAAGTCACTTTATAAGGAGATGCCGGAAGTTTGCCCGCATATTGATTTCCATAAGCAAAGGCATCTATCATGCTTTGCGGATGTTCTACTCGAAAACCAACCGCAAAGGGCTTTGATCGCATAAAAAGCCCTCTTTGATATAACAAATCAAAAGTATCACGAGCGCCATGACCGGGTGCAATCACAAGGATATTCGTTTGCAAATGAGAAACGGTTTGATTCTTTAAATTGCGATAAGAAATTGATTGCAGCTTTCCATTATTTGTTTCAAATCCCACAAATTGAGAAGAAAAATGGATTTCACACCCCTTATTGATCAAAAAGTTACGCATATTCTTCATCACATCAATTAAGACATCTGTCCCGATATGAGGCTTATTTTCATAAAGAATAGAAGAATCTGCGCCAAACTTTACAAATGTTTCCAAGACATAGCGTATTTTTCCTGAAGGATCTTTAACCGAAGTATTCAATTTCCCATCAGAAAAAGTTCCGGCTCCACCTTCCCCAAATACAACATTTGAAGAAGGATCCAAAACTCCATTTTCCCAGAAACGTAAAACATCTGTCTGACGTTCCTCAACAGGCTTTCCCCGCTCTAAAAGAATCGGGCAAAATCCCATCTCTGACAAAAGCAATGCGCAAAACAGTCCGGCCGGTCCTGCGCCGACCACAACCGGCCGATGCGTTTGCTTTTCTTTACCGCACTCAGGAAAATGATATATCTTTGGCTCATAGAAAGAAATGTCTTTCGATTTCGCTTTATTCAAAATCTTTTTCTCATCCTTACAGCGAACTGCAACAGAATAGACATAATATAAATCAGGTTTCTTTCTCGAATCAATAGAGCGCTTGATTACTTCAATCTCGAGCAAATTTGCATCTGTTTTTAAGATTGAAGCGACTTTACCGATCAAATCTTTTCTTGAATGTTCAATTGGCATTTTTAATTGATTGATTCGAATCATTTTTTAACTCCTAATTCAAATACAGCATCCAACCTGATGTCCGCTTGCCCATGCCCAATGCAAATTATAACCACCGCAATTTCCATCCACATTTACCAATTCGCCGATGAAATACAATCCGTCAATCAATGCAGACTCAAGGGTGTTCTCTTTTAATTCATCATCGCAAATCCCGCCAACACATGTCTGCGCATATTTCAATTCTCTGTAATTTGTTACCTCAAAAGACAGATGGCAAATAATATCAATCAATGTTTCCGCAGAAACATCTGCTCCAGGATCTTTTAAAATAACATTCCAGAATTTATCCGGAAGGAGTCCGTTTAACGGATGTTTAAAATGTTTGATGCGATAATCCAGTTCTTCCAAAAGTGCTTTCTCATCAAAATCCGGCAAAAGATTTACAGAAAAAGTAACCTGTTTTCGTTCCATTAATGCCCGCGTTGCAAGTCCTGAAAGCTGAAATACCGGAATCCCGGAAATGCCATAATCATTCCACTGAAGTTCACCGATTTCTGACTGATGTTTGACTCCATTGATCAAAACTGAGATTTCTGACCGCGTGCGAACCCCTGCAACCTGTTTGAAATCAAAACCGCTACAATAATAGCCGCATAAGGCAGGCCCGATTTTTGAAATATGATGTCCTAAGCCTTTGATCAAGGGAAATGGGCTCTCTTCGATACCTTTTAAATTTGAATTCAGCAAACCGGTGGCAAAAACCAATGATTTACCATAAAATTCTTGTGTACCATCCGATATGCAGAATTGATTATTTTCATAATTCACTGTTTTGCATATAAATGAATGTACCAAAGTGATATGCGGATTATTCAGCGCATCTTCAAAGGCATTTACAACTGATTTTGCCTGATTGGACATGGGATAATAATATCCGTCTCTTTGTGTACTGCTAATTCCAATTTCGTGAAAAAATTGAAGCGCATCTTCTGTCGAAAAATCATTCAGCACACTTTGAATGCGAGCTGAATTTCCATGAAAACAGGACGCATCCATCTTTTGATTGGTAAAATTACATCTGCCATTTCCAGTAGAAAGAATTTTTTTTGCAATATTCGGATTTTTTTCTAAGAGTAACACTTCTTTATTCCGCTTTGCAGCAGTGATTGCGCAAGCGCATCCGGAAGCTCCGGCCCCTATAATGATTGCATCATAGATTTGCTTCATGCCAAACCTCTTTCTACTTTTTAATCTGATAATTATTATTTCAGAAGATGTGTCTTCTTTGCGATTTTTACAAGCAATGCGCCCTTTGGGAATCCTAACAGATCTTGCTCATCCACGCCCTTCAAAAGCAATAAACTTACAAAATAAACAACCGCTGCAATTACGATTGCAAACAAAGTTGCCACTGCATTGGTATGTAAAAGCGCAAATATACCTTGGTATGTACCAAAAGCAAAAATTCCCATAATCACAGAGGCAACAAGCGGAAGCAAAAAGGTCTTTACCCACTCCTGGCGATACCCACTGTACTTTGTAAGCGCAATTTGATTTAATACACACATCATTAATGCAAAAAATGCATTAGAAATAATAACTGCAAAGATTCTCAAATGGAATAACGCCATTAATATGACCAAAAGAATCGCGTGTGTAATCAGCGAAATAATTGCATTGGTCACCGGAATCTTCAAGCGGTTAATTCCTTGCAACAAACCGTTTGAAAGAGTCGACAGGGAATAAAACACAACCGCGATTGCGCCTAAATACATCATATTTCCGGCCAAATCCAATGTAGAAATGGTTCCCGGGAACAATAATTGAATAATCGGTTTGCCAAGAACGCCTAATCCGACTGTACATGGGAATGCTATCACCATGACAAGTCGTGTTGCGGCATGTAGCTTATTTCTAACGCTCTCCATATCTCCATTGCTAAATGAAGCCGTTAAGGTTGGCACTGATGAGGCAGCCATGGCAGATGCGATGGAAATCGGAACATTGATTAAAAGCTTATATTTTCCGGTAAAAACGCCCCACCAAATATTTACTTCCGAAGAGTCATATCCTTGAAGTGTCGCGATATTTTTAAACAAATACTGCTCTACAATACCGCTGATATTATAAACAGTGGTACTGAGCAATACCGGAATTATCGTTATCACCAAAATCTTCATGGTATAGCTAAATGGCTCCACATTGACTCTGCGTTCCTTTTTCATTTTCTTTTTAAATACAGTCATATATGCAAGAAAAATGAGGAATACAAAAATCAGGCCGAAGAAGGCACCAATGTTGGTTCCCAAGGTTCCACCGGCAGCACCATAAGCCGCAGCATAAGTATCAGGATCTCCTAATACAGCACCGACCTTTTTTCCATATTGAAATAGCACATAAGCTGCCCATACACTCACAATCGCATTGACAATCTGCTCAATCACCTGCGAAATCGCACTTGGCATCATGGTTCCAAGACCTTGGAAGAACCCTCTCAATGCACCAAGCAAAGCAACCACCAATAAGGTAGGCGCCAGTACTTTAAGTGCATATTTTGCCTCAGGAGTCTGCAAAACATTGGCAAAAAATGATGCACCAAAGAAAAGTATTAAAGACACCAAAAGACCAGCTATTGCAGCAAAGAGCATCGCTCCTTTCAATAACTGGTAAATGTTTCGCTTCTGTCCCAATGCTCTTCTTGCCGATACAAGTTTCGATACCGCAAGTGGTAAACTGTATGACGAAATAATAAGCATGACATTATAAACTTCAAAAGCAGTTCCATAATAACCGTTTCCCTCATCACCAATAATATTGGTCATAGGAATACGATAAATCAGTCCGATGATACGACTTATAATAGACGCCATCGCAAGAATCGAACCCTGAACCAAGAAATTCGATCCCTTAGATTTTGATTTTGACATGATGATAAATTCCTATCTCAAAATATTTAACTCATTTAAAATGTTTTTTTGCAACGCTTCCATTTCCTCAGCTTCTGCCTCTTCCATGTGGTCATAGCCAAACAAATGCAGCATACTATGCGTAATCAAAAAAGCAAATTCGCGTTCTTTTGAATGTCCATATTCCTGCGCCTGTTCACTTACTTTTTCAACGGAAATAATGATATCTCCAAGAATCGCTTCCCCTGTATCCGGATTGAAATCCTCTTCATGTTCTTCTAAAAGAAAAGAAAAATCTCCCGGTGTATCATAGGAAAGCATTGGAAATGATAACACATCTGTAGGCCTATCAATCTCTCTAAATTCCCTATTAATTTTATGAATTCCTTCATTATCTGTCAAAGTCAGATTCACTTCGGCATCATAAGGGAATTTTTCCCGTTCTAAGCAATAATCAATTACTTTTTGAGCCAATGCTTCATAATCAAACTCAAAATCAATTTTGCATTCCGTTTCAAGATAAAAGCTCATTAATATGCTCCTCCTTGACCAATAAATCTCTGATTTTCAAAAATTGATTCATTGACAATCCTGACTCATCATAAATACCTGATTGAGAAAATTCATTCAGAGTCTGATAAATCAATAATTCTTTATTCCAACCGGAGGCTGTTGCCTCACTCTTTAATACCTGCAATTTCTTAATTGTCGCATCCACGATATGAACCAACGCAGATTCTCTGGTAGAAGGAAGCGCTTCCTCTCCATAATACTCTGATAAGATTTGTGTCAAATCCGTTGGAAAACAAAGCCGTTTTGCAAAATAAACACCATTTTGCACATGTGGCTCACCTTTCCACATACCCATTCGATAATAGAATCCCGCAGCAGCACACAAATCTACGCGAAGGCCAAGTTCTTTTGCGCATTCAAAACAGACTTTTGAAACAGTAATCGCATGCAAATACTCAGCTTTTGAATATAAACGAAGCTCAATCACTTCCGGATAAGAATCCGAGAGGACATCCACTAGCTGATTTTGAATTTCTTCTTCTGTGCCATTTCGTATACGCTTAAACATAAAGAAGCAGACGAAAAATATAATAACAGAATTAATACCGCTATACAATAACCGCTGAAATTCCAAAGTATGTGTTTCGAAGTACAAAAACAAAAGAGGCAGAAAAAAATTAACAACGGCTAATGCTGTACATACATGCAAATGATATTCCCGATCATCCAATGCGCGCACCCAAATCATACCTAGAACAATTAAAAGTAAGTAAAGTGCCGTCTCATATTCATGCATATTTGCAATCAAACATATCTCTAATGCAAAATACAAGCTCACAGATACGCTGATGACAGTATTGCAAACCGTATACATAATAATCGGGAACAATAAAACCGGGCGAACATACGCCGGCAAAAAATAAATGCCTGCAGCAATGAGTGTACATACTCCGAATCCCACCGCAATGCGAATAAAGGTGGTTTCTATATTACATGAAATTTTCGCTCTTTTGCGTTCATATTCCATTTGAAAAATGATTGCCAGGAAAAATAAGATATCGATTGTATAATTGCAAACCCAAATATCAAATCCGACCTTTTCGGCAAAACAGTAAAAAGAAGTGATACTCATCATACATAAGGCAATCACCAAAAAAGAAATCACCCTGTAATGGCTAAGAGTTTCATTTTCTGTCATTTCATTTCCTGTCATTTCTTAGTCCCCTGTCTGCCGTTTCCTCTGCTTTTTCCCACAGCTTTTTTCTCATAATCGTCATAAGCCTGAACGATTTTCTGTACCAAAGGATGTCTCACAACATCTTTTCCTGTCAAAGTACAAATTCCAATATCATCAACTTTTTTAAGCACCTTCAGAGCAACATCTAAACCGGAAGTTTGCCCCGGTGCCAAATCCTTTTGTGTAGCATCGCCGGTAATTACAGCTTTCGATCCAAATCCGATTCTTGTTAAAAACATCTTCATCTGTGCCGGAGTCGTATTTTGAGCCTCATCCAAAATAATAAAAGCATTGTCTAATGTTCTTCCTCGCATATAAGCAAGAGGTGCCACCTCAATCAATCCTTTTTCCATATTTCTTTGAAAACTTTCAGCACCCATAATCTGATATAGAGCATCATAAAGCGGTCTTAAATACGGATCTACCTTACTCTGTAAATCTCCCGGCAAGAATCCCAGCTTTTCACCCGCTTCTATTGCAGGTCTGGTAAGAATGATACGACTGACATCTTCGTTTTTAAATGCAGTAATAGCCATAGCCATGGCAAGGTATGTTTTACCTGTTCCTGCCGGACCGATTCCAAAGGTAATCATGCGCTTTCTAATCGCATCGGTATATTCTTTTTGACCAATTGTCTTTGGCTTCACCGGTTTTCCATTTATGGTATGGCAAATCACATCTGAATCAATCTGCGATAATGCTCCGATTCGATTTTCCTGCTGTAATGCCAGTGCATAATTGACATTTTGTTCAGTGATACCATCACCTTTTTTCTGTAATTCGTACAATTCCAAAAATACAGCCTTTGCGCTTTCGCAATCAGAAGGAAGACCGATAATTTTCAATGTATCTTCACGTACCACGACGGTTACATGAAGCGTTCTTTCAATCTTTTTCACATTTGCATCAAATTGTCCAAAAATTTCGGTCATCGCCGAACTTGGAATATCCACAAACACTTCTTGAATATTCATAGTGTTTTTGCAACTCCTTTATTTGTATTCCTTTATTTCTACTCATTTATGATAAGGTTCATTCTTCATAATCCGAAAGCAGCGATAGATTTGTTCTGCCAAAATCACACGCATCAATTGATGCGGAAATGTGAAATCTGAAAAAGATAATGTTTCATGGCATTTCTTTAACACCTGATCGCTTAAGCCCAAAGAACCCCCTATAATAAAACAGATATGGCTGTTTCCGGAGATTGTCAGACTTTCGATATGCTTTGAAAATGCTACAGAATCATAACTTTTCCCATTGATTGCAAGGGCTATCAAATGCATATCATCTTTGATATTTGCAAGTATGCGCTCGCCTTCTTTATCTTTAATCATATTTTCTTCTGCCTGGGAAGGATTTTCAATGGTCTTTTCGTCATTGACTTCTATGATTTGAAATTTAGTATATCGACTGAGACGCTTCTCATACTCTGCCACTGCTTCTCGATAGAATTTTTCCTTTGTTTTACCGACACATATTATTGTAATTTTCATAGAAACATTATACCATATAATAGACAAATAAAAACCATGCAGAATGAACTGCATGGTTTTTTGATTATTCTTCTGTGGCATAATAAACAAAATTTCCGCGATAGACATCGCTTGTCAATTTTGTTTGTTCATCATATAAAATAACTGTCAACACATTATTTCCTTCCGGAATAGAAATCGGATTATAATATTTATTGGCTGATTCCGATGTCGGATCAGGTACATTTCCATCCCATGAATAATAAGCAGTACAACCTTCCGGAACTGTCACTTCTATTTTAGAATTCTCAGCAATGGAACCATCAGACGCTGTATTAATAATCTTCACTTCTGGTCGTTCCGGTGCATCGATTTCGATAACAAATTCCTTTTCTACAATTTCACTGAAAAGACCTTTGTCATTCTTGCAAACAGCTTTGATTGTGAAAGTTCCGAGTGAATCCAGATCTATGGAATTTACATATTTATATCCACCTAAAGTCGGATCCGAACCATCGGTCGTATAATAAATATCATTATTTCCGGCCGAGGACAATTTCAATTCCAAAAATTCATGATATGTGCCCTCGTCCTTCGAGAATTCCGGTGCAGTTACAATATAATCCGCAAATAAAGACAATACCGCATTATCAGTAATTCCTGAAGCCAAATCTACAATCGAATCAATATCATTTTTCATATTGTAAATTTCAATCATTGTTTTATAAGCTTCCAGGTTCGAAGAATCAATGCGAATAATCTCCTGACATAATACCAAAGCGGAATCATATTCTAGCTCTTTCATATAACAATCCACCAGGAGAGCTCTTGAATCTACATCATCCTTGTCAATTGAGATGGCCTTTTCAAGATATGATATTGCGGAATCATATTCCTGAGCTTTAACCGCTTCTACAGCCTTCTGATATTGATAATCAAAGGATTGTGCATTTCTGGATTTATGCGCAGCAACGATCAAAATGCTAATGATGATAATCAAAGCAATTCCAAGAGAGATTCCCGCAACGATCAAAATCTTCTGACGATGCTTTTGCTCATTTGCTTTTTGAATTCGCTCTTGCTCTTTTTGCTTTTCACGCAACATTTCTTCATTGCGTTTTTCATTGGCATTTTCTTCCTCAAAGATTTCTCTTAATAAATCTTCTTCAAAGGCATTATAATCCGGCACCATCTGAATGGCTTTCCCGCATTTTGGACAATATACCTTTCCATCTTCAATCGGTGTTCCGCAATGAGTACACTTCATAAAATCAATTACTCCTTTAATCGGACGACAAAACTAGAACAAACCTGTAATCACGCCGTCATCATTGACATCAATTCCATATGCCGCAGGTGTCTTTGGCAATCCCGGCATCGTCATAATTGAACCATTAACTGCAACTACAAATCCTGCGCCGGCAGAAACATATACTTCTCTCACATTCAAAGTGAAATTGGAAGGACGACCAAGCTTCTTTGGATCATCCGATAATGAATACTGTGTTTTTGCCATACAAACAGGGAAATCTCCCATTCCAAGGTCTGTAATACGCTTTAATTCTTTTTCTGCAGCTGCTGAATATGAAACATCGCTGGCTCCGTAGATTTCACGTGCAATGGTTTCGATTTTTTCTTTTAATGATAATGAATAATCATATAACTGCTGATACTCAGACTTCTTATTTTCTAAAGTCTCAAGCACTTTATTGGCAAGAGCGATTCCACCTTCGCCACCTTTTTCCCAAACTTCAGAAAGTGCAAAATCACATCCGCGTTCTTTGCAGAAGTTCTCTACAAAAGAGGTTTCAGCCTCTGTATCGGTCACAAAAGAGTTTAAGGTAACTACTACAGGAATCTTGTATTTCTGCAAATTCTCGATATGCTTTTCAATATTCACAATACCCTTTTTCAAAGCATCTACATTTTCTGCTGAAAGCTGATCCTTTGGAACTCCTCCATTATATTTTAATGCGCGAATGGTTGCAACCAAAACAACTGCATCAGGATGAAGTCCTGCCATTGGACACTTAATATCAAGGAACTTCTCAGCGCCTAAATCTGCGCCGAATCCTGCCTCTGTCACAACATAATCAGCAAGTTTCAAAGCTGTTTTTGTTGCGCGAACACTGTTGCAGCCATGAGCAATATTTGCAAAAGGACCACCATGTACCAATGCCGGTGTGTGTTCAAGTGTTTGAATCAAATTTGGCTTTAGCGCATCTTTTAAGAGAGCCGCCATAGAACCTACTGCTTTTAAATCCTTTGCTGTTACAGGCTTGCCATCAAATGTATAAGCTACAATGATATTGCTTAAACGCTTCTTCAAATCATCCATATCATCCGCAAGGCAAAGGATTGCCATGATTTCAGAAGCAACAGTAATGACAAAATGATCCTCTCGAACCATTCCATCCATTTTATTTCCCAATCCTACAACCACATTACGTAAAACACGGTCATTAATATCCAAACAACGTTTCCAAACAACCTGTCTTGGATCAATTCCAAGTTCATTTCCCTGCTGAATATGATTATCCAACAATGCGGCTAATAAATTGTTTGCAGAGGTGATTGCATGAAAATCTCCGGTAAAATGAAGATTTAAATCTTCCATCGGTACAACCTGTGCATATCCACCACCGGCTGCTCCACCCTTGATTCCAAAACACGGTCCCAAAGAAGGCTCACGAAGAGCAAGAATTGCTTTCTTACCCAGTTTGCCAAAAGCTTCACCCAGTCCCACACTGGTGGTTGTCTTACCCTCTCCTGCCGGAGTCGGATTAATCGCAGTGACAAGAATTAACTTTCCATCCGGATTGTTTTTGGTTCGCTCAATCAGTTCATCAGAAATCTTCGCCTTGTATTTTCCGTAAAATTCAAGGTCTTCTGCATCAATACCGATTGTTTTTGCAACATCACCGATATTCCACATCTGTGCACTCTGTGCAATTTCAATGTCCGTTTTCATTCTGGCCTCCTAATCATAAAACTCTCTCAAATCTCACAAGAAACAGTATCATGTTTATCCGTTTTCTTCAAGATAATTTTCAAATTGTTCCATAGACATCAAAACCGTTCTCGGTTTCGTACCCATTTCCGGTCCGACAACTCCGGCCTCTTCCAATTCGTCCATTATTCTTGCAGCACGGTTAAAACCAATCTTTAAATAACGTTGAAGCATACCAATAGAAGCTTTTTCTTTATCCACCACAACTCTGGCTGCATCAACAAACAATGGGTCTCCTCCATCGGAAGCATCCCCACCGCCAATTGCGACTGTTTGATTCGATGATGAAGTGATCGTCTCCATTTTGCTTTGTACTTCTTCGTTGTATCCCGGATGAGAATTATGTTCTTTCAAGAAGGATACCACATTCTCAACCTCTTGATCTGTCACAAAAGCGCCTTGCACACGAACAGGCTTCGGTAATCCTTGAGGTGCAAATAGCATATCTCCTTTACCCAGAAGTTTCTCCGCTCCACCCATATCAAGAATGGTTCGAGAATCAACACTGGATGTAACAGCAAAGGCGATACGGCTCGGCATATTCGCCTTAATCAAACCGGTGATGACATCCACCGATGGTCTCTGTGTTGCTATAATCAAATGAATTCCTGCCGCACGAGCCAACTGCGCCAATCGACAAATCGCTTCTTCCACTTCGTTAGAAGCCACCATCATCAAATCTGCCAACTCATCAACAATCACTACAATATGAGGCATCTTCTTTTCGCCTTCCGGCAGTGAAGCATTATATCCCTTGATTTCACGACAGCCTGTTTCAGCAAATTTTTGATAACGATCACTCATTTCTGCAACTGCCCATTGAAGAGCGCCGGCTGCTTTCTTCGGATCTGTTACAACAGGAATAATCAGATGCGGAATGCCATTATAAACAGATAATTCCACCACCTTCGGGTCAATCATCAATAATTTCACATCTTCCGGATTGGATTTGTATAATAAACTCATAATAATCGTATTAATACAAACTGATTTACCGGAACCTGTTGAACCGGCAATCAAAAGATGCGGCATTTTTGCAATATCCGTAATCATAATCTTTCCTGCAATATCTTTACCAACAGCAAAGGTTAAAGTTGCTTTTGAATTCTTAAAATCATCTGATTCCACAACTTCTCTAAATGGAACTGCAACATTTTCTTTGTTTGGTACTTCAATTCCAACCGCCGCTTTTCCCGGGATTGGAGCTTCAATACGAATATCTGCAGCTGCAAGATTTAGTTTGATATCATCTTCAAGATTCTTAATCTTTGAAACTTTCACTCCAAGCTTCGGCTCTAATTCATATCGAGTAACAGCAGGTCCACAGCTGACATTCGTTACTGTCGCCTCTACACCAAAGGTTGCAAGCGTCTGCTCCAATTTAACGGCAGTGTTGCGCAAATCGCTTTCCGTATTTCCGGCACGCTTCCCTTTTCCCGGTTTTAGCAAATCAATTGGAGGAAATTCATAATCTTTATATGACACCTGTCCTTCTGCTGCTTCAGAAACCTTTTTGATTTCTGAATCCAATTCTTCTTTCGATATTTTCTCTTTGACCGGAGCTTCTTTTTTTGCTGCAGGTTTTGGTTCCTCTGCCGGAATATCCTTTGTAAAATCTCCGGAAATATTCAGTTTTGAAGCAACTTCTTTCGCATTTACGCTCTCCGGCTTCATAAAACTTTCTTCGGAGACAAGCTTTGCATCACCATTGGCATTCAAAGCCATCTTACGCTCGTATTGAACCTCCGGAATATCAAGTTCAGGTTCTGCCTGTAACTCTTTCATTGCATCAGATTTTCTCTTTTTATGCGATTTCTTTAATGTGATATCCGGGGTAACGCCACTATATCGATTATTCTTTCGTTCTTCACGCTCTAAACGTCTTTCCTCTCTACGTTCCTCTGATAATGCGCGCATCTCTTCGGTTTTTTTGCGCATAAACAGAATTGGCGTACGCTCAAAAATAATCACAATACAGATTGCGAGCACAATCACATCAATGACATAGGCACCGATTAAACCGAAGGCAGGTTCAATCAAATAGGCAAGCACACCACCGATTAATCCTCCACCATTTTTAGATGTACGACTGTATTTAAAACAATCAATCGGTTTTACAATATCGCTTTCATATACCACAAGGGTCATAAACATACAAATAAAAAACAGCAATACAATTGCAGCAATCAATTTAACGACTGCATAATGATTATTCCCTCTTACAACATTGATTACGGACAATGTGATATAGACCAATACAAATGGTAACACATATTGAAACAGTCCAAACAAACCAAAGAAAAAGCCTGAAACTGCATTGCCGACAGCTCCGCCAAGACCAAAATTGCTAATAAGCAATAATATTGCAATTGCTGTTGCAACCAATAGATAAATCGTCTCTTTGATTTCACTCTGTTGCTCTATATTTTTGGCACGATTGCCTCCGGTTCTTCTTTTAGTGCCGGAAGACTTTCTTTTTGTCGCCATATATAATCCTCCAAAATTACATAAACTAACTAGTTTAATATACCATATTTAGATGTTATTGTCATTCATCCAATCAAAAATCTACCACATTTTGATTTTTTTACAAATTTTAAAACAATTATTGTATAAACTCACAAAAAAGCATCAGACTAATGAAAAGGATTTCCTCCAAGTCTGATGCTTATTTGTAATTAATCATATAATCCCAATAGATAATCGTACAATCCCTCATAGCGGAATTTTGAAGCATTCCATGAGAAATCTTTTTGAATGCCTCTATCAATGATCTGATTCCAAGCACGTTTCTTGTCATAATAAATATGCTTTGAATAATTGATAATATTTAACATTTCATGAGCATTATAATTTGTGAAAGAGAATCCATCACCGGTATTCTCATATTCGTTATAAGGAATTACTGTATCCTTCAAGCCACCGGTTTCTCTTACAATCGGAACAGTTCCATATCTGAAAGAAATCAACTGCGTCAATCCACATGGTTCAAACAGCGATGGCATCAAGAATGCATCTGCTGCGGCATAAAGCTTACGAGCCAGTTCATCAGAATAGCAAATATTGGCAGATACTCGATCCGGATACTTCCATGCATAATGGCGGAACATGTTCTCATATTGCGCATCACCTGTACCGATTACCACGAATTGCGTAAACTCATCAACAATGCCATCCATCACACAATTGACAAGATCCAGGCCCTTTTGATCAGTCAGTCTGGAAACAAGTCCAATCATGTATTTCTTCTTATCGACCGCAAGACCAAGTTCCTCTTGCAGTTTTTCTTTGTTCGATGCCTTCTTTTTACGGAAATTGTCTTTGTTGTAATTTGTAAAAATCTTTGAATCCGTTTCCGGATTATAGGAATCATAATCAATTCCGTTGACAATTCCCTGCATGTCAAAGTGTCTGGCAGAAAGTAAACCATCCAATCCCTCTCCGTAAAAAGGCATCTGAATTTCATTTGCATAACTGTCGCTTACAGTGGTGATATAGTCTGCATATACAATACCACCCTTTAACATGTTCGCATCTTTTTTGAATTCCAGTTTGTCCGGTGTAAATAATGATTTTGAAAAACCGGTAAGCCCTTCCATAGTCTCGCAATCCCAAACACCTTGGAATTTCAAATTATGAATGGTTATTATGCTCTTCATTCCCCAGAAGAAGGAATTCCCCTGGAATTCATTTTTTAAATATACAGGAATCAATCCTGTTTCCCAGTCATGACAATGGATAATCTGTGGCTGGAAATCAATCAAAGGCAACATCGATAAGACTGCCTTATCAAAAAATACGAATTTCTCGATATCAAAACGAATATCACCATAAGGTGCACTACAGGTGAAATATTCCTCGTTATCGATGAAATAATAGGTTACGCCATCTAATTTATATTGCAAAACACCTACGTACTTATCCTGAATATAATTTCCGGCGCTCATATAAAAATGAGTCACATATTCAAATTTGCTGCGGAATTTCTCCGGTATACAACTGTAGTTCGGAATCACAACACGAACATCCCAGTATTCCGGGTCAAATTCTTTCGGCAAGGCCCCGCAAACATCGGCAAGACCTCCTGTTTTAATAAATGGTACACATTCAGATGCAGCAAATAGAATCTTTTTCATAATTTATGCCTCTTCCATATTGTGATATACTTCCTGTACATCATCATCTTCATCCAACAGGTCAATAATTCTCTCGAAATTCTTAATATCCGTTTCATCGGAAAGTGTTACTGTGTTTTGCGGAATCATAGTTACTTCAGCAGAAACCATCGGTACATTTTCTTTTTCCAAAGCTTCTCGAACCGCTTCGAAGTCAGCAGGATCGGTTGTAATCTCATAACTGTCATCTTCTTCGGTAAAGTCTTCAGCACCCGCATCCAATGCAAGCATCATAAATTCATCTGCATCAGTTTCATACTGCTCTTTATCTACGATAATCTGTCCCTTTTCATCAAACATGAAGGAAACACAACCCTGTGTTCCAATACTTCCATGTCCCTTTGTAAAGCAATTACGAACATTTGCAGCAGTACGGTTTTTATTATCAGTCAAACACTTTACGATAATTGCGGTACCGGATGGTCCATATCCTTCGTATGTGGCAGATTCGTAATTAACTGCACCGCCTTCTCCGGAAGCTTTCTTGATACCTCTTTCAATGGTATCATTTGGAACATTGTTAGCCTTTGCTTTTGCAATAACCTGTGCAAGCTTAAAATTATTTGATGGATCAGGTCCACCCTCTTTTACAGCTACGGCAATTTCTCTACCAATCATAGTAAAGATTTTACCCTTAGCCGCATCATTTTTCTCTTTCTTATGTTTGATATTCGCGAACTTTGAATGTCCTGACATATTACATTCCTCATCTTTCTATTTATAAATTAACTACCAAAAATAATAACAAACTTATCTCAAATACGCAAGTTTCGTGAGCCCATCTATGATATCCGAGGCCATCATCGGAGTTTTCCCCACTGTCTGAGCAGCAAAATCGCCGGCATCCGCATGAATTTTTGCCCCGGCTGCAGCCGCCAGATCATAGGATGCGCCGCGAGCCATCAACGAAGCAATGATACCGGATAGCACATCTCCACTTCCGGCAGTGGCCATACCGCTATTGCCTGCAATATTGATATAAGAATTTCCATATGGAACTGCAGTAATGCTTCTAGCATCTTTCAAATGACATACCACATTGTATTTATCTGCGAATTCCCTTGCAGTTTCAACAAAATGCGTCTGAATATAAGAAACAGGGGCATTAAGAAGTCTAGACATTTCTCCGATATGTGGTGTCACAACAATATCCAGATGCGGTTTCAACAATTGATCCGTTTCTTCGGATATCAGATTCAATGCATCTGCATCCATAATCATCGGCACTGTCACATTTGCTGTCACCAGCTTAAGTAACTGCTTTGCATGCTGATCTGTGCCCAATCCGGGTCCGATTAAAACTGCATTCGCCCAATTCAAAGCCTCCAACACAGTTGATTGTTCAATCGATTTTCCATAGGTTGTGATAATCGCTTCAGGAATCAAAGTCTGCAAAACTACACGATTGTCTTCCGGGGTAAGGATTTTGACCAAACCTGTACCGGTTCTGTAAGCTGCTTTTGCCGCAAGATAGGCAGCTCCGGCCATTCCAACACTTCCTGCTACAATTAATAATTTACCGTATGTACCTTTATGAGAATTCGGAATCTGCTTTGGCAAAATTTCAAATAAATCATTTTCTTCCAGATATAATGCACGAGGTTTACGTTCCGCAGCACTTTCCAATGTGATTCCAATTGGTACGCAGCGAACTTCTCCTGCATAAGATGCTCCCGGAAACAAATACAATCCCAATTTTTCGAATGAAAATGTGATTGTATAATCAGCCTTAAAAGCACAACCTAAAATTTGACCATCATCAGCAGCAATGCCTGATGGAATATCCACAGATACTTTTAATGCATTTAATGAATTCAGTCGATTCAGAATTGCACTGTAATTTCCTTCGATTTTTCTGGACAAACCCGTTCCAAAAACTGCATCAATCACAACATCAAATTCACTGAATTGATCTAATGAATCAACAATAGGATATTCATATGCCTGATACGCTTTTAATTGTTTTCCGGGCAAACCGGAAAGATTCGGATTACATAAATAAATAGAAGCATCTATTCCGGCCTGACGCAACAATCTTGCGATTGCAATGCCATCTCCGCCGTTATTTCCGGATCCACAGACCACCAAATAGCGAGATTTCTGATTTGAAAACAAAAGAAGCTCTCGGACAAATGCATTCGCAGCCTGTTCCATCAAAATCTCTGATGGAACAAAAAACTGTTGCGAAGTTCCTTCATCTAAAAGCTTCATTTCTTTTCCGGTTACAAGATATTTCATGCCTTCTCCTCTTCTGATTTAGATTCTTCCACAATTCGTGTCTCTTCTTTCAGATCGAACATATCTAATATTTCCGCGCCGAAAATGTCATGAAGATAAGAATACATTTCTTTGTTGTTAATATCCCGGTTCTGTTTCCTGATAATATTTTTCTTTAACTCTATTCGAATCTGTTTAATCCAATCGTCAATTTCATCCGCTTCTTGTTTATTCAAACGAAGAATATCATAGCAATAGTCCATTGTCTCAAGCATTAATGCTTCATTGGTCTTTGCAATCTGATTTGGAATTTCAAGGAGCTCATCTTCACACTGTTCCAGACGTTCATTAATATCATCGATCAGGCGCTTATTATCTTCCATTTTCTTATCACGAGTGGATTTATCCATCTCATCTTCAGCGCCATCCATATGATTCATTATATCATTCATCAGGTTATTCTTTAACTTTTTTAATTCTTTTAAGTCATTATTTAATTTGCCCTGACGACCTAACAGTCCGTTCAGCTCACTTTCAACACTTTTCACCGTTTCCGGTTTCCCATGAATTGCAAAAAGTCTGTGCCACTTTTGGTCCAAAACCAATACCGGGATTCGTTTTCCCACAATCGCACTTTTGAAATATTGCTGGTCTTTCATCTGTTAATCCTCTTAATGATTTTTAACAATATTGTATGATAACTGCATCAAACTATCCGATAAATGAACATTCTCGACTACGACATCAGTTGCATCGATAGAAAGATCCACATGCGCGAAGTTCCAAATTGCATGAATTCCAAGCGATACCAGACGATTAGCGATATCATCTGCAGATGACTTCGGCATGGTTAAAGCCGCAATGTCGATATTATGATCTTTGACAAAATCATCGAGTTCATTGATATGATGAACATCGATTCCACGAATCTTTGTACCTACCAAATCATCACGCACATCAAACAATGCAATGGTATGAAATCCGAGTTTTTCAAATTTCATATAGTTTGCAATTGCTTGTCCTAAATTACCGGCACCGATGATGATAATATTATGTGTTTCATTCAATCCTAAGATTTTACCGATTTCTTCGTAGAGATAAGATACATTATATCCATATCCCTGCTGACCGAAACCACCAAAATTATTTAAATCCTGTCTGATTTGTGATGCTGTCACAGACATACGCTCACTTAATTCACCGGAAGAAATACGCTCCACACCTTCATCAAGTAATTCTCCCAAGTATCTGTAATAACGAGGCATTCTGCGAATAACAGCCTGTGAAATTTCCTTTTCCAACTTTATATCCTCCAAAACCCTAAATGTTTTTGGTATTCACCTAATTGTTAATTATAGGAAAATACACACAGGCTGTCAATGTGAAATAATTAACGAATATGTTTCTCCAATTCTTCCCTGATTGCAAGAATGAAATCTTTACTGTTCAAAACGGTCGGATTTTCAATGGTTGTAATCAAAGCCAAATCCTTTGTCATCTTTCCGGATTCAATTGTCGAGATACATGCTTTTTCCAATGCATCGGCAAAATCAACCAACTCTTTGGTATTGTCAAGTTCGCCACGCTTTCTTAAAGCCCCACTCCACGCAAAAATTGTTGCGACTGAGTTCGTAGAAGTTTCTTCTCCCTTTAAATGCTTATAATAATGGCGCTGAACAGTGCCATGTGCGGCTTCGTACTCATAGTATCCGTTCGGAGATACAAGAACAGAGGTCATCATTGCAAGTGAGCCAAATGCTGAGCTAATCATATCACTCATAACATCTCCGTCATAATTCTTGCATGCCCAAATATATCCACCCTCAGATTTCATTACTCGAGCAACAGCATCATCAATCAAAGTATAGAAATAAGTAATGCCGGCTTTTTCGAAAGCATCCTTGTAATCTTTTTCAAAGATTTCAGCAAAGATATCTTTAAATGTATGATCATACTTCTTAGAAATAGTATCTTTTGTTGCAAACCATAAATCTTGCTTTGTATCCAATGCATATTTAAAGCAACTATGTGCAAAGCTTTCAATAGAATCGCATAAATTATGCTGTCCCTGAATCACACCGGCACCGGTGAAATTATGAATCAATTCACGTGTTTCAGTTCCATCTTCTGCAGTATAAACAAGTTCTGCCTTTCCGGCTCCCGGGATTTTCATTTCAGTCGCTTTATATACATCACCATAAGCATGTCTGGCAATGGTAATCGGCTTCTTCCATGTCTTAACATTCGGCTCAATTCCCTTTACAACAATCGGAGCACGGAATACTGTACCATCTAACATAGCACGAATGGTACCATTTGGACTCTTCCACATCTCTTTTAAATTGTATTCGGTCATTCTTGCCGCATTTGGTGTAATCGTTGCACACTTAACTGCTACGCCATATTTCTTAGTCGCATTTGCAGAGTCTACGGTCACCTGATCATTTGTACGATTTCTTTCCTCTAAACCAAGGTCGTAGTATTCTGTCTTCAAATCGATAAACGGAATCAATAATTCATCTTTAATCATCTGCCAGAGAATTCTGGTCATTTCATCTCCGTCCATCTCTACCAACGGGGTTACCATCTTAATTTTGTTCATAATCTCTCCTTTGACGCAAACTCAATTTATCAAATTAAAGTATAAAAACATGTTAAAAGTTCGTCAAGGATAAATTTGACCTTCTATATCACTAATGACCAATAATTCATCCAATGGATATTCCGCAACTCCTTTTCCATCAGTTCCCAGATAATATTTTTCTCCTGCAGTTTCAAAAATAATATATAAATTATTTTCGGAATCCATATCCAGTTCCTCAGATCCCGGAGGCATTTCTACAACTGCATCAGGACGAGTTGGGGTGGATGAAAGCTCTGCGATATTTTTATATATTTTCAAATAGGAGGAAGAATTTCTGCCATAGGAAGTACTTAAATATACATGCCCGTCTTCGTCAAATGCAATCCCCTGGACTTTTGGTGGAAGAACATATCCCCCCATTTTATATAGTTTGTTCTCTACATCGTCATAATAATATGACACAACTTTCCCATTCATAACCACACGATGTGTTCCCACCCAGATTCGTCCATCATAATATGTGATACAAGATGGTATATTTTTTACTTTATAGGAATCCACCACTTCTGATGCATCAACAACTTCTCCTTTGTTTTTGTTCACCAACAGATCAACAAAATCAATAGAAATGCGCTCAATGGTCATTTTTTCGGAGTTACATACCCATACATTTGTACCATCATAGGTTACTCCTCCCAAATGACTTTGAGGATCCATAGCCAAAGTAGCCAGATAACGATAATTGTCGCGGTCAAAAACCATCAGCGAACCTGTAGCATTTTCTTCCGTAGAATAGGCCGTAATCAAAACATAATCTTCCGTAAAGCAAAACCCCTGTGGCAGCTGACTGGTGCTAGAAATCATACTACTGAGAAGATCTGTTTCCTTTGTGGAAGGCATTCCGGGAATCTGTAACTTTTCCACAAAGTCAAATATCATATTCTTTAAAAGTAGTTTTTTGGCACCACGCCCCGTTTTTCCAAAGGATTTGGTATATGGATACTCATTTACATTTGCATAATTATCAATATTGGCATCCCAACGCGCATACAAAACCAGATTCATTGCCTGATTGCAATGAATGATTTTCACTTTCTTTGTATAATGCTGATCAAAATACCATCCTTTAAATGTAAAACCAAATCGATGTGGTGCTCTTAATAAAATCGGATCATCCCCAACCTTGTAAAATTGCTGGTTTTTCGGATTATTTGCCCCACCGAAGGTAACATATACAATCCGTCCCTCCTCCGCATTAAAATCGCTAATTTCCTGATTTTCATTGCTTGCATTGTAAGAAGAGGGAGCGAAAAAGATCGCTCCCCCGAAAACAATCAAAAACAGTATGCATTTCAAAAAATTACTCTTCTGCATCAACTATCTTGTTTGCCCTTTCCTGAATTTCTTTCTCTGCAACTTCGCTAGGTGCCTGCTCGTATCTGGAAAATTCATATGAGAATGTACCACTTCCACTTGTCATGGAACGAAGCTGCGTATTGTAGCCAAACAATTCGATATATGGAATATCAGCCACAATTTCCTGGCCTTCCGCAACAGGATTCATACCCATCACACGACCTCGACGCTTGTTTAAATCACCCATGATATCACCTGTATACTGATCCGGCACCACAACTTTTAATGTTGCGATTGGCTCAAGCAATACAGGATTTCCTTTCATAAATCCATCTTTAAATGCGCCCTTTGCTGCTACCTTAAATGCCATTTCCGAAGAATCAACCGGATGATATGAACCATCATATAACATTGCTTTTACACCGATAACAGGATAAGCAGCAAGAGGACCGCTCTTTACAGCCTCTGCAATTCCTTTCTCAACTGCCGGGAAAAAGTTCTTTGGAACAGCCCCTCCAACAACACATTGATCAAACTCATATGATTCATCCAAATTTCCGGATGGTTCAAAAGTCATCTTAACATGACCATACTGTCCATGTCCTCCGGATTGCTTTTTATATTTGTATTCTACATCCGCTTTCTGACGGATAGTCTCGCGAAATGCAACCTTTGGACGCTTCAGCTCAATATCTACTTTGTATTTATCAAGCAAAATTGATTTAATTACATCTAAATGCTGATCTCCCATACCATAGAGAAGTGTCTGACCGTTTTCACTGTCATTCTCGTGCTTTAAGGTCAAATCTTCCATCATGATTTTCTGAATTGCCTGAGAAATCTTATCTTCATCTCCCTTGTTTACAGCTTTGTATCGCATGGAAACATAAGGCTTTGAAATATTTGTTCTTAAATAGGCAACCGGATGCGCCTTTGTAGATAAAGTATCCGTTGTCAATGTTTTAGAAAGTTTCTGTAATGCACCGATATCACCTGCATGAAGTTCGTTTACTTCTTCAGCCTTACCTCCGAACATTACATACAAATGACCAATTTTTTCTTCCGTATCACGATGATAATTATATAATACATCATCCGGTTTAATCACACCGGAATTCACTTTAATCAGAGAATATTTACCAATAAAAGGATCCACGATGGTTTTAAATACATATGCGGATTTCGGTTTTGAGAAATCATAATTTGCCTCGAATACTTCGTTTGTCTTCGTCTCAATTCCTGCACATTCAACCTTTTCCGGAGAAGGAAAATATTTCACAATATCTGCCATTAAGGTATACATACCACGCGCCAAAATATTAGATCCCATCAATACCGGGACAATTGAGCCGTCAATAACATTCACTCGCAAAGCTGAACGAATTTCATCATCTGAAAATTCGTCTCCGTTAAAATAGCGATCCATAAATTCTTCACTCGTCTCCGCAACAGCTTCGAGCAATGCTTCTCTGCAAAGTTTTAAATTATCCATTGAGTAATCCGGAACATCAAATTTATCAACTGTTCCTGACTTATTCCATCTCTTGGCTTTCTGCTGGATTACATTAACATAACCAACAAATTCCTGATTCTCGCGAATTGGCAAATGGAATGGTGCAATTTTCTTGCCATATAATTCCTGAAGGTCTTCGACCACCTGTCTGTAGCTGGCATTATCGATATCCATCTCTGTGACAAAAATCATACGTGGCAATTTGTATTTTTCACAAATTTCCCATGCCTTCTTTGTACCGGTTTCAATACCGCTTTTTCCTGAAACAACAATAATTGCGGCATCTGCAACTGAAACGGCTTCTTCCACTTCTCCAACGAAATCAAAATAGCCCGGAGTGTCTAAGATATTGATTTTGTATTCTCCCCAAGGAATCGGAAGGACTGAAGTAAAAATTGAAAATTGTCTCTTCTGCTCTTCTTTGTCAAAATCGCTTATGGTATTCTTATCTGCAACAGTTCCCATGCGATTAGTGCATCCTGCTAAGTAAGCCATTGCTTCCGCAAGAGATGTCTTACCGCAGCTTCCATGTCCTAAGAGTACTACATTTCGAATCTTATCGGTTGTGTAAACGTTCATAGCAAAATATCCTCCCGTATATAATTTAAGTATGGTTATATTTTACTAATAGTAATTCGATTTTACAATAGATTTATGCAAATTTACCATATATTCTTCTATTCTACATCAATTACAATGTTTCTAAATACAAAAAATAAGGAAACTAAGGAAATGAACTTTAAGAAAATCGGCTTTATCGGATTGGGCTTAATTGGCGGGTCTATCGCCCTAAAATTAAAAGAATTGTATCCAACCGCTAACATAATTGCAACTTCACACGGACAATCCACAATTTCAAACGCTTATAAGATGGGGATTATCTCAAATCAAAAAAAATTGGATATAAAAGATTTCTCAGACTGTGATTTTATCTATCTTTGTGCCCCAGTAGAAAATAATATTGAATACTTATCACAATTAAAAGAGGTCATCTCTCCAAATTGTATCATCACAGATGTAGGTAGCACGAAAACAAAGATTCACAAGCGCGTTCAGGAGTTAGGCCTAGAAGCAAACTTTATCGGCGGACATCCAATGACAGGTTCCGAAAAAACCGGAATCGCTTATGCCAATCCTATCTTTTTAGAAAACGCATATTATATCATCACCCCAACAGAACAAACAAAAAAAGAACAATTAGACGATTATATACAAATGGTATCTTCTTTTGGCTCTATTCCTTTGGTATTAGACTATATTCAGCATGATCGTGCAACCGCAGCCATTAGTCATTTACCTCACATGATTGCTTTTTCGCTGACCAATTTTATTGCATCAATCGACGATTCGAATGAAACAATGAAAACCATCGCTGCAGGCAGTTTTCGCGACATGACCCGAGTAGCAGCCTCAAGCCCTGCGATGTGGGAAAGTATTGCTGCCACAAATAAAGAACAGATTTCTATCCTAATGGACGAATATATATCTATGTTTCAGGATTTAAAAGAGCATATTCAAAATTATGACAAGGACCATTTACTTCATTTTTTTGAAGAGGCTAAGAATTATCGTGATTCCCTTAATCTTCCGGGCAAACAAGTTAAGCGTCTTGTTCATGAAATCTATTTGGATTTGAATGATGAAGCCGGCGGAATCGCAACCATAGCAACCATTATGGCCTTTAAAAATATCAATATCAAAAATATTGGAATCATTAATAACCGTGAATTTGAAGAAGGTGTTTTACGCATAGAATTTTATGAAGAACATGCAAAAGAAAAAGCACTAAAATTATTAAAAGAACGAAATTATGTGATTCATGAACGATAGAATCAATAGAAAACAAAAAACATTTACTTCGGAGTAATGTCACTCCGAAGTAAATGCCATTCATTAAACAAATCAAACAAACCAAACAAATCGCTCTAAGCATTCAAAATAATTTTCAAATGTTTTTCGACAACACATAGGATTTAAAATTCTAACCCCCTCTGTCATCAATCCGGGAATTGTAAATGACATCGCAACACGATGATCTTCATAGGTTTCGATATCAGCACCATGTATCACTCCCGGGTGAATCAAAATATCGCCATCTTTCTCTTCAACCTTCACACCTAAAGCGAAAAGATTGGAGCAAATTGCCTGTATACGATCGCATTCCTGAAAACGAATATGTCCAATTCCGGTGATACTGACAGGTGTTTTTGCAAAAGGTGCTATGGCTGCCAATGTCAAAGCCTGATCCGAAAACGCAGACAAGTCAAAGCACCCTCCTTCTAATCCATCTTTTGGAGGATATAATACAATTCCCTGTAAGTGTTCTTCCAAGGAACATCCCATTTTTTCCAAAACTTTTAAGAATTGAATGTCACCTTGAAGAGTATCAAAATTTACCCCCTTCACCTGTGCTTGTACTCCTAATACCGCACCCATGGCATAAAAATAGCAAGCCGCCGATAAATCCGGTTCTACTTCATACACTCCGGGTGCAAAATCCGAAATCATCTGCTTTGTCATTGATACATACTTCATTCCATGGGTACCTTCAATTTGAATATCAAAGTCCTTTGGTAATAACTTTGAAACGATTAAAAGCGCGCTTAAAAACTGACTGCTCTTTTCAATATTTACTCTTGTACTATGACTTTTTAATTTATCAAATCCAATCACAAAAGGAAAATGATAAATCTCTTCTTCGTATTGAATTTCCGATCCGATTTCTTCTAATGCGATTAATAGTTCTTTCATAGGACGTTTTTTCATTTGCTCGGATGAAGTAATTCGAAAACGCCCTTTAGACAAGCCCAAAAAAGCAGTCAAAAAACGGGCAGCAGTTCCGGCGCTCCCAACATATATTTCTGTTGGTTCCTCCGCTTTATCTGCACATAAATTTTGAGGCAATGCACCTCCAAATCCGGTAATGGTAACACTTTTTTGATTTTCATCTATGTCAATCGGAAACCCCAAATCCTTCAATGCTTTCATAAAAACTCTTGAATCATCAGAAAACAATACTCCATTGATTTTTGTCGTTCCTTCAGCCATTGCAGCTAAAAGAAGTGCTCTGTTTGTAATGCTTTTCGAGCCAGGTACTTCCGCATGAATTTCCTTTGGATTTACTATCTTTTTTACTTGATAAATCTGGTTCATTTAGTCAAAACTCCCTACCTGTGATTTATATAAAAATAGCCCTGCCAAAAAGCAGGGCTTTTTATTAAAGATCGTTGAAAATTTGATAAATATCAATCTTTAAGGCATCTGTATCAGTCATTCCGATAAAGATTGCACCATAATGATATTCTCCATCCTTTTCTTCCACACGTACAATTTCGATTACAGCATCGACAACTTCTTTTGTCCAAATCTGAATCTTAGTATCGTAATAAGTTCCTACATCCAGTTTTTGGTTTGCCTTAAACCCGAGTCCGCTTCTTGAGATGTCGGTTACAGTTACATGTACATATTTCAAAGTTGTAACGCCATCTTCATCAAGTCTTTCTAATTGAATGGAAACATCAAGGTCTAATCTTTTATGTTTTCTCTTTTCTTCCATGCTAAAATTCTCCCGTCAAAAGTTGATACAAATCTCCTACTAAACTACTATTATCATAGTACATGAGACAACTTTTTACAAGTTTATTTTTTCGTTGTCAGTGATGAACATCGCGTCTCCAAAACTAAAGAAACGATAACGTTCTTCCACTGCTTTTTCGTATGCAGCAAGGACATGTTCCCTTCCCGCAAGTGCGGAAACAAGCATAACCAAAGTAGATTCCGGAAGATGAAAATTCGTAATCAGGCAATCAATGACTTTAAACTGATATCCGGGATAAATAAATATCTGAGTCCATCCGCTTTGCGCTTTCACTAAACCATTTTCATCTGCAGCAGACTCTAACGTTCTTGTACTTGTGGTTCCGACTGAAATTACACGCTTTCCATTCGCCTTAGTCTGATTGATTAGATCAGCAGCTTCCTGTGTGATTTGATAATATTCGGAATGCATATGATGATCTAATACATTTTCAACTTTTACCGGTCTGAAGGTGCCAAGTCCCACATGAAGCGTAACTTCAGCAATTTGCACGCCTTTATCTTTTACTTTTTGAAGCAATTCTTTCGTAAAATGAAGCCCTGCTGTAGGCGCAGCTGCAGAACCATCATATTTTGCATATACTGTTTGATAACGATTCTTGTCCTTAAGTTCATGCGTAATATATGGTGGAAGCGGCATTTGGCCAAGTTGATCCAGGATTTCTTCAAAAATTCCATCATAGATAAAATGAATTTCACGATTACCTTCATCTAAAACATCTGTGATTTCACCTTTCAACAAACCATCTCCAAATATTACTTTTGCGCCCGGACGAAGTTTCTTTCCCGGTCTAACCAAGCATTCCCAGCAATCGTTTTCCTTACGCTTTAATAAAAGGACCTCCACATGTGCTCCGGTCTCTTCTTTTACACCAAATAAACGAGCCGGAATGACCTTTGTGTTATTCAACACAAGACAGTCTCCAGGATTTAAATAATCAATAATATCAGAGAAAATCTTATTTTGAATGGCACCGGTTGTTTTGTTTAATACCATCAGGCGAGATGAACTGCGATCCTCCAATGGATCCTGTGCAATTAATTCCTGAGGCAAATCATAATAAAAATCTTTTACATCCATAATCTGTTTTCACTCCGATTATGCTCGCAATGTAGCTCCAAGATTGTCTTTCAAATCATTTAAAATATTTTCAACAAAGCCCTCGATTTTCTTACCTTTAAGCTTTTCATCTCTTGGAGTAAATACAACATTGAATGCCATACTCTTCTTGTCTGCCGGAAGCTGTGCGCCTTCATAGACATCGAACAATTTAACATCTGTAACATAATCACATGCTGCATAAATACGTTTCTCGATTTCTGCACAAGTTGTATTCTTATCAACTACAAAAGCAAAATCTCTCTTTTCTTCATCGAATTTTGAAATCGGTACAAATACCTGTGGCTTTCCATAATACTGTGAAAGAATACGTAAGTCAAGCTCCATAACAAAGGAATCCACGGTCATATCCAATTCATCGGCAACTTCGTATGCTACTTTTCCAACATAACCAATCTTTTCGCCATTGCAAGAAATCTCAGCAGTTTGGTATGGATGAAGAAATGTCTTTTGTGTTGCTTCATAATCAAATTTTACGCCTAAGGTTTCTGCAATCACATCTCCAAATCCTTTAATGTCAAAGAAGGTAGCCTCTTTGCCAAATACACCCACACAAATAGTCTCGCGCTCATCCGGATATTCAGTAAGAGGAAGATCCTTCGGGATAAAGATATTACCCATTTCAAAAATCTTTCCTTCAAGGATTCCCTTCTTTTGATTTCCTGCCATCGCACGAAGCATCTCCGGCGCAAGTGTTGTTCGCATCAGAGACAAATCAATATTAATTGGATTAATCAAAGAAATCGCATGTCTTTCAGGTGCATCTTCCGGTAAGCGAAGCAAATCAAGATCGCTTGGTGAAAAGAATGAATAATGCATTCCTTCGTAGGCTCCTGCAGCACAAAGTGCTCTCTTAATCTTTAACTCGTTTTTCTGACGAAGGTTAAGGCCTCCCATTGTCACCTGTGCAGTTGGCATAAATGTCGGAATTACGTGATCATAACCATACATACGAATCACTTCTTCTGCCACATCCGGATATGATTCCATATCTTCACGATAAGCCGGAATCTGTAGAATCAATTCATCTCCATTGATTTTCGGCTGCATATTCAGATTTGTCAAAATGCGGACAATTTCATCATCAGGAACTGTAATTCCAAGAACACCATTGACCTTCTTAACGCTTACTTTCAATTCCGTAGGTTCAATAGAATTTCCTGTATTTGCTTCATAATGAGAAGAAGATACTTTTCCGCATCCTAGTTCATCAATCAAATGAAGTGCTCTCTTCATTGCCATAACGGTTGTATATTCATATACACCTTTTGAATATAAAGCACTCGAATCTGACGCCTGTCCTAATGCTCTTGAAGACTTTCTGATATTGTCACGTGCAAATTTTGCAGCCTCAAACATAACAGCAGTTGTATCTTCTTTGATTTCAGAATTCAATCCGCCCATGATTCCGGCAAGCGCAACTGGTTTTTTACCATCACAGATGACTAAATTTTGATCGTTTAATTCGAATTCTTTTTCGTCTAAAGTTACAATTTTTTCACCATTATGTGCACGTCTGACATTGATTTGATTTCCTTCAAGATAGCTATAATCGAATGCATGCATCGGTTGTCCAAGTTCTTTTAATACATAATTTGTAATATCTACAATATTAGAAATAGAGCCAATACCGGTCAAAGCAAGACGACGTCTCATCCAAGCAGGGGACTGTCCAATTTTGACATCATATACGTAATGTGCGCTGTATCGAGGACAAATATCAGTCGCATCAACAGATACCTTAAAATCATCTGCCAGAGCATCCTGCTCCTTATAATCCAATGCCGGAGCCTTTAACTGCTTGCCCAATACTGCAGCAACTTCACGTGCAATACCATAAATGCTTTGACAATCAGGTCTATTTGCAGTAATTGCAATATCATAAATCTGATCATCTAATCCAAGAATCGGCTTTACATCTGCACCGATTGGCGCATCATCCGGAAGAACCAGTAAACCGTTATAGCCGGCGCCTGGATAAAGATCTTCATTTAATCCAAGTTCCACACCTGAACAAAGCATACCAAAAGAATCATATCCGCGTAATTTGCCCTGTCCGATTTCCATAACGCCTTCAATTGTCACATGATCTTTTGCTGTTGCATAAACGGTCGCTCCGATTAAAGCAAGCGGATACTTTCCACCGGCTTTTACATTGTCTGCGCCACAGCAAATCTGAAGAATTCCAGCCTCACCCGCATCAACTTTGCAAAGATGAAGATGTGTTTCCGGAATCGGTTCGCATTCCTTTACATATCCAACGACAACCTTAGAAATATCCTTTCCTACTTCATAACGTTCTTCCACTTCGAAACCGCAGGAAAACAATTTATCTTCCAACTCCTGAGGAGTCACATCAATATCTACATATTCTTTTAACCAACTAAGTGGTGCTAACATAATACTTGCTCCTTTCCAATCCTATTTCTCATCATCCAACTGCTTTAACACACGTAAATCGGATTCAAACAACAACTTGATATTATTGATGCCGTATTTTAACATCGCAATACGTTCAATACCGATACCAAATGCAAATCCGCTATAAACATCCGTATCGATTCCGCAGCCCTCAAGTACCTTATTGTTTACCACTCCGGCTCCAAGTACTTCAATCCAGCCTGTTCCTTTGCAAAGCTTGCAGCCTTTTCCATGACACTGGAAACAACTTACATCAACTTCTACGGAAGGCTCGGTAAATGGGAAATAAGATGGTCTTAATCTTGTGGTTGTCTCTTGTCCAAATACTTCTTTTACAAATTCATCAAGCATACCCTTTAAATCACAAAGGGTGATGCCTTTATCAACAACAAGACCTTCCATCTGTGAGAACATCGGTGAATGTGTAGCATCATCATCTGAACGGAACACTTTACCAGGTGAAATAATCTTGATAGGTGGCTTTTCATTTTCCATTACATGAATCTGGCCTGATGAAGTCTGTGTACGCAATAAAAATTCCGGTGAAAGATAAAAAGTATCCTGCATATCACGTGCCGGATGATCCTGCGGTGTATTCAATGCAGTGAAGTTATAGTAATCGGTCTCGATTTCTGTTCCTTCATATACTTCAAATCCCATAGAGCCAAAAATATCTGTTATTTGATTGCGAACCTGAGTGATTGGATGCAAATTACCATGCTCTTTCTTTGTGGAAGGCATTGTAACATCAATCTTCTCTGATTCATAGCGGCGCTTCATCGCCTCTTGTTCAAATTTAATTTTCTTTTCTTCCAATAATTTCTCGATGGCTTCACGTGTTTCATTCACCATCTGTCCAACCTTAGGTCTATCCTCCGGCGCAACATCCTTCATTCCTTTTAGCACAGATGTTAATTCTCCGGTTTTTCCGAGTACAGACATGCGGACATCATTTAACATTTCAAGTCCATTGGTCTGTTCGATTGCTGCAATTGCTTTTTCTTTGATTTGCTGCAGTTTTTCTTTCATTGTCGTTCTCCTCTTCTAAATTTATTCAAGTTTAAAAATCTTTGAAGGGACAAAAAAAAGGTTTCATCCCTAGTATAGGGACGAAACCATTACATTCCGCGTTACCACCCTGATTCCTATATGAAATACATATAGACACTCGGTTTTGCTTAACGTGCAATCTCCGTCGCAAACTACTGCATATTTCATCTGCGAAGCTCCTGTGCGAAATTCAATTCCCATCCTGCTTAAGAAGACTTGCAGCCGGTGATCTTCTCTCTCTGAAAGCGGTATTAAAAATCTACTTAACACATTCAATGCCTTTAACTTTTGTCATTTTACCACAGCAAAATTTGAAGTTCAAGCACCAAAATCTAATTTTGGGCAAAAAATAGCCCGGACGTGCCGGTTCTCGCGATTTAGACTCCTAGCGCTAAGCCAGGTGGGTAACCGCAACTCCACATCTGCCTTCCCCTGGCCTGTCGTACGGTGGCTGACGGCTCCGAACAAGTTCGGCATGGCCAGCCCAGGGGGGCTTGACATTAATGAAGCAATTTAAGAATCCCATTAAAAGTAAATGTAGGTTCTAAATAGCAAGAGTTGTCGTGCACTCCAGGTAAATATATTATACTTTTTGATCATCAAAAATTCAACTGATTTCAGAACATTTCATTCATCCAAACAGCTAAGATTCTTTAAAATATTTCTTCACTGCACGCTTATACTGTACAATAAAAACCACAAAAACTACCAAAAAGACACCAAGCGTCGGATAATTCGCCCATCCTCCCACTTTTAAATAGTCCAAAATAAATCCGACTACTCCGGCCACAAAAGATGCGACCGCAAAGAAAATCATCCATGGATAAATGGAATTGATAAAAGCTTTTTCATCTATGCAATTCTTAATCAATTCCTCTCCCATAACAGATTTATGGATTTTCCCGGAATTTTTCATTTTAATTGCAAGTACAAATAAATAGACTGCGGCAACCAAAATACATGCATCAATAATATAAATCGAATTCATTATTCATCCTCCAAATTCATGATATTTCTATCATACTCTATTTATTCTTCGAATAAAAGAAAATTTCCATAAATAATTCTCCGGATTCAAAAGAAAAACCGTTGAAATGACTAATTGTTTGGGTTAAAATATTTTTATATTGATGAGGTGGAAACTATGGATATTAATACAAGCAAAATTTTAATCACAGACGACTCCATTTTGGCAAGAAAACAATTAAAAGATATTATTCTCACCATGGGAAACCCGACCTTTATTGAAGCTGTCGATGGTGCAGATTGTGTAGAGAAATATAAGGAGTATTCTCCTGACATTATTTTTCTTGATATTGTTATGCCAAAAAAAGATGGTAACACTGCAATCAGAGAAATTATGGATATCAATCCCAATGCGTTAATTATTATCTGCTCTTCGATTGGAACGAAATCACAGTTAAAATCCGCACTGGAATCCGGAGCAACTGAGTTCATCCAAAAACCTATCAGCAAAGAGCAAGTGATAGAAACTATTACAAAAGTAATCAAGGGGAGATAATCTATGTACACACAATTTTTCGGGAATTATTTATTATCCCATAGCTATGTAACTCAAGATCAGCTATTTAGTGCAATGCAGCGAGAAGCTGATGCACGCATGCGCCTTGGTACATTAGCAATAAACAGCGGTTTTATGACAGCACAGGAAGTTGATGAGGTCATAATCGCTCAAACTCACGAAAGCAAGAAATTCGGCGAAATTGCTGTAGAATGCGGTTATTTGACAGAAGAACAGGTCATGGATCTTTTGCGAGAACAAAGTCCCGACTTTTTATTACTCGGACAAGTTCTTGTGGATGACGGTATTATTACCAATTCAGATTTGGAAAATATTATTGCTGATTATCGCTCCGAAAATGAAATCCTTGATTTTGATATTACATCCGATAATCATGAGATCATCAGACGTCTCATCGAGAATCTGTTTAATCAAGATTCTACTATGACAATCGAAAGTAAATCTTACTTTGAATTGCTTTTTAATGATTTTGTACGCTTTGTTGGCGAAGATTTCACTCCACTTCCTGCAGACAAAATCAAAGCATTTCCTGTCGACAAATGTATTCGTCAGGAAATTCAAGGTAATTATCAAATTCGATCCTTTATTTCAATGGACGAAGAAACCGCTATTGCATTTGCATCAAGATATGTCGGGGATACATTTACCGAATACGACGAATATGTACAGGCTTCCCTGGAGGATTTCTTAAATCTTCATAACGGATTATTCATTGTGAATATTTCAAATGATTCTTCTATAGAATTAACCATTACAGCACCGGAGCTGGTGGAGGATCCTATTTTAGATTTTGATAATCCGGTTTATCATTTCCAGGTATTATATTCCTTTGGTATCGTTCATTTCTTAATTGAATTAGTTTAACCATAAAAAATAGCTGTTGCAAATTGCAACAGCTATTTTTTATTCATATTCTATAACCCATTATTGAATTCCAAGAAATTTCTTTACAACTGAAGGCATCTCTTCCACTTCGCAAACTGTGTCATGTAAAACAGGTGCGGTTCTAATCTCTTCAATCGCATTTGGAACCTTAACATTTCCGATTTTGCTTAATTCATCTACCAACTCAAAATCGCTCATCTTGTCATATTTTGCTTCATCAATGGCATTCATTACACTTCTGGTGAACTTAAACGGGCTTGCAGTAGATGCAATCACAGTTTTGGTATTTGTATCATTGCTTGCCTTTTGATATTTCTTAAATACACCTGTAGCAACTGCAGTATGGGTATCAATAATATAGCCTGTCTTTTCGTATAAGTCCTTGATCACAGAAGCAGTTTCTTCCTCACTTGTGTAATTGCCATAAAAATCAGCAAGCTTCGCTTTCATCTCATCTGTGATTTCATATTTTCCGTCCTTTGTTAAGGCGCCCATGAATTCACGATTCTTTGAAACGTCATCTCCGGCAATTCTGTAAATCAAACGCTCTAAATTAGAGCTGATTAAAATATCCATTGAAGGTGAACTGGTCAAAATGAATTCTCTGTTGCGATCATAAATACCGGTCTGAAAGAAATCATATAAAACTTTATTTTCATTTGATGCGCAAATTAATTTTGCAATCGGAATTCCCATATTCTTCGCATAATATGCAGCAAGAATATTTCCGAAATTACCTGTCGGAACAACAACATTAATCTTCTCATCCTTTTGGATTGCGCCATTTGCATATAACTTAGCATATGCATAGACATAATAGACAACCTGAGGAACAAGACGTCCGATATTAATGGAGTTGGCTGATGAGAACTGAAATCCCGCCTGATCCAATTCTGCTTTTAAAGCAGCATCATTGAACATTTGCTTAACTCCGGTCTGAGCCTGATCAAAGTTTCCTTCAATTCCGACAACGCAGGTATTGTCCCCCTTCTGGGTTACCATCTGCTTCTCTTGAATCGGGCTTACACCATGCTTCGGATAAAATACCACGATCTTGGTGCCTTCCACGCCGGCAAAACCTGCCAATGCAGCTTTTCCTGTATCACCTGATGTTGCTGTTAAAATTACAATATCATTTTTGATTTGATTCTTTCTTGCAGAAGTAATCAAAAGATGCGGCAAAATAGATAATGCCATATCTTTAAAAGCAATTGTTGATCCATGGAATAATTCAAGATAATATGCGCCATCCGCTTGAACAAGCGGCGCAATCTCTTCCACGTCAAATTTGCTATCATATGCTTTATTAATACAATTTTTCAGTTCTTCCTCAGTAAAGTCAGAAAGAAGCAATTTCATAACTTCGTATGCTGTCTCTTGATAGGAAAGATTCGCAAGTTCGTCGATACTTTTGTCCAAAGCCGGGATATGATCCGGTACAAAAAGTCCTCCGTCCTCTGCCAGTCCCTGAAGAATAGCCTGTGAAGCAGTTAATTTTTTACTGTCGTCTCTGGTGCTGGAATATAATACGCTCATCGCCTACCTACCTTTCTATCTCTGAAATATATTATCTAAATAGTTTTATACTGTCAATCAAAAAGCAAGAATGCTATACTAAATTTATCGAAAAGAAAAGGAGACACTCTATGCTTCCCGGAACTTATAAAGCATACAAGAAGGACGGTACTTTATATTACCGTGCCAGTATTACATATAAGAACAAACATATCAGTCTAGGCAGTTACGCCACTGAAGAAGATGCAAGCCATGCTTACTTCAATGCCGACAAGCTGCTAAAGAGTGATCTTTCTATTGAAAACGCCTTTTATTTAACGCGTTATCTTCCATTTGAAAAAATAGTCAGTCTCTGTAACTTTCGAGACAATCATATGTATGTTGCGACTCCGATTTATTTAAGACGCAACTACTTTAGTTATTATCTTTCGATTCAAAAAGAATTAAAATTTGATATTGATGACCTGTTTTATTATGCTGAAAAAACCATTATGCAGCGAAGAGGCCATCTATTTGTCAATGATTACGGAATGCAAGTTACGATATTGAGCCGTTATGGAATCAAGCCGCATGCGGTCTTAGGCCGCGACTATGAGTTTGCCAACGGTGATGATACCGATTATCGCTATTCCAATGTCATTGTCATCAATCCCTATTTCGGTGTATCGCGCATCGGAGAAGCGCCAAATTATAAATATAAAGCTATGATTCATATCAACGGCAATTATATCATCGGCACCTACGATACGCAGGAAAATGCCGCCATCGCCTATAACAAAGCCGTCGATTTGGCTTGGGATGCCGGCATTTCAAGAAACTACCAAAAGAATTATATCAATTCCTATTCCACAGCCCAGTATCTGGAAGCCTATAACAAAATCAAACTTCGCAAAAAATATCTGGACTATCTAAAAGGATTTATTTCTGATTAATATAATTAACCAGTCCTTCACAATCAATAATCTTTTGCATAAATTCCGGGAAGGCCTGTCCTTGGAAGGTTTTCCCGGTGGTTACATCCGTAATCACTCCGGTATCAAAGTTAACCTCAACTTCATCTCCTGCTGAAATATTTTTTGCAGCCTCCGGACACTCGATAATCGGGAGTCCGATATTAATTGCATTTCTGTAGAAGATGCGGGCAAAGGTTTCTGCGATTACACAGCTAACACCTGATGCTTTAATCGAAATCGGCGCATGTTCTCTTGATGAACCGCATCCAAAATTCTTGTTTGCAACGATGATATCGCCTTCTTGAACCTTCTTTACAAATTCAATATCGATATCTTCCATACAATGTGTAGCCAGTTCCTTAGGATCTGAGGAATTCAGATATCTTGCAGGAATGATTACATCCGTATCTACGTTATCTCCGTATTTAAATACACGACCATGTGCATCCTTCATATCTCTTTCCTCCTAAACTAAACAACTTCATCAGGGCCGGAAATCTTACCGGTCAATGCACTTGCAGCAGCCACTGCCGGGCTTGCAAGATAAACTTCAGATTCAACATGTCCCATTCGGCCAACAAAGTTTCTGTTGGTGGTAGAAACGCATCTCTCACCTTCAGCCATAACACCCATATGTCCGCCAAGACACGGTCCGCAGGTTGGTGTGCTGACGATTGCGCCTGCCTGAATAAAATCCTTTAACAAGCCTTCTTCCATCGCCTGCAAATAAATCTTTTGTGTAGCCGGAATCACAATCACGCGAACGCCCTTCGCCACTTTCTTACCACGCATAATTTCCGCAGCAATACGAAGATCATCCATTCTACCATTAGTGCAGGAACCGATTACAACCTGATCGATTTTTACATCGCCGACTTCATCAATCGTTCTTGTATTTTCCGGAAGATGAGGAAAAGCTACAGTAGGCTTTAATGCGGATAAATCAATCGTATATTCCTCATCATATTCTGCATCCGGATCCGCCTCAAATACTTTGTAAGGTCTCTTTGAATGCTCTTTCATATACTGTTCGGTCAATTCGTCAACCGGGAAGATTCCATTTTTACCACCGGCTTCAATTGCCATATTCGCAATGGTAAAACGATCATCCATAGAAAGATAAGAAATACCATCTCCTACAAATTCCATAGAGCGATAAAGCGCACCATCCACACCAATCATACCGATGATATGAAGAATAATATCCTTACCGCTTATCCATTTTGCAGGTTTTCCTGTCAAATTAAATTTAATGGCACTTGGCACTTTAAACCATGCCTGTCCTGTTGCCATTCCTGCAGCCATATCTGTACTTCCAACGCCGGTTGAAAATGCACCCAAAGCGCCGTATGTACAAGTATGGGAATCCGCACCGATGACGACATCGCCGGCAACTGTCAGACCCTGTTCTGGGAGAAGTGCATGCTCAATACCCATTTCTCCAACATCAAAGAAGTTAGAGATTTCGTTCTTGCAAGCAAACTCACGAACACATTTGCAGTGTTGCGCAGACTTGATATCTTTATTCGGGGCGAAATGATCCATTACCAGTGCAATCTTATCCTTGTGGAATACCCCATCAACCTTCATCTTCTCAATTTCATGGATTGCAACCGGGGAAGTGATATCATTTCCAAGCACCAGATCTAAATCCGCCATAATCAGCTGTCCGGCTTTCACGCTTTCAAGCCCTGCATGAGCGGCTAATATCTTCTGGGTCATAGTCATTCCCATTGTTCATTCCTCCTAGTTTCATAATATGTTATTTTAGAATAGATTTTTTAGACACATCAATACTAACATACCTAATTCTATAAAAACAATACATAATAAACATATTTATTATAACTGACTCTTATGCTATAATGTTGCAAAATGGAGGTAAGGATATGAATCAGAATTTATCGTCTTATTACATCTTTTATACCGTTGCAAAGGCCGGTAACATTTCAAAAGCAGCAAAAGAACTCTATATCAGTCAGCCTGCGATTTCCAAGTCCATTCAAAAACTTGAGGAATCCTTAAATTGCAAGCTTTTCACTCGCAGCTCCAGAGGTGTGTTATTAACCGACGAAGGTGAAATCCTCTATGACCATGTACGAGAAGCTTTTACATCACTAAACGAAGGTGAACGTAAATTAAAAGAGTCTATTGATCTTGGCATTGGAAAAATCAAAATCGGTGTCAGCTCAACGCTGTGCAAGTATATACTATTGCCTTACCTTGAGGAATTTGTACACCAAAATCCTCATATTAACATTTCGATTCAATGTCAGTCTACCAATGAAACCCTAAAATTATTAGACGAAAATCAAATTGATATCGGATTAATTGGTAAGCCATCCGGAAATCGAAATCTTACATTTGATTTCATAGAAGAAATCGAAGATGTATTTGTGGCAAATAAAGATTATTTAAAAAATCTAAAGGCACGCAATATCTCTGAAGACGAAATTCTGACAAAGGGAAATTTGATTCTTCTGGATTCTAATAATATGACGCGTCAATATATTGATCATTATTTAAAGGATCAAGAAATCGAAATTTCTGAATCCATTGAAATTTCAAGCCTTGATCTGGTTATTGAATTTGCAAAGATTGGACTTGGTGTCTCCGCAGTCATCAAGCAGTTTGTGCAAAAGGAATTAGAGGATGAAACCCTTGTGGAAATTCCACTTAAAGTTCCAATGTATAAAAGACAGGTTGGTTTTGCATACAAGCCTCATAAGACAAAGACAAAGGCTCTTGCAACCTTTATCCAATACTATCAGTTAAAACAACAAGAATATCAAAACCATCCGTTATAAATTAATTTGCAAAGGAAAAAAACAATGAAAGAACAATTACATACCATACCAATCCATGATGCCATGACACATGCCGGAGAATGTCCGTTTTGCTATATCGAACGAAAAACCGAAGAACATGCGATGGACTTCGTATTAGGCCACGGTGCCTCCTATATGGAGGCAGATATTCGCGAAATGACCGACAAAGAAGGTTTCTGTCGCAATCATTTCAAAAAGATGTTTGATTACGGAAATGCATTGGGGAATGCATGGATTCTAAAAACCATGTATATGCGTTATTTGGAAGAAGCAGACAAAGAATTCAAAAATTTCAAACCGCAAGCTTCCTCAAAGAAGAGTCTTTTTTCAAAAGACAAAAACCCTCAAGACTCAAATTCTATTGTAAACTGGATTAAGCACCGCGAAGAAAGCTGCTTTATCTGCAAAATGGTAGATCAAACCTTTCATGCATATATGAAAACCTTCTTTGAACTCTACAAAAAAGATGCTACATTTAAAGATCAGATCAAAGCAACACAAGGATTCTGCCTCAATCATTTTAAAATTTTGCTCTCTTATGCGGATGAAGTCTTAAAAGATCAAGCGAAACAAGAATTTTATGATATTGTACTTCCTCTAGAACGCGAAAATCTAGAAAGAATTTTTGAAGATGTTTCCTGGTTTGTGGAGAAATTCGATTATAAAAACAAAGATGCGGACTGGAAGAACTCGAAGGATGCCGTACAACGCGGTATGCAAAAATTAAAAGGTTCCGATCCTTCTCTTCCTGCTTATGTGATGAAAAAATAAAAATAAGAACTGCGAAAATTTTTTTCGCAGTTCTTTTTAAATTTTATTTTGCAACAATATTTACGATTTTACCAGGTACATAAATCTCTTTAATAATATTGCCTGAAAGCTTATCTCCCAATGCCTCTTTTGCCATTGCAAGAACATCATCTTTTGCAGCATCTTTTGCAATATTAATCGTTGCTCGAACCTTACCATTGATCTGTACTGCAATTTCAACAGAATCATCAACCAATGCAGATTCATCATAAGTCGGCCATGATTCATAAGCAATGGTATCCTGATGTCCCATCAATTGCCAGATTTCCTCGCCAACGTGCGGACATACGCATGAAAGCATCTTAATCAGGCCTTCTGCGAATTCACGTGGGCACTTGCCTACTTTATATACTTCATTGACGAAAATCATCATTTGACTGATTGCAGTATTATAACCTAAGGATTCAAAGTCATCTGTAACCTTCTTAACAGTCTGATTATAAATCTTTGTCAATGAGCCATCATCGGTATCTGTCAAGTTATCAGCTTCTGTAAAGAAATTCCACACACGTGTGATAAAACGCTTAGCACCCTGAACATTATTATCATTCCATGGTTTAGAAACCTCCAAAGGTCCCATGAACATTTCGTATAAACGAAGGGTGTCAGCACCGTACTCTTCTACGACATCACTTGGATTTACAACAAATTCAGGGAATCTCTTACCCATCTTAATTCCGTTTGATCCAAGAATCATACCTTGATGAACCAGTTTCTTGAATGGCTCTTTAACAGGTGAAAGGCCGTTATCGTATAAGAATCTGTTCCAGATACGTGCATACATCAAATGTCCAACCGCATGCTCCGGTCCACCTACGTAAAGGTCAACAGGAAGCCAATGCTTTAAGAGTTCCTGATTTGCAAATTCTTTGTCATTATGAGGATCGATATATCTCATATAATACCAAGAAGATCCGGCTGAACCAGGCATTGTAGATGTCTCTCTGGTTCCTTTCACACCGTTCTTATCATACTGCTTCCACTCGGTTGCATTTTCCAGCGGAGCCTGACCATTCTTGCCCTTATAGTCTTCAAGTTCCGGAAGAACAAGCGGAAGTTCCTCATCCGGAAGGAAATAAATTGAACCATCTTCCTTATATACACAAGGAACAGGCTCACCCCAATATCTCTGACGCGCAAAAATCCACTCACGGAATTTATAATTTACTTTTCTTCTTGCAACGCCCATGCCCTCAAGCTTTGTTGTGATAGCTTCCTTTGCTTCTTCAACTGTCATACCGGTAAATTCTTCAGAATTCATCAGTTTGCAGCCCTTCCCAAGATAATCCTGCTTCTCGAAGGCACATTCAGAAACATCTCTTCCTTCGATAACCTGAATCATATCAATATTATGAGCAATCGCATATTCAAAGTCACGCTGATCATGAGAAGGAACTGCCATAACAGCACCTGTTCCGTAGCTTGCAAGTACGAAATCACCGATAAAAACAGGCACTTTTTTTCCGTTAACAGGGTTAATTGCATAAATACCCTTCAAGCAACATCCGGACTTCGTTTTATTTAATTCAGTTCTGTCCATATCGCTCTTCTTAATGGTCTCGTCGATATAAGCCTGAACTTCTTCTTTGTTTTCCACACGATCCATCAGACCCTTTACGATATCTCCGTCCGGAGCAAGTACCATAAAAGTAATACCATAAATTGTCTCGATACAAGTTGTAAAAATAGAGAATTCTCCGCCATCTACAATCTTGAAATCAACTTCAACACCGGTACTCTTACCAATCCAGTTGCGTTGCATTTCCTTTGTAGATTCAGGCCAATCAATTTCATTTAGGCCTTCTAACAACTTCTCTGCAAATGCCGGCTGATCAATCACCCACTGCTTCATATTTTTACGAACGACTGGGAATCCGCCACGCTCAGACTTTCCATCAATGACCTCATCATTTGAAAGAACGGTTCCAAGCTCTTCGCACCAGTTTACAGGCATATCAATATGCTTTGCATAGCCAGCCTCATATAATTTCTTAAAAATCCACTGAGTCCATTTATAAAACTCCGGATCACTGGTTGCAATCATCTTAGACCAATCATAATCAAATCCTAACTCTTTTAACTGCTTAGAGAAGGTTTTAATATTTTCCTGTGTGAATCCATTTGGATGATTACCTGTATTTACCGCATATTGCTCTGCCGGCAAACCAAATGAATCATATCCCATCGGATGAAGCACATTATAGCCCTGCATTCTCTTCATACGAGACATAATATCAGTTGCAGTATAACCTTCCGGATGTCCGGCATGAAGGCCTACACCTGAAGGATAAGGGAACATATCAAGCGCATAATACTTTGGCTTGGAAAAATCCCAAACATCTGTCTTGAAGGTCTCATGCTCCTCCCAATATTTCTGCCATTTTTGCTCAATTGCTTTGTGATTATAAACTTCTGCCATATTGCGTTCCTCTTTGTTTGTCAATAAATTCTTTGATTGCTTTTCGCATTCTTAAAACACTAAAATTCATTTAAACACATTCGCGTAAAAAATGCAATCAAAAGGGGCATCGATTGATGCCCCCAAGATACTTTTGTATCAAATTTGCAAAAAAGATTAGTTGTTGATGAACTTATCTTCTTCATTATTCCAGCTGTAAAGCTTACGTACTTCCTCGCCAACCTTCTCTGATGGATGCTCAGCTGCAAGCTTTCTCATAGCCTTGAAGTGTACCTGACGTCCTGCCGGGCTCATATCAAGCAAGAACTGCTTTGCGAAAGAACCATCCTGAATGTCAGCAAGGATCTGCTTCATAGCCTTCTTTGTATCCTCAGTGATGATCTTAGGACCGGTAATATAATCACCGTATTCAGCAGTATTGGAAATAGAATATCTCATTCCTGCGAATCCTGACTGATAGATCAAATCTACGATTAACTTCATCTCGTGGATGCACTCAAAGTAAGCATTTCTTGGATCATATCCTGCTTCACAAAGAGTTTCGAATCCAGCCTGCATCAATGCGCAAACACCGCCGCAAAGAACTGCCTGCTCACCGAAGAGGTCAGTCTCTGTCTCTGTGCGGAAGGTTGTCTCAAGAACTCCGGCTCTTGCTCCACCAATTGCCAATGCATAAGCAAGTGCAAGATCAAGTGCTTTTCCTGTAGCATCCTGCTCAACAGCTACCAAACAAGGAACACCCTTTCCTGCCTGATATTCAGAACGAACGGTATGACCCGGTCCCTTAGGAGCGATCATTGTAACGTCAACATCCTTCGGAGGAGTGATGCAACCAAAATGAATATTGAATCCATGAGCAAACATCAACATATTTCCCGGCTCAAGGTTTGGCTCAATGTCCTTCTTGTACATATCTGCCTGTAACTCATCATTGATTAAGATCATGATGATATCTGCTTTCTTTGCAGCTTCAGCAGCTGTAAATACTTCAAATCCCTGCTTCTCTGCTTTTGCCCATGACTTAGAGCCTTCATAAAGACCGATGATAACATTGCATCCGGACTCCTTAGCATTCAATGCATGTGCATGTCCCTGGCTACCATAACCAATAACCGCAATGGTCTTTCCGTCCAATAATGAAAGGTTACAGTCTTCCTGATAAAAAATTCTTGCATCTGACATTTTAATGTCCTCCTTCAAAGTCAATTATTTTAATTTTATAACATTTTTACGTCATCAGAACCGCGCGTCAAACCGGCCAAACCGGTTCTTGCCAATTCTAAAATCTGATATCCGTCTAAAAGATCTATAAACGTATCAAGTTTATCCTGTGTTCCATATACACGAACAATCATAGAATCCTTTGACACATCAACAACCTTTCCGCTGTAAATATCGGTCAAAGTAACAATCTGCTGTCTGTTCTGTGCATTGGCGCTCACTTTCACAAACATCAATTCGCCAAATACCGAGCTTTCCGGATTTAAAATCTTGATATCGCAAACATCTTCTAACTTCCAAAGCTGTTTTTCGATCTGCTCAAGTTCTGCATCATCTCCGTTTGTAACGATGGTGACTCTCTCATATTCAGGATCAGCTGTCACGCCGGAAGAGATACTATCGATATTGTATCCTCTTCTGGAGAATAATCCTGAAATGCGGCTGGTAACACCTGGATTGTTTTCAACAAGTAAAGATAAAACTACACGTCCCATAAATCTATATATCCTCTTCTAAAATAACATCGTTTGAATCATAACATTACTGCAATCTTTCGTCAAGTAAAGTCAAAAAGTGTCACACGTTAAAGTGCAAAGATGAATTTTTTTCACCTTACTCTTTTTTGTTTTCGAACACATATCCGCATTCTGCATTGGCACAAGCAACCTTATTTCCTTTGTGTACCATATAGCCGCCGCAGCGTGGACATTTTTCATTTACCGGTTTTGCCCAGCTCATAAAATCACAGTTTGGATTATCGATACAGCCGTAGAACTTACGGCCCTTCTTGCTCATCTTAATTACCACGTCTTTACCGCATTTCGGACAAGCAACACCAATCTTTTCAAAATAAGGCATGGTATTTCGACACTCCGGAAATCCAGGACATGCAAGGAATTTTCCATAAGGGCCGTATTTGATTACCATCTGTCTTCCACAGACAGAACATACCTCATCTGATACTTCATCCGCAATCTCAACTTTTTCCAATTCGGTTTCGGCACGCTTCACTGCTTTCTCCAGATCCGGATAGAAATTGGCAATGACGCTCTTCCATTCCACCTTCCCCTCCGCAACGCCATCAAGTAAGGCCTCCATATTTGCAGTGAAATTCTCATCCACGATTGTAGGAAAGAAGTCAGTCATAATTCCGTTGACAGCTTCACCGATTTCGGTTACATAAAGGTTCTTCGCTTCTTTCGTGATATAACGTCTTGCAAGGATGGTGGAAATAGTCGGAGAATAGGTACTCGGACGACCAATTCCCAGTTCTTCCAAAGTTTTAACAAGGGAAGCTTCTGTAAAATGTGCCGGAGGTTGTGTAAAATGCTGCTCCGGTAAGAGTTCTTTTAATGTCAATACAGAGTCCTCACTCAGACTGTTTGCTGTCACATTTCCTTTTTCTGTAACATCATCCGCCTCGGTATAAACACTCATGAAACCGTCAAATTTGGAGCTTTGAGAAGATAAGCGGAATTCGCAGTCGCCTGCCATAATCGTAACCGATGTGGTCTCATATAACGCATTCGCCATCTGACTGGCTGTAAAGCGCTTCCAAATTAATTGATACAAACGGAACTGGTCCTTTGATAAAGAGTCCTTAATCGCTGATGGAATACGGTTGATATCAGACGGACGAATGGCTTCGTGTGCATCCTGCGCATTGGTTGAATTCTTAACTTGGCTTCCGGCTGTAGCATAATTTTCGCCGTAATTTTCAGTAATAAATTGATGCGCCATTGCTTTTGCTTCATCAGAAATACGTACGGAATCCGTACGAAGATAGGTAATCAAACCGATTGTTCCGTATCCCTTTACATCAACACCTTCGTAAAGCTGCTGCGCAATTCTCATGGTCTTTGAGATTGGAAAATTCAAAGCTTTTGAAGCTTCCTGCTGTAATGTGGATGTGGTAAACGGAAGCGGCGCTTTTCTGGTGCGTTCTCCTTTTTTAATAGAAGAAACCTTATAGGTTGCTCCATTTAAGCGATCGACGATTGCGGCAACCTCATCTTTGTTTGAAGCTGCAAATTTATTGCCTCCCACGGATACAAGTTTTGCATTTACAGGTTTCTTCTCGCCCTTTACGCTAAGTTCGGCATCCATACTCCAATATTCTTCCGGAATAAATGCATCGATTTCTGCTTCTCTGTCACAGACAATGCGAAGTGCAACCGACTGAACACGTCCTGCTGATAAACCTCTTTTCACCTTTTGCCAAATCAAAGGGCTGATACGATAACCCACCATACGATCGAGCAGTCTTCTGGCTTGCTGAGCATCAACCAGATTCATATCTATTTCACGCGGATTCTTCAATGAAGTCTTTACCGCATTTTGAGTGATTTCGTTAAAGCTGATTCGAGCAACTTTCTTCCCCTCAAGCTTTAATGCCTGTGAAAGATGCCATGAAATTGCCTCTCCTTCACGGTCAGGGTCCGTTGCAAGATAGATTTTATCTGCTTTTTTTACTTCTTTGCGAAGTGCTGCAAGAATTTCTCCTTTACCTCTGATGGTAATATACTTTGGTTCAAATCCATTTTCCGCATCAAAGCCCAGCTGGCTCTTAGGAAGATCTCGGACATGACCGTTAGAAGCCATTACTTCATAATTTTTTCCAAGGAATTTTTTAATTGTCTTAACCTTAGCAGGCGACTCCACAATAACAAGATTCTTAGCCATTCAATCTAACCGATCCTTATTTTAATATTTTCATCACGTTAATTTTATCCGCACAAAATAGTTTGAAGGGTGCTCTACAATTAAATTCTTTGCCTTTAAAAATTCCAGATTTTTCATCAAATCCAAAAAAGACAAGGATGTTTTTTGCATCAGCGCACCAATTCCTATCGGGGTAAAATCGATTAAACTATATAACAAGCGTTCTTCTTTTTCAAGTAAAATTTTTTCAGAAAACTGTTCCTTTGAGTTTTGTTCCGTCTGAATTCCTAATGATTCAAGGAAGGAATTCACATCCGTAATGATGCCACAACCATCATTAATCAGTTGATTGCACCCTTCACTTAAGGAATCACAAATGCGCCCGGGCAAAGCAAAAACTTCTTTTCCTTGTTCCATTGCAAAGTCTGCTGTAATTAATGAACCACTTTTCTTTCGGGCTTCCACAACCACGATGACATCAGACAATCCGGAGATAATTCGATTACGCCTTGGAAAATTCATCTTTAAAGCCTGTGTTTGAAGTGGAAACTCAGAAATAACACCGCCTCCGGTTTCGATTAGCTTTTCATATAAATACCGATTCCCCTGAGGATAAACCACATCCACACCACAGCCTAATACGCCAAAAGTTTTGCCATTTCTTTCAAGACAACCTTTGTGCGCATCCGAATCGATTCCTCTTGCAAGGCCGCTGATTACCTGTATATCGTATTTTGCCAATGCATTTGCCAACTCCCTTGCCGCAGACTCTCCATAAGCACTTCTTTGACGCGCGCCTACAATTGCAACCGATATTTTATTTGCATCCGGAAGTTTTCCCTTATAAAACAAAGCATATGGAGGATCATCTATATTTCGAAGTTTTTTCGGATATTTCAAATCTTCAAGTGTTACGAATCCAATTCCTGTTTCTAGAAATCGGTTCCATTCCTCCTCCAGATTCCATGTACGTTTCGCTTGTTCTAAGAGCATCCGCTCCTTTTGAAACTCTTTAGGCCAGGATTCTTCTGCCTGATCACATGCTGCATAAATATGTTCTGCCGTTTGAAAATATTCTAGTAATTTCGGCAGTTTACGCGTTCCTAAACCTGCTACATTCGAAATCCAATATCGATACATCAAACCACCTCCCCGCTTGTAAATTCATCCGGATTTCTAAAGCAGACCGCCTCAGCTAAATGATTATGCAAAATCTGTTCCTTTCCGTCTAAATCTGCAATTGTCCGAGCTACACGGAGAATCTTGTGATAGGTTCGTCCTGTCAATTTATGCTTTTCAAAAATTGATTCCATATATTGCATATCCTCATCTAATAAAGTGCAATACTTGATGATCTTCGATGCCGGAATCTGGCTATTGTGATAAAAAGCTTCCTTCTGGTATCGTTTCAATTGAATTTCATGACAGCGATTCACACGCTCTCTGATTGTCATCGAATCCTCGTTTTGGTTATGACTGTTTAAATCAGTAAATAATAAAGGCTCGGCTCTTACAAATAAATCAATTCGGTCAATTAAAGGTTGAGAAAGCTTATCATAATAACGTTTTCTCATCGTTGGGGTACATCTGCAACGTTGCATGTCCGGATAATATCCACAATTGCAAGGATTCATTGCTCCTAGGAGTAAAAAATCCGATGGATATTCTACATTTCCATTAAAACGTGTAATATTGATTTTCCGGTCCTCTAACGGCTGACGCAGGATTTCCAAGGTATCTTTGTCGAATTCCGTCATCTCGTCTAAAAATAATACACCTGTATGCGCCAATGAGATTTCTCCCGGCAACAGATTCACGCCTCCGCCTGTCATCCCAACTCGTGAAATGGTATGATGCGGGCTTCTGAAGGGTCTTTCCTGTAGCAGTCCCGCCTCATCCTTTAAAAGGCCCTTTATGCTGTAAATTTTCGAAATTTCAAGGCGTTCGCCAGCTGACAACGGTGGCAAAATAGAAGGCATCCGTTCCGCAATCATCGTTTTTCCCGCCCCGGGAGGACCAATCAAAAGCAGATTATGCATTCCGGCAGCAGCGATTTCTGCAGCACGCCGAAGAAATAATTGGCCGTTCACTTCCTTAAAATCAGCCTGTGCATGTTCTTTTTTGGGGCCGACTTGTTCCAAATCCGGTTCTATATATTCATTTCCCTGGAAAAATAAAAACAAATCATTTAAAGTTCGAAAACCATATACAATTGCCCCTTCTACCAGTCGTGCTTCTCTGATATTTTCGTAGGGTACAATAAATTTCTTAATTCCTCTATCCATTCCATCTGAAACGATCGGAAGAATCCCGTTTACAGGCAGCAGTTCTCCGCTTAAATTCAACTCTCCTGCAAACAAGTATTCATTTGTAGTCTCCATATCAATCATCCCCAAAGCGCACATAATGCAAACCGAAATTGGTATATCAAAGGCCGCAGAATCCTTACGCACGCTTGCAGGCGATAAGTTAATTGTAATTCGCTTTGCAGGCATCAAAATTCCAAGATTATGAAGTGCTGTGCGAATTCGCTCTTTCCCCTCACGCACTTGGTTGGAAATATTTCCTACCATATCAAAAACCGGAAGTCCGGGACTCATATCAACCTCTACCGTCACCGGAATGGTTCCGATTCCCACCAAGGCAGCTGTTTGAATTTTGCTATACATTTTTCTCCTATCCAAATGGGAGTCATCACGATTTGTGAAATAAGATTTTTACGAAAATAGATATTTATAACTTATCAAAATAATGAAATTTAAGCAATATAAAAGTGCAGAAAAATCATTCTGCACTTTCAGGCATTACATAACCCAATTCTTTTGTTTTTTGTTCTAACCAAGCCTGTTCGTAGACAACATGACCTTTTAAGACCTCATGCTTTACAAAAGCATAAGTTTCTTTTTCACCTTTTACAGCCAGCATCGTAAGCAAATATTCTAATAATGCTGCCGTATCAGGATGAATGATATAACCCGGTTTACTATGATAATAATAAATCAATGCGCTTTCATCCGTATAAGCCTGCTTTTGATAATTTTTTGATGCGCTGACTCTGTCTATAAACATCTCGCAGACATATTTAATCGGCATCTTCATTCCGCCCATTCCGCGCTTTTGCGTGTCATTTTTATCCTCCGGCCCCTGATAATCGATCCAATATTCCAAATGATGCTTATTGCGACCTTTATGATGAAGCCAGGCCATAGATACACCTTTATCCATACGCTCCGCATTATTCGGACTCATATAGCCCTGATAATACTTTGCTCCGGGAAGAAATTCCGTTAGCGAATACTTAGATAAATCATGTAAAAGCCCTTGCTTATACAAGCCGATTTTAAAGCATCCGACCAAAACAAGATTCTTATGCTTCGTAATTGTTCTAAAATGTTTAAAAGGATGATACATACTACTTACCTATCAAAATACATACAGATAATGGTGAAAGTTCGATTTTTTGCTGATTCTTGATTTCCAAAGGTTCATCATGAAAATCACAATCCATATCAGCACTATCCACTACCAAATACCATTTCCTACCCTTTTTTAACTTTGGCAGAGCCAAACCGCTTGTTCCGGAAAAGAAATTGTATCCAATATAAACATCCTCTGTATGCTCTAAATCCCCAGAATAAGCACCGCAATACATTACGCCCAATGCCATATTCCCGGGATTTAAATCAGTCACCCAGGCATTTACTCCATGAAGTGAGAAATCCGGAGCTCCGGCAGTCTTATAATCTGAGAACGTAAATGGCTTTTTAGAGGAAATTACAGGATGATTTCTTCTAAATTCCAAAATTTTGGTGACAAAATCAATATCTCGCTTTGCAGAAGCACTCTTCTTCCAATTAATCCAGCCAATTTCATTATCCTGGCAATAAGCATTATTATTTCCATTCTGGGAATTTCTGAATTCATCCCCGGACCAGATTAACGGAACAGATTGTGCCGTTAAAAGCATAATAAACGCATTCTTCCACTGGCGCTTTCTGGCATTTACAACGCCTCTCTTGCGACTTGGTCCTTCCACGCCTTGATTATTGCTGAAATTCCACGGATTTCCGTCGGAATTCCCTTCACCGTTTGCCTCATTATGACGATCGTTATACATGAATAAATCATTCAATGTAAATCCGTTATTGCCTGTAATATAATTGACATAACTGTAATTATTGCCTTGTTTTCGCTGCTGATCAATCAATTCACACATATCTGCATTCATATGATTCAATACCTTCTTTGCAGGATATTGATATTCATCATGATATACAAATAAATTCTCATGTCTGCTGGTCGAAAACAAATGTGGATCAAAGCCAAGATAAAACAACTTCGTACGTGAAAGAATCGCATCACTTGCAATGCTAACGATTGGAAGATCATCGCCCTGCAAATGAAAACCGTCTACATGATATTCCAAAACCCAAAAGCGCAATACATCTAAAATCAAATTGTGATTTGTATGCTCCGGGAAATAGATTTCCATAATCATTTCCATGTTCATCTCATGCATTTTGCGAACAAGCTCTTTGAATTCATTGCTTGCCTGTTGCGGATTGGCTGCATAAGATGCTTTCACAGCAAAATAATTACCCGGTCCATATCCCCAGAAATTCACCTTCTTTGAAACCTCAGGTTCCTCCAAAGGTGCAATCTTATCGTCTTTTTGCGTTTCCCATTTAATATAATCAGGCAATTTGTGCTTAGGTGGAATTGTCATTTCCTCAAATTCATAAATTGGCATACATTCTACGGATGTAATACCTAAATTCTTCAGATAGGATAATTTTTCCATTAAGCCACAAAATGTGCCGCGATGTTTTGGTGTTGCACCTTTGTCCATCGTAAAGCCACGCAAATGAAGCTTGTACATAACAAGCTTTTCACGCTTTATTTCCGGCATATGATCCTTTTTCCAATCAAATTCATCCGGCAAGAAACCACCTGAAAGCGCATAATCACGCTCTTTGCGGGAAAAATCCATCCACTTTTCCCGTCCACAAATAACACGCGCATACGGATCCAACACGCAGTTGTCAGCTATGATGTAATCATATTCGTAATCATTCGGACAAAATCCGGTAATTCGAACTGAGCGAAGCGACCCTCTGCAATATTCTGCCGGCACATCGATTAATATACTCTCTTTTGTTTTCTTTGAAGTTAAGCGAATTTGACAGTTATCTTCCTTTTCTCCAAGAAATGTAAAAATAGCCCCATCCTTGAATGAAACGGTACCACGTACTGCGTAATCCCCTTCTGTTATACAAAATTTCATATTTTTCACCGTCCAATTAAAAATTATACCCATTTTAGGACTTTTTGTATATAATGAAAGAAAAAACATTGTAAAAAAAGGAGTTTCATATGGCTGAAGAAAAAATCACCCCTGTAACAGAGAGCGAAGTCGATAATATCCGTGTTTCTCTGGATTTGGATGACGGTTCAACCGTTGAATGTAAAATCATTACAATATTCGAAGCAGCAGGCAAAGAATATATCGCCCTTCTCCCATTGGATGAAAAAGGAAACGAAAACCCATCCGGAGATGTATACCTATATCGCTATGCCGAGGACGATAAAGGAATCCCAAGCGTGGAATACATCGACGATGAAGACGAATACGAAGCTGCCGCAGACCGTTTCGACGAAATGCTCGACGAAGCGCTCTATGACGATATGGAGGACTAATCTTCTAATCGGTTTGAATCAATTCTTCGATAAATCTGGACACCAAAGGTCCATGATGTGTAGATTTTACAGAGCAAAGGTACAGATTGTCCTTTGCTCTTGTCATTCCTACATACATCAATCGACGTTCTTCTTCAATTTCTTCATCTAATATTGCCTTTTTATAAGGTATATTTCCTTCGTTTACATCAATGATAAATACGTTTTTATATTCCAATCCTTTTGCACTATGTAGGGTAGAAAACGTAACTGCATTTACCTTAGTATTGCTTTTCTTTTGCATTTCCTGCAGTGCTTCTTCCGTATTTTTGATATGGTCATTGAATTCTGCAAAGGTTTTATAGCCCTTAGCGGCATTTTGGAATTCATCTAAGACACTCAGCAATTCTTCTTTTGTCAGATCATGTTCTTCGGCAAAATCAATCAAATACTCATCATAGCCAACGCCTTTTCGAATATAATTAATGGCAGCATAAGGGCTCATTTGCGCAATCAAACGCAAATCCTGTTCTAACTTAAAAATACGCTCTTGTACCCAAGGTTTGTCATTATAATATGCCTCCCAAACATCAAAGGCAACCTGCCGTTCCGGCAAAGAATCGCGGCTCAAATACCGAAGCGGTCGATTCATAATTTTATATACTTCGCTTCGCTCTCTGCTTCCAACCGCAAGCCGGATATATGTACGCACATCCCTTACAGTCCAATGCTCGTACAAATTTGGAATCTGATCCTTGCATCGAAATTCGATATTTTTGTTCAAAAATTCTTCCATCAAAAGACGAGGGCCGGTATTGGTGCGAAACAATACCGCATAATCATCCAAAGAATCGCCATTTTCATATGCTTCCCGGATCAATTCGGCAATCTTAGTATTCTCCTGTTCCTCAGAATCGAAATACATAATGCGAAAGGAATCTTCCTCCGGCCGTTCTGCAGTAACAACTTTCTCAAAGCGAACGCGATTATGCGAGATTAATTTCATTGCTTTATCGCAAATCTTTTTATTACAACGATAATTACGATTCAATAAAATCTCTTTTGTATCAGGATATATATCTTTAAAACGAAGCATAATTTCCGGCTTAGAACCACGAAAACGATAAATAGACTGATCGTCATCTCCAACAACAAATAAATTATTTTCCGGAAGCGCCATTAAACGAATGATATCAAATTGAATTTGATTAATATCCTGAAATTCATCGATTAGAATATATTTATATTTTTTCTGCCAAATCGCTAAAATATCCGGTCTTTGTTCAAACAGTTCAAGAGTATAGGTCAGCATATCATCAAAGTCAATCAGGCGATTGTCTGCCAGATAGCGATTGTAATCCCGATAAATATCGCGAAAAATGGATGCGCTGCAGACCTTTGAATAAAAATGTTGAATATCCAGTCTTGAATTTTTGATTCCGGAAATTTCGGAATTTAAATTGCTGCACAAATCATTCTCATCTCTGGCATCTAATCGATACTTATGTACAAGTTCCCGCAGCAAATTATATTTTTGTGATTCTGTGATAATATTGGATGCATCAAAGTGATAAGCAATTTTCAGCACCATAAAAAAAATCGCGTGAAACGTGCCAAAGGTCACTCGACTTTTCTCTAATCCCATCAAATCTAAAAAGCGCTCTTTCATTTCTGTCGCGGCTGCTTTTGTAAAAGTGATTACCAAAATGTTGGAAGGATCCACATGATGTTGTTCGATCAAGGCTTGAATACGATGTGTGATCACAGTGGTTTTGCCGGATCCTGCGCCGGCTAAGACCATAGCCGGGCCATCGCAAACTGCAATGGCCCGCAATTGAGACTCATTAAAATTCATGAATTACCTCAGATATGACTATTTAGAAAGCAATTCGATTGCAGCAGAAATTCTGGCAATCGTTTCTTCTTTTCCAAGTACTTCCATTAATTCTGTTGCACCACCCGGAGTCATTTGTTTGCCGGATACTGCTGTACGAATCGGCCACATAACATAGCCATTCTTTACTTCCTTTTCTTTCACGTATGCACAGAGCATTTCATATAAAGCATCATTTGAATAATCCTCTTGCTTCTCAAGCAACGGAAGGACATCCTTTAACACTTCCAAAGAAGATTCCTTTGTGGTCTTCATCTTCTTGTGTACATACATTTCTGTATCATATTCCGGAACTGCTTCAAAGAAATCAATATGATCTTTGATATCCGGGAAGATTTCGATTCTAGTCTTAACCATAGCGGCAATCTTCTTCAAATCATAGTCTTTTGTGATGACTTCTTTGATATATGGCTCTGCCATCTCATAGAATTCATCAAAATCCATAGCCTTAATATATTCGCCATTCATCCATTTTAACTTGGTGAAATCAAATACTGCAGGGCTCTTAGACATATGATGATAATCAAATTTTTGAACCAGCTCTTCTAATGACATAATCTCCTGATTGTCTTCCGGAGACCATCCCAATAAGGCAACGAAATTTACAACAGCTTCCTTTAAGAATCCCTGCTCCAGCAAGTCTTCAAATGAAGAATGTCCACTTCTCTTAGATAACTTCTGATGTGACTCATCTGTAATCAACGGGCAGTGAATATATACAGGAACTTCCCATCCAAAAGCTTCATATAAGCGATTATATTTCGGAGAAGAAGATAAATACTCATTTCCGCGTACCACATGAGTAATTCCCATCAAATGGTCATCAACAACATTTGCAAAATTGTATGTTGGATATCCATCTGATTTAATCAAAATCATATCATCAAGTTCTGCATTATCGACTGTGATATCTCCATATATTTCATCTTCGAATGTGGTTGTACCTTCTGTCGGATTATTCTGTCGAATGACATAAGGCTTACCTGCAGCTAAATTAGCTTCCACTTCCTCTTTTGATAAAGAAAGACAATGCTTATCATAAACAGATATTTCTTTTCCGGCTACGACTCTCTTTAAACCATCTAATCTGCATTTGTCACAGAAACAGTAATATGCTTCTCCTTTTTCAACCAGTTTTTTCGCATATTCCAGATAGATTCCGGCTTTCTGTCTCTCACTTTGCACATACGGACCAACTCCGCCATCCTTGTCCGGACCTTCATCATGAATCAATCCGGTTTTTTGCATGGTACGGTAAATAATATCGACTGCGCCTTCAACGTAGCGCTCCTGGTCCGTATCTTCAATACGAAGAATAAAATCTCCGCCTTCATGTTTTGCAATCAGATAAGCATATAATGCTGTTCTTAAATTTCCTACATGCATTCTCCCTGTAGGACTGGGAGCGAATCTTGTTCTTACTTTACTCATTTTAAGTCTCCTCTGTATTTTATATCGCACCTTGATTATATTGTTCCAGGCGCTTTATAATCATTAATATTTGATCACGATAGGCACTATCCTCGTCGAGGCTGGCCAACGCGCGGTCTTTCATACTGTTAAGCGCATTCACATTATATTCCAAACGATTGCGCAATTTCTGGCGACGCACAATCAAGTTGTGCTTTAATTCTACCATTTCTTTTTTATCGCAGATTGCATAAGGATAATTAATCCATACGCGTGCATCATATAACTGATATTCCTGCAATTGATTCACAAGCTTTTCGCTGTAATAAGTCAAATCATCATTTGCTTCCCGAAACTTCTTTCGCTCTTTTACAGCTTCTAAATATTGCTCATAAAAATATAACAGTTCCCGAGAATTTTTTACATGATATTTTTCACATGTACAATCAACTGCATTCTTTATATTAACATATTTTATCTTTACGCGGTTCTCTAAAGTAATCGCATGATTAATATTTACATCACATTGCTTCACTTCCCGCTGACAATCCTGATAACGGATTGTACAAAAACCACCAAGTGTGGCCACCACAAACATTGCGATAAACAAAGGCAAAGTGACATTTAATCCAAAAGCAAATGTGAGAACCACATAGACACCAATTAATGTTGCAAATAGCACCAAAAGCCAAATAACCAGGCGTTTCAATTGCTTCATTTCATGCTTGGCATCTTTTTTATCGATGGTCCAGGAGAGCTTCTCTCCTTCTAATGTATGTAAATCTCTCTCAATGGCAGAGAGATAAGTTTCGTTGGACTCTAAGCGCTTAATCGAGCGGGTTAATTCCTCCTCCGCTTCTTGAAATTGCGCAAACTGACTGTCCGATATACGATTTCTCGTCTCTAATAGCTCATCCCGAACTCGATTTAGATTATTGATATGAGTTGCGGTATCAATTAATTTGGCTCTCTCATTCGGAGGCAAATCTTCAAGAATTTGAATATCATTTAAATAAGATGATACCACACGATATTCATCTCTGACATTCTCTAATTCGCGGGATGTGTCAATCATCTGCTCGCAAAGCTCCACAGCCACATGTTGACGTCCAACTTTTTTCATGTAATTGTGATTTTGCTCTTCTTCAACTTCTTTAGTATTCTGTTTTTTTGATTTAAATCGTTTTAAAAATGAAAACATATACTATACTCTACAAATTCTACGATATTCGTCTTTCCAGCCGTTTAATATTTTATCTGCTTCATTGCAAAAACGGTTGCGCTCTCCTTGATTGATTTCCTCTGCAAATTTTGATAACAATTCTTCGAAATCCTTGATTTCCTGATTGCGGCTATACATTGACAATTCGTTCTTAAGCTCAGTGATTTGCATATCATCAAGCCCATGCTCCATTGCAACCTGCAGAAAGGAATCATCATCTTTCAAACAGCGATATGCAAAGAGCCACTCTTTTAATGTCTCCCTATCATGATTCTTATCATATGCCAGTTTATAATATTCGATTGCTTCTCGAAACATAAACAGTCTCGCATATGCAGTCCCAAGATTATGATAAATATTGCCAACCACAATCGGATTTGCGGCAGTTGCCTCTTCGGAATTCAAAAGATGTTTGTATGCATAAATGCTACTGAGATATTTCTCCTTTTCCATCAGACGGTCAGCACGCATTTTATTGACTTCAAAATCGCTCTTTTCTTCCATCTGTGCCAGGACAGATACCAACTCATCAATTTGCGGTGGATTTAAATAAAAGGATTTTCTTAAAATAATCTCCACAAAGGTGGACAGCTTTCCATTTTCATAGATGACATTTAAAAGTTCATCCGCAAGCTCTCTTAAACCCAATTCCTTTTCCAGCCACTTGCAAAGTTCCTCATTCATAAATTCTGAGTCGATGAGATAAATATTATTTAAAATATAATAATTTAATTCCTCAATCGAATAGACATTCAAGGAAATTCCATCTATATAATAGGGCATCGCCGCTATTTGTTCATTGCATAAAAGTAATTCGCCCATGAATGCTCCTTACATCGTCATAGTGTATTTCCAATTCTTATCAGTTCCTCTGAAGATCTCGCCGAATCCCAAATCTTTGATTTCGATTTCCACCTTATCCACCGATATCGGCTTCGCGGTGATTCGAAGACGCGATGTCTTATCCGGTCTCATTGGCAAGTCTGTTAATTCTAAGGTTTCAATACTTGCCTCCCTAGATCTTGGAAGCTGTTTCCAAAAGTCAATTTCAGGAGTTCCGGAAAGAATTACTTCGCACTCTCCCTCAATCTCAAACCAGTTTTTGCCGGCGCTAATCAAATTATAAAATTCCACATTACCACGGTTTTTCATCTTTAATGAGACATTAAATTTCATCTCATTTTCGCCCATGTAGATAAAAGGCCATGATTCCAATGCCGTAGTTGCAGCCGCATAACAAGCTCCCTTTGAAAAGAGATTGTTTCCCATAAATGCACGCCTTCCGCGACACAAAAAATTCAAAGACTGGTTCATCCAATCTCCTTCAAATCCGTCTCCTACCAAAAAGACAGAAGAGACAATCAGATTTTCAAAAGACTTATTTAATATTCTTAAAAATTCCAGGTCCTTATCGCCTGATAAGTTTTTCTTCTGGCTTTCGATAATTGTTACAACCTGAGGTTTCGTACGCATATCACGCTTTAAATGATAGGAATATAATAAATCTCTTTCATAACAATATAAGAAAACATCACGATTCCAAAGTCGCTCATCCTGTTGGAAGGTATAATAATAAAAGCTCTCTCTATGATCGATGACCATAAACTGGTCTTTGGTTAAACCAAGCTTTCCTGCAATTCTCCAAAACAAATCCATATTGTCTCGGGACAAACGTTCCACGCAGAGTACCAACTTGTCAAACCCGTTTATGGTTCCGAGACGCTGTGTCAATTGAATCAATTTCTTGATAAACAAAGCCAAAAGCTCTTCAGCATCATAAACTTCATCATCAATATGAATCTGTTCACCGGCCAAAGCACGACGCAAAAGTGCATCAACACAGACAAGATCTGAACTCTTTGCCATCTTCACTGCTTCTTCACCATAATACCACATGCCAAGATTCTTGCGCTTCGCAAGAATGACGGGAATCGAAAAAGCTTCACTTCCCGCCACTGTGCTCACGGTTTCTGGTTCATCCATATTCGGTTTGAAATAGCTGATCATGGCTGATTTGTCATTGAAATCAATGCCAAGATAAATCGGTCCGTTTTCTGACATAAATTGCCTCTTATCAAATGCTTTATAAAATATGGAATGCTTCTTTGCTGACTTCCTCATAACCGAAATAGCGGTTCATACACTTAATCAAATTTGCATCTTCCTGAAGTGTAGAGGAAATCATCATCTGATTCAACAGATTGTATCTGCTTTCATCATCTTCACTGTATACATCATTATTTAAAATCTCGCTGCTTTCGGATACTTCCACAACAGAAGCTTTTTCCTCTGAAACATAATAGCGAATACGTTCACCAAAGAACATGACAAAACTCTTTACAAAAATACCATCATAAACATCTATCATATCTTCTGCAATAAAGGAATCGTCCGACTCGTTTAAGCTGTAATGCAAGACCACATGACTCAATGGATTTGCGCGATATTCAAGGAATACTTTATCATAGAAATGATATTTTGCCACCAGACGTTTATCCAGCTTTTTATAAAATGCAAAATTCATATTCTTGTTGGTAAATTCCGATAAAAGATTGTCTTCTATCTGATATTGTTCCTCCGAAATCGTCGTAAGTTCAGACAGTCGCTTTAACAGCGCAAGCTTGCATGCATCATTTAGTTCCTGTCCCGCCAGATATCTGCCTTCTAACAGCCCGAATACATCTGCAGTCAATTCTTGACCTGAAACGAAATATTCATGGGACATATATGTGATATATGCCAGGACAATCAGCTCTCTTCCGCCGCAATCATAATAATGCGCAAAAATATCAAAAGTCGAGAAATCCAGTTTGCCCGAATACATCAGCTGTGTTAGAATCTTTTCCTCCAAATCAAAGGTATCAATATCATAACTTCTTGATGCTTTCCATAAGCGGGTCATAAAATTCGATGGGCCGGTATAATACTTACATAAGTAATTTAAAATCAAATCAGTATATTTGCCATCATAAAATACTCTTGTGCAGAATCTGGTGATATTATCATCCTCATCATATTGATTCTCTAAAATCAAACGATTACAGAGTGATACCTTATAAGATGCACCCACCTGATCAATGCCGAATTCTTCTACTGATTCAACTGCTCGTTCATAGAGATGGTTCTCTACAAATTGCTCCATCAGATATTTTCTGGCAATGGCATCATAATCATGAATATCCACCACCTCCAAAAATTCCCGCATCATCGGATCGTATTCGGCAACCGACAGATAGCGGATAATCTCCGGAACCATCTCGCTCATAAACTCAGATGAAAAATCGTCTGCAAACAAAATCCTTCTAAAGAAAGGTTTATCATCCGGTTGGAACGTCAAATAATTGCGCTTGCCCTGGAATCGATAAATGATATAAGAAACCTCATCTGTAGCCAGTGACATGGATTTATCCAGATAATTTTTCGGGTTCATAAGCGGTTGCAAGCGATAAGCTACGCTACCCACATATCGATGGCCGCTTTCATCCTCAAAAAGAATGACATAATCCTTCGAATATAATTGAAAATATGCCACATTATTCTGAATCGGGACAATCTGAGGGTCCTTCAACTCGCGCTGATATATGATTGCTCTGACCATGCTGTTTTCGAAAACAATCAGCTTATGGGTAAAGACAATATGCGCCAGCGAATGGGCAATATCTTCATTTACCAATCCCAAATCCAGCATATCCTCATATAATACAGCCAGATTATCATCCATATGCTCAGCCTCGACCTGTTCCATGGCAAAGCGTCCCATTGCACGTCGATACTGATTATAGGTTTCTTTATCCGTCTCTTTTGCAGCAATAATATTATTATATAACACTGCCAGTTTGCGATAAGGCAAATTGCTTTCGTACCGGAAATACATACGTATCATCTTCGGAAGAACTGAAATATTTCTCTCATCCATAGATGTCAGATATGCCTCATACAAACCGGTCACTCTCAGTTCCAATTCAATGCCCTTCGCATACCATTTGTGATATTGATTATCGAATTGCTCTGTACGAATCAAATAGCTGACAATTGTGCCCACATATTCAGTCTTTGGATCTGCCTCATAAGCTGCACACATCAATTCATAGTAGTTATGATTAAATTCTTTTGTGTATGCAAGAATCTGGAATATCTGAGCAGCAATATCTTTATTCATTGCCTGCTTACGCACAGCCCAACGCAAAAGACGCAGTTCAAAAGTATCTAGTTTCGTAAGCAGATACGGATCCTGCCAAATCAGATAATATGCCTCCAAATACAGATAAGGCGAAGTACAACCCTGATTTGACCAATATTCGATTGCTTTTAGTTTTAAAGCGCTGTTGTTGTAATAATTCTCATCCAAAAAAGTAAGAATCCAAAATACCAATAGTGAATTTGGATTTTCACGGAAAATCAATTTGATTTCAGCCGTCATCCGATCCACATAAACAGGTTCTCTCTCCAACAAGGTTTGAATATACAGATAGTACGCCCAGACAGGAGATTCCTTATCGGTCCAATCACGCTTAAAATCTTCCAGAATCCATTCACATTCCTGGCGCTGTCGATTAATCAAAAGCGCCTGTGCCTTCATCAGCAAATACATTGGTTCATCCGGCTCAAGAGCATGCAAATGGTCTAAAATATTGACCGTTTCATTGGACCAGACACCTGTTACCAAACGCTTTAATCGATATGCCTGATACAATTCCAAAATACCGATTTGGCTTTCTTTGATATCATGGCGACGCTTAATCTCCTCCATGCGCTTTGCATCCTGCATCGCAATCACCGTTACCGGAATTTCAATTTCCTGATATGCACTCTTTAAATAAATGCGACCATAATTGTTGCCGGCATGAAGCGCCTCTTTGCGAATGAAAAAGTCTAGCTGACAAGTACTTCCGATAAAATCATTTGATTGTATTTTCTTTTTTGGGATTTCGATAAAGTCAGAATCCGTCGAAAGTGTGATTTCGATAAATCCCCAACCATCTTTTTTGATTGAAATGGTTTCTTTTTGAGATTCATCAAAATCAGAAAACGTATATTCGCTCCGCTCACAGGAGAACATAATGCGCTGTTTTTTCCCGATTCCAACCAGAAACTCTTCCAAATTGCGATTGGAAGGTTTTGCATTGATGATGCCTTTGTATATCATCATTTCTTTTACTTCATTAGATTTGATGATATTGGAAAATCCTCGATGATAAAACAGCTGATAAGCTTCATCCCAATGTTCTTTTGCAAGACAGGAGAAATCATAAAGATTTTTGATGAATCCATTTGAAGAATCCATATAATTTTTGGAAATTGTGACAGCAAAAGGAAGACTGTATTCAAATCGGTTGCATACAATCACAAATTCGCCCTTTAACACTTCCTGGTCAATGAGCCCTTTACTATGAAGTTGATAACGAATACGAACTTCCTCACCATCAAATTGAGGTGTCAGACATTCCATACGCTCATTTGTGGAATAGCAAACGCCTCTGATCTTTAACTTCTTTTTATTCGACAATGAAAAACTGCCGGAATAGTCGTCTCCTTCGACTACTGTTAAAGAAAGTGATTCGTCGGAGAATTGAATTTCAGGAACATCGTATTCAAACTTGCCTCTGGCAAGTTGCTTCATTCGGTTTCTCATAAATCAAGTACTCCGCAAATTAGTTATTTAAATTATACAATAATTCATCTATTTTACAAAGATATTCTGACACGTAATTTCTATCTTTTTTTTAGTTTTTTATCTTTCTGCAATATCCATTCATTCAAAGAATCAGCAGCCAAAGATAAATATCTGAGTATCGGTTCTGTCATAACAGCAAAGACAAAGGTCAACATCGCACACTGCTTTGTAATTGCGGTAATGGAGAAGAAATCACTCATAAAGAACATTCCATATAAGAATCCTAGAATTACCACCACCATCATCGTGATATGAATCCAGTTCATCGGCTTGGAAATCTTATAAAGAATCATGAATCCAACGATTCCAAGCAATACGGTGCATGATGTGGAAAGACATTCCAAATCCACATCAAATTCTCTGCAGAACAATACCAAACCGCTGACAACCAAAAAGTCTGTCACACCAGCCGGTAAAGCCTTTAAGAACACATTGGTCAGGAAGTGACCTCTGATTGAATTCTTATTCGGTTCCAAAGAAAGCACAAAGGATGGCGCTCCAATGGTAAACATACTAATCAATGAAATCTGTGTCGGTTCCAACGGATAATCCAATAATAAAAGTACAGAGAAAATTGCAAGCAACATTGAAAAAATATTTTTGACCACATAAAGACTTGCTGTTCTCTCAATATTGTTGACTACACGACGTCCTTCCATTACAACAGAAGGCATCTTCGCAAAATCAGAATCCAGAAGAACCAATTGAGCCACATTGGATGCCGCTTCGCTTCCTGAAGCCATAGCAATACTACAGTCGGCTTCTTTTAAAGCAAGGATGTCATTGACCCCGTCTCCGGTCATCGCAACCGTATGTTTCTTGGCCTTTAATGCAAGTACCAATGCTTTTTTCTGGCTTGGTGTCACGCGCCCAAATACGGTATAACGGTCTACCGCCTGGAGGATATCATCATTGGATTTTAATGTAGAAGCATCAACATAACGCTCCGCATTTGCAATTCCGGCCTCTTTCGCAATCACAGAAACGGTAAGTGGATTGTCTCCGGAAATTACTTTAATTTCAACATCTCGCTCCGCAAAATAAGTAAATGTATCTTTTGCTCCGGAACGAATCGGATTAGATAGCATAACGATACCAAGTGGCTTTACCTTACCCGTTAATTTCTTGCCATCCAATTCTCCTTTATATTCACCAAAGACAAGGACACGAAATCCTTGCTTCGAAAATTCTTCAATTTGACCTGATATTAATTTTAAATCCTCTCGCATCACAAACTCAGGCGCACCGATGACATAAGTTGCATCAGCAAAAGCAACACCTGAATATTTTGTTTCTGACGAAAACGTAGAAATATTGGTTGCACGTTTCCCGGATGTTGATTGGAATGATGCCTGTAATGCTCTCATTGTCTCATTATCAGTCGGCAAAGCAGCTGCGAAATCCGATAATTTCGTCTTTAAATCTGCTTTCACCATTTCCTCATCACCATCGCCTAACAGACATGGTTCAAATCCGTAAACCTGCATTCCCGGCTCAGTAATGGTACCGGTTTTATCAACACATAACACATCTACACGCGCAAGGGTTTCGATGCATTTCATATCATGTATCATTACCTCACGCTTTGCCAAACGCATTGCAGATAATGCCATTGCCACAGAAGCCAACAGATATAAACCTTCCGGAATCATACCGATTACGGCGGCTACCATAGAGACAATGGAATCTTCAAAACTCACCTCATTGATAAAATAAGACTGAACAAACAAAGCAACGCCAATTGGAATAATCAAAATTCCCATTACAAGAATCAAGCGGTTCAGGGCTCGAATCATTTCTGATTGCTCTCCCTTTTTTGACTTCGTTGCCTGTATTGTGAGCTTAGACATATAAGAATCCGCTCCGACTTTTTCGAGTCGACAGTAAGCTTTTCCGGATACCACAAAACTTCCCGACATTAATTCGTCGCCGGGATTTTTGATAATCTCATCACTCTCACCGGTCAAAAGGGATTCATTCACGGAAATGGTTCCCTCAACCACAATTGCATCCGCCGGAATCTGCGCACCGGCCTCTAAAAGAATGATATCATCCAATACCAGTTTTTCCGCATCAACGGTATAGATATTCCCTTCTCGTACCACATTTGTATGCGGTGCATGTGTCATTGCCAATCTGTCCAAGACTTTTTTGGAACGCAACTCCTGTACGATACCAATCAGTGTATTAGCAATAATCACCCCTAAAAAAAGCATATTTTTATACGCTTGCACAATTGCCAACAAAACACCAAGTATCAAAAATACAGCATTAAAATATGTACAAACATTGCTTACTACAATATCCTTCGCAGATTTTGTAGCGGATTCCACCTTTTTATTATATGCATTTGCGTGAAAACGAGCCTTAACCTGTTCCTGGTTAAGGCCCTGATAAGGATGAGGATTCACGCGCTCAATATTTATTTGACGTGTTACTTGATTCTTTGTGGACTCGTCCATAAATATTCACACCTCATAACTTTTTCTTTTACTTTGCTGACAATAATTCGTCAATTCCCTTTGCAGCAGCTTTTCCTGCGCCCATTGCAAGAATAACAGTTGCAGCACCTGTTACGGCATCACCGCCTGCAAATACTGCGGCTTTAGAGGTTGCACCATTTTCATCGTCTGCAACGATACACTTTCTGCGATTGATTTCAAGTCCCGGTGTGGTTGAAGAAATCAATGGGTTTGGTGAAGTACCAAGAGACATGATTACGGTATCACATTCGATTTCGTATTCAGATCCCGGAATCTCAATAGGACTTCTTCTTCCTGATTCATCCGGCTCGCCAAGCTCCATCTTAATAATGCGAATACCCTTTACCCAACCGTTTTCATCCACAAGGATTTCTGTTGGATTCTGAAGAAGATCAAAGATAACGCCTTCTTCTTTTGCATGATGTACTTCTTCAGCTCTTGCAGGAAGCTCCTCCTCGCTACGACGATAAACAATATGTGTTTCTGCGCCAAGACGAAGTGCGGTTCTTGCAGCATCCATTGCAACATTACCACCGCCGACAACAACAACTTTCTTGCCTCTTGAGATTGGAGTTTCATATCCTTCTTTGAAAGCCTTCATCAAGTTGTTTCTTGTTAAAAACTCGTTTGCAGAGAATACTCCGTTTGCCTGTTCACCAGGAATATTCATAAATCTAGGAAGACCGGCTCCGGATCCGATAAATACTGCATCAAATCCTTCCTGTGCCATCAATTCATCAATCTTTGTTGACTTACCAATTACCACATTGGTCTCGATCTTAACACCAAGAGATTTCACATTTTCAACTTCTGCTGCCACGACCTTATCCTTTGGAAGACGGAATTCAGGGATTCCGTAAGAAAGAACACCTCCGGCCTGATGCAACGCTTCAAAAATAGTGACATCATATCCAAGTTTTGCCAAATCTCCGGCACAAGTTAAACCTGCAGGACCGGATCCAATCACAGCAACTTTCTTACCGTTTAATTTTTCTGCTTTCTTTGGCTTAATTCCATTCTCTCTTGCTTTATCAGCAACAAATCTCTCAAGCTTACCAATGGATACAGGATCTCCCTTAAATCCACGAATACATTTTCCTTCGCACTGTGATTCCTGAGGACAAACACGACCGCAGACTGCAGGAAGTGCTGATGATTCAGAAATAATCTGATATGCCTCATCGAATTTTCCGTCCTTTACCTTCTCGATAAATCCAGGAATATTAATTGAAACAGGGCAACCTTTTACACACTGTGCATTTTTGCAATTTAAACAACGGGTTGCTTCTGCCATCGCCTCTTCTTCATTATAACCAAGGCATACTTCTTCAAAGTTTGTGGCACGGACCTTAGGATCTTGCTCGCGAACCGGCACACGTACTAATACATTCACTTCCATTATTTGTCACCTCCACAATGTCCGCATCCGCCATGATGGGTATCGCCTTCTTCATATGCAAGTTTTGCACGACCTTCCTCAGTCTTGTACTGAGCCATTCTCGCCATTGCCTGAGCAAAATCAACCTGATGACCATCAAATTCCGGTCCGTCAACACATGCAAATTTTACTTCTCCGCCTACCATCAATCGACAAGCACCGCACATTCCGGTACCATCAACCATAATAGGGTTCATAGAAACAATTGTTGGTATCTCTAACTTCTTTGTCAATTCACAAACGAATTTCATCATAATCATAGGTCCGATTGATACGCACTGATCATATCTTACCCCCTCATCATAGAGCGCCTGTAATTGATTACATCCATTTCCATGGAATCCATAAGAACCATCATCTGTTGTAACATAAAGATTTTTTGCTACAGACTTCATCTCTTCTTCATAGAAAATCAGATCTTTGCTGCGATATCCGATGATGACATCAGCTTCAACCCCATGCTCATGCAACCATTTTACCTGCGGATATACAGGTGCAGTACCAAGTCCTCCACCGATGAATACAATCTTCTTTTTCTTTGTCTCTTCCAAATTTTCTTCAAGACAAAGCTCTGAAGGACATCCAAGCGGTCCTACAAAATCAGCCAATGCTTCACCCTGATTTAGGGACATCATATGCTGTGTTCCTGCGCCAATGGTCTGAACCACGATGGTAACAGTACCCTTTTCGCGGTTGTAATCGCAGATGGTAAGCGGAATTCTCTCGCCATACTCATCCGTTTTTGCAATAATGAACTGACCAGGTAAGCAGTGCTTTGCGACACGCGGTGCTTCTACTTCCATCAGAACAATATTGCTTTGCAGCATCTCTTTTCTGACAATCTGATACATAATTTCCTCCTAGTGTTTTATCCTCTCTTAATCTTATGAGAAATATACCAATTCATCCTCCGGCTTTTCCGCAGGTTTGATATCAATTGGGTAAAGTACAGGGCCTTTCCCCTTGTACTCTCTTGCGAATTCCACACGAATCTCTCCGGTGAAATCAATCCAGCTTCTGTGTTCCAATTCCTCTTCTTTATCATATTTGCACTTAAATCCAAGGAACTGAACATCTTCGATACAACAAGTCATCACAAATCGTCCCGGAACAAAGAAGCCTTTCTTTAAGCTTTCCGGATTATATACAAGTGCTCTGAACCGAATCTTCTTGCGATCGTATTTTTTATAATTTTCCATACAATCCATATACCAAATGGCATAATCAGCATCCGATAAATCAATAACATCCGCATCCAAATCAAATGGAAGTTCTTCCGGACGTTCATCAATTGTACCATCTTTGCGCTCATATACTACCTGTGTTTTTCGATTGATATTTTTAATCATGCGGCGAAGATGACCTCTGTCTGTATCATCATCAGTACGATTAAAAATGACAACATCAGCCGCAAAGACCTGATCCTGCATCATTGCACGCATATTGTTCAAATACATATCAAATGTAGTTGAATCAATCGTTGCCAGAGATTGTACAATCACCCAATCCTCAGGTAATTCGTTGTCTACAATCTTATCAATCGGCCATGTACCATTATATTCGATAAATACAATTTCAGGTTTATATTGCTCATTGATTTCTTTTAATTTATCCAAATTAAAATCAGCTTCAGATTCGATTTCTACAAGCTTTAAATTCTTTTTAGCAAGTTCCGCTTCATCAAATTCAACTTCGCCATCTTCGCACATCAAGACGATTCCCGGTGCACCTTCGCCGAAATCATTTTCAAACAAAGTTTCTTTGATCAAACTGGTCTTACCGCTATCCATGAATCCGGTAAATAAATATACTGGAATTTCTTGTGCCATAATATACCTCTAACTTCGAATAATTTTATGCTAACCCGAACAATTCTTCTAATTCATGTTCGTGAATGTCGGTTCCGATTACAACAATACGTCCAGTGTAATCCGGCTCGCCTTCGCGCAATTCATACTCTCCCGGAACCATATCAAAGTAAATCCAACCGCCGTTTACATCTTCTACCATTCCCTTTGCACGGAGAATATTATCATCCTCAACAAATTTCTTTAAGATTTCTTCAATCTTAGCCTTTTCGAATTTATGAGGAGTCTCCTTGCCCCAGCTTGTAAAGATATCATCTGCATGATGGTGATGATGATGCTCGTGGTCATGGCAACCGCAGGTGCAGTGTTCTCCATGTTCATGCTCGTGATCATGCTCATGTTCGTGATCATGCTCGTGATCGTGGTCATGCTCGTGGTCATGGTCATGTTCATGCTCGTGGTCGTGATCATGGTCGTGGTCATGATGATGCTCGTGATCGTGATCATGCTCGTGATCATGCTCGTGATCATGATGATGCTCATGTTCATGCTCTGCCTCTTCCTTCGCATGAGCTGCTTCCGCAAGTGTCTTTAATTCTAAATTGTCTCTTCCTTCGATTACTTTTAAAATCTGCTCGCCGTTTATGCTGTTCCAATCTGTTGTGATTACAGCAGCCTTTGGATTTAAGTTTTGAATTTCTTTTGTACAAAATTCAAGCTGTTCAGAAGTTGCATTCTGGCTTCTGCTTAATACAACCGTTGAAGCATATTCAATCTGGTTATTAAAGAATTCACCAAATGCCTTCATCTGCTTTCTTGCTTTTAATGCATTCACAATGGTTACAAGTGCATTTAATTTTACATCTAATTCCTTTTCGATATTGATTACACTTGTCATAACATCAGAAAGCTTGCCGACTCCCGATGGCTCAATCAGGATACGATCCGGGTGATATTTTGTAATTACCTCGCGTAAATTAGTTGCGAAATCGCCAACCAATGTGCAGCAAATGCAACCTGAATTCATTTCTGTAATCTGAATTCCTGCATCCTTTAAGAATCCTCCGTCGATGCCGACTTCACCGAATTCGTTCTCAATCAATACAATCTGCTCGCCCTTGTATCCTTCTTCAATCATCTTCTTAATAAAAGTGGTCTTTCCGGCTCCAAGGAAACCTGAAATAATATCAATCTTTGTCATTTTATCTTCCTCCTTCATATCAGGATTATTTATACTTTAACTAACTTATTTATTTTACTCGTAAATATGCATAAATGCAAATAAATCGCCAAATAAATACACAAAAATACAATTCATGCATTTTATCATGATTTATTCCACAGACTTAAGAGACTCTGCCATATCGATTGCTTTAATCTTTCTCCGCAAAATCAAGTCTGTCACAATCGTAAAAATCAACACCAATATCACCGCAATCAAATAGCTAACCGGTTTAATGACATACTTAAAACTAACCATTTCAACCTGAATCTGAGCCATTACAAACCGGTGGAATACCACACCCAAAGGCAATCCAAACACAATTCCAATCAACGACAAGATTAAATTCTCGCGAAAAACATAAGCACCGGTTTCGTTTTGATGGAATCCCAGCACTTTAATCGTTGCAATCTCACGCTGCCTCTCAGAAATGTTTATATTGCCAAGATTAAATAAAACCACAAAGGCCAATGCTGCCGCGCTGATGATGACAAGTGCTACCACATAATTTAAACTTTTCATCATCTTTGCAATCATTGCTCTAAAGGTCTCGATGACAGTTACAGAAGCCACTCCGTGCAATTTCGAAATCGAAGCGCCGATTTGTGCATCCTCTTTTGTTTCATCTAATTTGATATAAACCATCTGTGGCTCATAGGCGCCAAATACTTTCTCATAGTTGTCGGCTGTCATATAGAGATAATTGTAAACATAATTATCTACCACGCCTACGATTTTCACTTTAACCCGCTCTGTATCGGAAACGGAAACAGAAACCTCATCTCCGATTTTAATTCCGGCAAGCTTGCACATTTTTTCTGTGATAATCGCCGTATTCTCCTCTGTTGGAATTGAAACCTGTTTCCCATTTCTGCTTAAACTGATAAAATCCTTTAGTTTTGTATCATCGGAGGCAATTACATAAACCGACTTGGTGGCATCTTCTCCTGTGATATCAACCGATTTTTGCACCGCAGAAACCATTTGTGAAAAAGAATCCCCACAGGCACTTTCGATTTTATCCAGCAATTTTGCATCCACCTCATCTGAAGTTTGAACAGAAAGATCATATTGCATGATATCATCATATTGATAATCACAAATATCAGATACAGAATCATGAATTCCAAAACCGGTCACAATCAAACCTGTACAGCCGGCGATGCCCAGGATCATCATGATCATACGCTTCTTAAATCGAAAGATATTGCGCAAGGTCACCTTATGAAGAAACTTTAATCGCTTCCAGATAAATCCTATATATTCCAGAAGAATTCTCTTTCCGGCAGGCGGTGCCACCGGTCGAATCAATTCCGCCGGCATTTCCTTTAGCACGTGTCGCAGGTTTAAAATCGTCACTCCTACAGAACAAAGCAGTGACAATATCAAACATAATGCAAACAGCCACGCAGAATAGATCACTGCAGTTCCCGGAATCTTGTAAAGCATTTTGTATGCAATCCAGATAACTTGCGGGAATAAATATCCCAGACCCAGATATCCTATGATACAACCGATGATTGCTGCACTTCCGGAATAGCAAATATACTTAAAATAAATTGCACCCTTCTGATAGCCAAGTGCGCGCAACGTACCAATGTCCGTTCGATCATCGTCAATCATTCGTGTCATGGTGGTTGAACATACCAAAGCAGCAATCAAAAAGAAAAAGATTGGAAGTACTGTGGCAATTTTGTTGACAATGGAAGCATCATTTTGATAGGTCGAGTATCCGGTGTTGTAATTTCGGTCCATCACAAATACAGATGGTTCCTCTAACTCTTCGAGTTCTTCCCATCCTTCATCAATTTCTGCCTGCGCATCCTCAATATCTTTTTTGTAATCCGCAAGTCCATCCTCATATTCAGCCATTCCAGCTTCATACTTTGCAAGTCCATCTTCGTATTCAATTTGGGATGCCTTCAAGTCTTTAAGACCGGATTCATAGGCATCAAGTCCTTCATAATACTCTTTGATTCCGCTTTCGAACGTATCTAATTCGCTTTTGGTTTTATCTAACTGTTTTTGTGTTGCTGTTATCGTAGCATTTAATGAAGCAAGATTTGTCTCATAACTTTTCAGGCCTTTCTGATATTGCACCATTCCGGCTTCGTAGGTTTGAATCTGCTCTTCTGTTGCATATCCACTATCTATTAACGCCTTTAACTGATCCAATTGACTCTTGCTTTGCTGCAAATTTGAGTAGGCTTCATCCAATTCTTCCTGTGCCGCTTTTGTCTGCGCTTTAAATTCTTTTGTTGCATTTTTTAAAGAAGTTCTGGCAGTCTCCAGCGCCTGTTCCCAGGAATTCGCATCTTCATCCATCTTTGCAGCAGCCTGGTCCAATGATTGCTTTGATTGCTCTAAGACTTCTTTGGAATCAGCAAGTTGTTTCTCGCCTTCGGCAATTTGTATGTTTGCATCGTCCAATGTTGCCTTTGCATCATCCAATTTGCGCTTCGCATCATCTAGTTTTTGCTTTGCATCCGCCGATTCCCGATCCAAGGTCTCCTGGGCCTCAATCAATGATTCTTTTCCATCGTTGTACAATTTTTGGAATCTGGAATCTGTAGAAACAAGCGCCGCATTCTCTGCCAAATCGGACAATTCTGTAATGGCATCCTCATATTCATCGGAATATAATTCATATTGCTTTGAGATGGTGAGATAAATTTCTGTATCGTATTCCGAATCAAAACCACTTCGCGGAATAAACAAATATCCGGATAGCGTTCCATCTCCGATATCTGTATTTCCTGCTTCCATACTCATATACAAGGAAGAATAGCAGCTTCCTACAATCGTATATTCCCGAAACGCAAACAAGGAGAGGGTATCTTCCTGATTATCATCTGCCAAAACAATGGTATCTCCAATCTGATATCCACTCATATTTGTGGCGTCAATCAGACATTCCGATCCTTTCTCCGGCATTCTTCCATCCGCAAGTTCCACCGTATTGATATGGTCCAAAAGCATATGCGCACGCATCGCGATTGAATCCTCTAAGCGATTGACAAGCACATCTGCCGTCACAGAACTTTCTACTGTTTCCACTCCATCTACTGCAGAAACTGCCTTTACATCATCCTCATCAAATCCGATGGTAGAAAGCAATCTCAAATCGTAGAAATTGGTTTGATTTATAAAGTTTTCTTCCACTTTCATCATCACCGGATTGGTCAGCACCAAACCGGATAAAAATCCCACGCCCAGCATCACAATCAAAAGGATTGCCATGTAACGCCCAAATGAACCGGTGATGGTGCGTGTGATATTTTTACGAAATGCTTTTGTTATCTTCATCAACTACCACTCTATCTCTTCTACCGGAATCACATGATCATTTAAAGTACAGGAATGAATTTTACCGCTCTTAACACGAATAACACGATCTGCCATCGCGGAAAGGGCACTGTTATGTGTGATGACCACAACTGTCATCCCATCATTTCTGCAGAAATCCTGCAGCAGTTTTAACACCTCTTTTCCGGTCTCATAATCCAAAGCTCCCGTTGGCTCGTCGCAAAGCAACAATTTCGGTTTCTTTGCCAGTGCTCTTGCGATGGAAACACGCTGCTGTTCCCCTCCGGAAAGCTGAGCCGGGAAATTATTCAGTCGATGACCGAGTCCCACAGCCTTTAGCACCTTCTCTGCCGGGAGCGCATCCTTGCATAACTGCGAAGCAATTTCCACATTTTCCAGCGCAGTCAGATTCGGAATCAAATTATAAAACTGAAACACAAATCCGATATCATTTCTGCGATAATCTTCGAGCTGGCGCTGATTCATTTGGCTGATAATCGCAGAATCTGTAACAGCTTTTCCATCTGACAAGCGGTCCATTCCTCCGAGAATGTTCAAAAGTGTGGTTTTTCCGGCACCTGATTCGCCGACAATTACACAAAACTCACCCTTTTCAATTTGAAACGTCGCATCTTTTAGTGCAATGACCTTATTCTCTTTTTCGTGACCATAAATCTTCGTCACATTCGTAAATTCAATATAACTCATCGCTTCTTCCTTTCAAGCATGCCCCGACTTCTTTTATCATACAACAAGGGCTGTCTTTTCGACAGCCCTTGCGATTCTTTTAATAAAATTTTAGAGAAATTTAACCTTCGTTTTTTTCATTCCGATACTGAGATGGTGTCTTATCAAAAGCTTTTTTGAATGTTCGATTAAAATGCTCTACAGTTGGATATCCAACCGCATTTGCAATCGACTCCACTGACATATTTCCATTCTTCAACATACTCTTCGCCTTCTTCAAACGAATATGCGCCACATGTTCTCCGAATGTCTTACCGGATTTATCTTTAATATACTTTGAAATGTATGGTTCAGAAAGTTTAAATTGTGAAGCCATACTTTCCAAAGTCACATCACGGAAATTATTTTGGATGTAATTCAACATCGCAGTCAAGCGTTCATCCTGGCCTTCTTCCTTCTCTTCAATTTGAGGAAGTTTATTCACTGCAACCACAAGCGCGCTGATTGACGCCTTGATGATATCCTCATCCAGACCAACACCCCAATAATTCTTTCCATTGCAGGTAATTCCAACATACGCAATCGCCTTAGATGATGAACCATGAGAAAGCGCATGCTCTTCATAAGTAGAAAGCTCATAGCTGACATCGAAGAACTGCTTTAAGGTATTGCTGACCGCATCCAAACGTCCATTTCCGTTTGCATTTACAACAGAAACCTTATCGCGGTAGCTAATGGTTGTCTCCGCCATAATTCCATCATTCTGCTTAAAATGCGCTTCTGTGATATTGAAATATGGATTTCTGGTAATATAATTTTCTTCGAAAATATTGTAAACCCACTGCGGTGAAAGTTCCTTATGGTTTTCATCCGAAACCTGTTTCACAGCATAACCAACTTCTTCTCGCATCGCATCCGGTATCGAAATAGAGAAATTGTTCTTCAAGATGTAGGCAACTCCCCCCTTACCGGATTGACTGTTGATTCGAATAACATCAGCATCATAAGTTCTGCCCACATCAATCGGGTCAATCGGAAGATATGGAACTGTCCACTCCTTTAACTGCTTTTCTTCTCTCCATGCCATACCCTTTGCAATGGCATCCTGATGAGAACCTGAGAAAGCTGAAAATACCAAATCACCGGCATATGGCTGTCTCTCATGAACATGCATACGAGTCAGACGTTCATAGACTTCACGAATTTGCGGCATATTATGAAAATCCAGTTTCGGATCCAAACCATGAGAATACATATTCATTGCAACAGAGATGATATCCACATTACCTGTTCTCTCACCATTTCCAAACAAAGTACCCTCGATACGATCCGCACCTGCTAAAATACCAAGTTCCGCATCTGCAACGCCGGTTCCTCTATCATTATGAGGATGAAGTGATAAGACAACATTGTCTCGATATTTCAAATGCTTGCTTACATATTCAATCTGTGTTGCAAACACATGAGGCATTGCTGTTTCCACAGTTGCAGGAATATTGATGATGGATTTGTTCTTTGACGGCTGCCATACATCAAGTACTGCATTACAAACCTCAACTGCATACTCAACTTCCGTTCCATGGAAGCTTTCCGGAGAATACTCAAATGAGAAATCGCCTTCTGTTTCATCCGCAAGCTTTTTAAGAAGCTTTGCTCCGTCAATCGCAAGCTGCTTAATCTGTTCTTTATCTTTCTTAAACACCTGCTCGCGCTGTGCAACAGATGTAGAATTGTACAAATGCACAACCGCATGAGGTGCGCCCTTTACCGCATCAAATGTTTTGCGAATAATATGCTCACGGGCCTGTGTCAATACCTGAACAGTTACATCATCAGGAATCATATCCCGTTCAATCAAAGTCCGCATAAAAATAAATTCTGTTTCTGATGCAGCAGGAAATCCAACTTCGATTTCTTTAAAACCGATATCCACAAGCATCTGGAAAAATTCAAGCTTTTCATCCAAGCTCATTGGTTCAATCAATGCCTGATTTCCATCGCGTAAATCTACAGAACACCAGATTGGCGGGTTCTCTATATGATCCTTTTTCACCCAATCCGTTTCATAGATTTCCGGGAGAAAATATTGTCTGATATACTTGTCTGCGTTTCTCATGTCGACTCCTCCTAACTTTCATTAGGGTTATGCTAACACTCATAACAAAATAAGTCAACACTTTTGATAAATTTCTTTGACGATTTCATCAATTTTTTTGAACAAATTTAATTCGGTACCTTAACGCATCAATTATTCAACTGTAACTGACTTTGCCAGATTACGCGGCTGGTCCGGATTCAAACCTTTTCCAACTGAAGTATAATATGCAATCAATTGTAAAATAACAACCGCTTCAAATATTGCGAATTCATCAGGAACCTGTGGCAATGAAATATGAACATCGCAGATGGAATCGTCTGTAATATTCTCATCCATACTTAACAGAATCACATAAGCTCCACGCGCTTTTACCTCGCGAATATTTGAAATTGTCTTGCTATATACATGTTTTTGGGTTGCAACCGCAATCACAGGAACACCTTCTGCGATCAAAGCAATCGTACCATGTTTTAATTCACCTGCAGCATAACTTTCGGCATGAATATAAGAGATTTCTTTTAATTTCAAAGCACCTTCCATTGTTAAAGTATAATCTAAACCTCTTCCAATAAAGAAGGTATGCTCAGAATTAATCATCTGGCGGGTTAATTGCTCCACATCTGAAGCCTTTGCGATGACTGCTTCAATATAATCCGGAACGCTTTCCAATGTCTTTATAAATTCTTTTGCATCCTCTTCAGACATTTTGCCAAGAGAAAGACCCAATTTGCAAGCCAAAAGATACATTGTCGCACATTGTACAGTATACGCCTTTGTACTTGCTACAGCGATTTCCGGTCCGGCATGTGTATAAAGCACATAATGGCTTTCTCTTGCGATTGAAGATCCCTTTACATTAACAAGAGAAATGGTTCTGTCTGTATATTTAGAGGCCAAACGAAGTGCCTCTAAAGTATCAATGGTCTCTCCGGACTGAGATACCGCAATCACCATTGAATTCTTAGATAAAATAGGCATTTCATAACGGAATTCAGAGGCTATGGTAACTGTAACAGGAATCTGCAAACGATTCTGAATCATGGTTTTGCCAACCATACCTGCATACATTGCAGTACCGCAGGCGATGATGGTGATATCCGTAACTCCTTCAAAGAATGAATCCGGAATCTGATCATCCTCAAAGAATGGCAATCCATTCTTAATACGCGGTGTGATAGTACGAAGAATTGCTTGAGGCTGTTCATGGATTTCCTTAATCATATAATGAGGATATCCATCTTTTTGTGCTGCAGTCACATCCCAATCAACTGTCATATATTCCGGATTTACAGAAACACCTTCTAAAGTCTCCACTTCAATCGCATCTGCAGTCAATGTTAAAATATGGCCTTCCGGAACAATAAAATATTCTTTTGAGAACTCAATGAAAGCAGTCAAATCTGATGCAATAAATGATCCGGCTTCACAATGAGTTGCAACAAGCGGGCTCACACTTCTAATAGAGAAAATAGTATTCGGGAAATCCTGAAACATGATGCAAAATCCGTAAGTACCTTTTACAAGGGCTACCGTTTTGCGAATCGCTTCCTTTGGATCTCCTTCATAAAAATGATTCAAAAGTGCAGCTGCAACTTCTGTATCCGTATCAGATTTTAAATCTGATTCCAAATGATATTCTTTTACAAGTTCATGGTAATTTTCAATGATACCATTGTGAATCAAAGATACTCTTCCAACTCTGTGAGGGTGTGCATTTGTAGTCGTAACTCCACCATGTGTTGCCCATCTGGTATGACCGATTCCACAGGTTGCGCTATTCTCATCATCACAAATTGCACGAAGATCCTTGACCTTTCCAATGGTTTTTCTGATATGAATCTTTCCGTCTGCACCAAAATAAGAGATACCTGCACTGTCGTATCCACGGTATTCGAGGCTGGAAAGTCCATCTAATAAAATACTTTGTGCTTCACGGCCACCCGTGAATCCAATAATTCCACACATAATAATGCTCCTTTATTCTATTAATGTCTTTCATTTGTACATACAGTTTGAGGACCTTTGTACACATGAATTACTTCATGCTTTTTCTTCCTCAATGCGCAGCTGTATCTACGGATGGGCATCCGCCGAATTTTCGATCACCCACCACCTCGTTAACCGTCTTTGCGGTGCATGGCGCTAAAGTTTCTAAACTTTTCGAAATCTGCATCTCCTTTTTGCAGACACGTTATTTTACCATACAATCCGAAATCTGTCTATTTCTTAACAAAAACAGGCGCACAACCATTTGGTGTGCGCCTGTAAAAGGTTTAAATTTCTTTTTTATACAGGATATGCTTTGTTCTCTGAATCAGCAACCTTTGCATCCACACCGGTCTGCTGTGCTTCACGATACTTAAAGAATTCTGTTGCAACCTGAGGGAATAATGCATAGCTTAATACATCTTCGTCCTGCTGCTTATACTGCTTCATTTCTTCTTCGAACTTAGCAAGTCCCGGCTCAAGAAGATCTGCCGGACGGCAGGTGATAGCATTCTTTGCATCTTCGCCCAATACCTTTTCTACTACTTCCGGATTGAAAGGCTTTACAGTCTGTCCGTACTTTCCAAGTAAAATATCCTTAGTCTGAGCGGTTGCTACCTTATAGCGCTCGCCTGTCAATACATTAAATACAGCCTGTGTACCAACGATCTGAGAAGAAGGGGTTACAAGAGGTGGTTCACCAAGATCTTTACGCACTCTTGGAACCTCATTTAATACTTCTTCATACTTATCTTCTGCACCCTGCTCCTTTAACTGAGAAACAAGGTTTGAAAGCATACCGCCAGGCACCTGATATTTTAATGTCTGGATATTGACACCCAATACCTTTGGATTTAACAGTCCGCTCTTTAAAGCTTCTTCACGAATCGGTGCAAAATAGTTTGCAATCTCAATTAACTTATTCAAATCCAGACCTGTATCATACTCAGTATCCTGGAATGCCTTTACCATAACTTCGGTTGCAGGCTGAGAAGTACCAAGTGCAAGCGGAGACATTGCGGTATCAATGATATCGCATCCTGCCTCTACAGCCTTTAAGTAGGTCATAGAAGCCACTCCGGAAGTATAATGTGTATGAAGATCGATTGGAAGTGTGGTTGCAGACTTAAGTGCAGTCACAAGTTCAGTTGCCTTTTTAGGAATCAAAAGACCTGCCATATCTTTGATACAGATAGAATCAGCACCCATATCCTCGATTTTCTTTGCAGTCTCCATCCAATAATCCATTGTATATGCATCACCTAATGTATAAGATAATGCAACCTGTGCATGTCCGCCTTCCTTCTTGGTTGCATTGACAGCAGTCTGAAGGTTACGAACATCATTTAAACAGTCAAAAATACGAATGATATCGATTCCGTTTGCGATGGACTTCTGTACAAAGTACTCTACTACATCATCCGGATACTGGCTGTATCCTAAGATGTTCTGTCCACGGAAAAGCATCTGGAGCTTTGTATTCTTAAATCCATCTCTTAATTTACGAAGTCTCTCCCACGGATCCTCTTTCAGGAAACGAAGGCAGGCATCGAAGGTTGCACCACCCCAGCACTCTACTGCATGATAGCCAACCTGGTCCATTTTATCAATAATCGGAAGCATCTGTTCGGTGCTCATACGTGTCGCAATCAGTGATTGATGCGCATCACGTAAAATGGTTTCTGTAATTTTTACGCCCATTTATATTTCTCCTTACTGTAATCTTGTGAAACGAATATTTGCGCAGCTTTTAGATACCAAAGATTGCCATAAAGCAACCGGCAGCTACTGCAGTACCGATAACACCGGCAACGTTTGGTCCCATTGCATGCATCAAAAGGAAGTTTGTAGGATCTTCTTCCGCACCAACCTTCTGAGATACACGTGCAGCCATCGGGACAGCTGATACACCTGCAGAACCAATCAACGGATTGATCTTTCCATGTGTAACTGCGCATAATATTTTTCCAAATAAAACTCCTGCTGCTGTACCTACCATGAATGCCACAAGACCTAATGCTACGATTTTTAATGTACTAATGTTCAAGAAACTTTCTGCGCTGGTGGTTGCACCAACAGAGGTTCCCAGCAAAATAACAACAATGTACATAAGCGCATTGCTGGCTGTTTCCTGAAGCTGACGAACTACACCGGATTCACGGAACAGGTTACCAAGCATCAACATACCAACAAGCGGTGCTGTAGTAGGAAGAATCAAACATACCACAACCGTAACAACGATTGGGAACAGAATCTTCTCTATCTTTGAAACCGGGCGAAGGTTTGCCATTTTAATCTGGCGTTCCTTCTTAGTTGTAAGTGCTTTCATAATTGGTGGCTGAATAATCGGAACCAAAGCCATATAAGAATATGCTGCCACCGCAATCGGTCCCATCAATCCTGTCTGACCAAGTTTTCCGGCAAGGAAGATGGATGTAGGTCCATCTGCACCACCGATGATTGAAACAGCAGCTGCTGCCTTGTCGTTGAATCCCAAAAGGATTGCAAGGAAGTAGGCACTGAAAATACCAAACTGTGCAGCCGCACCCATTAAAAAGCAAACTGGATTAGCAATGAGCGGACCAAAGTCTGTCATCGCACCTACACCTAGGAAAATAAGGGATGGTAAAATAGACCATTCGTCCAAGGTATAGAAATAATAAAGTAAACCGCCAACGCCATTAGAGCTTTGCTCCGGAGAAATAATAATATCCGGATAAATATTTACCAAAAGCATACCAAAAGCGATTGGAACAAGCAGTAAAGGCTCAAACCCTTTTTTGATTGCAAGAAATAAGAAGAATAATGCAATCAAAATCATCAGATAATTCTGCCAGGTAAGATTCTTAAATGCTGTTTGATCCAGGAGGTTTGTTAAGGTTTCTGTAATGTAACTCACAATCTTTCCCTCCTAAGAAATATTAATCTAATGTAGCAAGTAAAGCTCCTGACTCTACAGAATCTCCAACTGATACATTGATGCTTGCAACGGTACCATCCTGAGGTGCTACAACAGGGGTTTCCATCTTCATAATCTCAAGAACCAATACGGTATCACCCTTGCTAACTGCATCTCCAACGCTCTTTTCAAGCTTAAATACCTTTCCGGCAGCACCGGCTTCAATCTTTACTGATCCTGCTCCACCAGCTGCAGCTGCCTTAGGTGCAGCCTTAGGTGCTGCTGCAGGAGTTGCAACACGACGAGGTGCTGAAGCGGAAGAAGTGCTTCCGTTTTCTTCTACTGTTACATCATATACATTTCCGTTTACGGTAATTGTGTAATTTTTCATGTTCAATATCCTCCAATTATCTTCTGTTAATTGATCGAACTACAAAGTCCGAAGTGCTGCATCCTTCGGATGCTGCAATTGCTGCTGCGATAACCGCAACAAGCTCATAATCATCTGTTTCAACCACTGAATCATCTACAGATGTTGCAACTGCTCCGGCATCTTCAACCGAAACCTTCTGCTGTGCCTTTTCCTTCTTTCTCTTTTCGATATAAGGGAAGATATTGAAGGCATAAATAATCAAACTAATTAAAATCAATACAAGGAATACGATTACCATCGAAATCAAGGTATTCAAACCGGCATTTGACATCTTTTCTCCTAAAGATTTTACAGGTTCGATTGTAATACCGCTGATTTCCATATTCCATGACTCATAAACGATTTCAAAGGTTACTTTCTTTTCCTTTTCATTTTCGTTCATAAAAATCAAAGTAATATCTGAAGTAGTTGTATTTCCTGATTTTGTGATTGTAAAAGAATCAGCAAGTGATTCTTTATAATCTCCGTATTGCTCTGCGACTTCGGCCCAGGTCTCAACAGCTGCCAGCTGCTCTTTTGTAATTCCATACTGTGAATAAGATTCCACAATCTCATCACTGGTCAATTGAGAATAATCGAAATCAGCCATTTCTTGTTCTTCAATCATTGAAGAAATACCGGAATAAAGAGTGCTAACCGCATTCACATATGTTGTTACCTCGGTTTCTAACTCATCATAAGTCTTGCCGTTATAATCAACATCTTTCGGGTCGGTTCCGCAGGCAGTCAATGAAATGGCAAGCATCAGCGAGCCAAGCAATAATGCCAATTTTTTCTTCATAAGAAACTGCCGCCTTTCTATTTTGTAGTATGCTTTTTGTCGATTGGATTTACGCACTTGCTGTAAAGCAATTCGAAAGCTGCCACAAGATATTTTCTGGTATCAGCAGGCTCGAGCATAAAGTCTACATAGCCTCTTGATGCAGCTGCTGAAGCATTTGCACAAAGTGCCTCATATTCATTTCTCTTTTCTTTAAGTTCGTCCGCATTTGCGTCCGGATACATAATCTTAGCTGCCATTTCTGAATCCATCATGCCAACTTTAGCGCCATTCCATGCATAAACAAGATCTGCGCCTACTGACTTAGAATTCATTACAACATAAGCAGAACCATAAGCTTCCTCTGTAATCAAGTTTACTTTTGGAACATCAGCATTTGCAAATGCAGCTGTCAAAGAAGCCATTGCCTTTGCAAGATTCTTTTCTGCACACATTGTAGTAGAAAATCCTGTCACATTCGTAATAGAAAGAACAGGAATATCAAAAGCGTCACAGAATGAAATAAATTCTGCAGCCTTCTTGCATCCTCTAGGTGTTAATACCTTTCCAAATGATTCAGCCTCGTTACCTTCTTCATCATATGTCTTTGCGCAGTTTGCAACTGCACCAATAGTCATTCCGTTTAATTGAACAAAACCTGTAACCATATTCTTTGCAAAGGCAGCCTTTGTCTCAACAAAAAGATGATCATCTGAAAGTTCAGCCAAAAGATATCTCGGGTCCTGAGCCATGGTATCCATAGATTCACAAGCTCTGTTTAAATCATCCTGACAATCTGTTGTATAAACATCACCCTCATTGTTTTGTGGAAGAATTTCCACAAGTGTACGGATGCGATCAAAAATTTCTTCTTCGCTTCCTGCGAAATCGACACAACCGTTTTCCTCTGACTGGAATGTAGCATCTGCCGTATCGCATTTCTCAACACGATTTCCCTGAATTGCATCCGGTGAATTTACAAACATTCTTCCCTTTTCTGTTTCAATAAATGAAAAATCAGAAAGCGCCGGAACTACAGAAAGTCCACCTCCACAGTTGCCAAATACAACGGAAATCTGTGGAATCACTCCACTTGCTTCAACCTGCTTTGCATAAATCAGGCCAAATCCATCCAATGCATCGATTGACTCTTGAAGACGTACACCTCCGCAATCAATAAATCCAACTACAGGAGCTCCCATCTTCATTGCCATATCATAAATATTGGCAATCTTCTTCGCATGCATTTCTCCAATGGTACCATTCAGAACGCTTGCATCCTGACTATAGATAAATACCAAATTTGAGTCCACCAATCCATAACCGGTGATAACTCCATCTGATGCAGACTTTGAAGCTGAAAGATTAAAGTCTGTGTTTCGAGCGGTTACCTGAGAACCAATTTCCATAAAACTGTTCTCGTCCACGAACCTGGCAATTCGCTGCATTGCCAAGCTGCTTTCATTTGAGCTCATAAGCTTTCCTCCATATATAAAAATTAATAAAAAACAAATTTTTACCTAGTGTATATAATAGCCGAATTGTAAACGGAATTCAATCTTTTTCGTTAATTATTTCACATGATTAATGAATTCAAAGCCAAAAAAATAAAGCGCCATTAGGGCGCCCTATTTAAATATCCAATTGTACTTTCATCTCAGCCTCGGCTTCTGCCTTAAATTCTTCAATTTGTACTGCGGAAAGAACAGGAAGTTCGTCAATGGAATGCACTCCAAAACTTCTTAAAAATTCTTCTGTCGTTCCAAATAATAACGGGCGACCAGGTGCGTCCAAACGTCCAAGTTCACATACCAAATTGTATTCTACCAATTTGTTGACCGCATGATCACAGGAAACTCCACGGATTTTTTCAATTTCTGATTTTGTAACAGGCTGCTTATATGCGATGATGGATAAAGTCTCTAGCAAAACATCCGTGAGTGCTCTACGAGTCGGCTGCTTTGCAATTTTAATTAAGTATTCATACATTTCAGGCTTGGTACACATCTGATAGGCACCATTTAATTCTGTAATGGTGATTCCCCGTTCAGAAGCATCCATCTCTGCCTTCATTTCATCAAGCAAACGCTTGGTTTCTGCTTTATCCAGTTCTATTGCGCCGGCAATTTTATCGAGTTCTACCGAATCCCCCATGGTAAAAAGGATTGCCTCGATAATCGATTTATAATTCTTTTCTTCCATAATGATTGATATTATTCCGTCTTTTGTTTTTCATGAACCAACTATGCTGCAATTTGTGAATCTATCTCAATATCATCAAATATCTTTTCTTGAGAAATCACAATGGTTCCCATCTTCATCAATTCCAGAATTGCTAGGAATGTCACAATAACTTCCGTCTTTGTACTCTGTGCTTCCAATAAACTTCTGAAAGAGAAATGTTTATGTTCTTTGGCATAGGATTCCAGAAATGCCATTTTGTCTTCCAATGAAACTTCTTCTTTTTCGATTTTCCCAAATTTTGAACGAATCGGGTCAATCTTATCGACTTGCTTTTTCATAATGTCCTGGAAAATGGAATTCAATCTGGATAATGTGATATCACTAACCAAAGCTTCCAAATCCACCGGTTCTTCGTAAGCCAATACTTCGTCCGGAATGGTCGGCTCTTTGTACATTACAAGTTCTGCATCTAATTGGCGATCTTTTAATTCATAAGCCATACATTTATACATCTTATACTCAAGCAACTGCTGAACCAATTCCGCACGCGGATCCACTTCTTCTTCGCCTTCTTCTACCGGAGCAGCCGGTAAAAGCATTTTTGATTTAATCGCCAAAAGAGTTGCAGCCATTACAAGGAACTCGCTTAAGATTCCCAAATCGCGGCGCTTCATTTCGTCAACATATTCCATATACTGATCTGTGATTTCAACAATCTGAATATCAAAGATGCTCATTTTATTTTTTTCAATCAAGTGGAGAAGCAAGTCCAAAGGGCCTTCAAAAGTCTCCAATTTAAGATTCAAATCCATAAATTTCAACTCCATATACAAGATATAGTGTTAACCAACGTAAGCATTATACTATGGATAGTGATTTTTTTCAAGTGAACCGAGTATAAAAAAGCTCTGCAAATGCAGAGCTTTTTAGTCCTAAGCTTTATTGAACATCTTTCATAGAGAAGCTGATACGTCCCATCTTGTCTTTGCCAAGGCATACAACCTTAACTTTATCTCCAAGAGTTAATACATCTTCTACGCGATTGATACGTTCCTTCGCGATCTTAGAAATATGTACAAGACCTTCTTTGCCAGGAGCAAATTCGATGAATGCACCGAACTCCTTGATGCTTACTACCGTTCCCTCGAAGATCTGTCCTTCCTCGAAATCAGTTGTAATAATCTCAATCATCTTGATTGCAGCATCAATCATCGCTCTGTCTGTTCCGCATACAGATACTGCACCATCATCGGTAATATCAATCTTAACACCGGTTCTGGCAATGATTTCATTGATTGTCTTACCCTTCTGTCCTACAACATCACCAATCTTAGCAGGATCAATTGTAATCTGTTCAATTTTTGGAGCCCACTCATTTACACTCTCGCGTGGTTCTGCGATTGCCTTGCTCATAACTTCGTCCATGATGTAAAGACGTGCTTCACGTGTACGAGCAATTGCTTCTTCTACGATTGGACGAGTCAATCCATGAATCTTAATATCCATCTGGATTGCTGTAATACCTTCATGAGTTCCAGTTACCTTAAAGTCCATATCTCCAAAGAAGTCTTCAAGTCCCTGAATATCTGTCAATACTACGAAATCATCATCTGTGTCTCCGGTAACAAGACCGCAGGAAATACCTGCAACCATAGACTTAATCGGAACACCTGCAGCCATAAGTGACATACATGATGCACATGTAGAAGCCATAGAGGTTGATCCGTTTGATTCGAAGGTTTCAGATACGGCACGAATTGCATATGGGAATTCCTCTGTTGAAGGAAGTACCGGTACAAGAGCCTTCTCTGCCAAAGCACCATGACCGATTTCACGACGTCCAGGACCACGGGAAACCTTTGTCTCACCTACAGAATATGCAGGGAAGTTGTAGTGGTGCATATATCTCTTTGAAGTTACAGTTGCATCCAAGCCATCGATTTTCTGAATCTCTGATAATGGAGCAAGTGTTACGACATCGCAAATCTGTGTCTGTCCACGGGTAAACATTGCTGATCCGTGAACACGTGGAATTAAATCAACCTCTGCAGCCAAAGGACGAATCTGATTTAATGCACGACCATCCGGACGCTTATGATCCTTTAAAATCATCTTACGAACGGTCTTCTTCTGATACTGATAAATTGCCTCACCTAAAACAGCAAGATATTCTTCATTATCGGCAAATGCCTCTTCCAATCTCTCTGTGATAGCCTTGATATTTGCTTCACGCTTCTGCTTCTCATCTGTAAATACAGCTTCTTCCATTTCAGCAGGAGGTACGATTTCTTTAATTGCATTAAATAATTCTTCAGGAACGGCACAGCTTGTATATTCAAACTTCTCCTTGCCGACTTCTGCACGAATCTTCTCCATGAATGCAATGATGGTCTGGTTGATATCATGACACTTGTAGATTGCTTCAATCATCTTGTCTTCCGGAACAATATTTGCACCGGCTTCAATCATGATTACCTTTTCCTTTGTAGAAGCAACGGTCAACTGAAGATCTCCTTCGTTCCATTCCTTCTGAGAAGGGTTCACAATAAATTCTCCGTCTACAAGACCCATCTGTGTCATTGCACATGGTCCGTCAAACGGAATGTCAGAGATATGTACTGCAAGTGCTGTACCAATCATCGCTACGAGTTCAGGACGGCACTCAGGGTCTACTGACATTACAAGGTTGTTTAATGTTACATCATTTCTCATATCCTTTGGGAACAAAGGTCTCATAGGACGGTCAATTACACGGTCAGTAAGAATTGCATTCTCGGATGCCTTACCTTCACGCTTGTTGAAGCCTCCAGGAATTTTTCCTACGGCATACATTTTCTCTTCAAATTCTACAGACAATGGGAAGAAATCTACTCCGTCTCTTGGCTTGTCTGCTGCTGTTGCTGTTGATAATACGGTTGTATCGCCATACTTAATCCAAACGGCACCGTTTGCCTGTGCGGCAACTCTTCCGATATCAACTGTAAGGGTTCTGCCACCCAGTTCCATTGAATAGGTTTTGTACATGTTTATTCTCCTTTTCTTGTACATCTTACTTTCTGTTGATTCACAGAATACCGAAACTACTGAAACAAGAAAAAGCAAATTCCATCCGGAAAGATTTTTCGCATTTCAGTAACTTCGGTTTATATTCTGCGTTGCATCAACAATATTTTACTAAAAAAAGCGGAATCTATAAAGATATAGACTCCGCTTATTTTAATTACTTTCTGAGGCCTAAGCGCTCGATTAATGAACGATATCTTTCAATATCGATTTCCTTAAGATATGCAAGTAATCCACGTCTCTGTCCGATTAACTTTAACATACCACGACGGGAATGATGATCCTTTGGGTTTTCCTTAAGATGCTCGGTAAGCTCTGCAATACGAGCTGAGAGGATTGCTACCTGCACTTCCGGTGAACCTGTATCACCTTCAGTTCTTGCATATTCAGCAATAATAGCCTGCTTCTTCTCTTTTGTAATCATAGTTTTTCTCCTTTCATATTTTTTCGCCCGATGTTGCTAATACTCAGCACTAGGTCGGAGTGTCCTAAAACCGAGTATGGGCTAAACCATACTGAAATAATATATCATAAGGACTTTCAAAAGTAAACCATTAAAAGTCTTTGATATGCATATTTTTAGAAATAGCTTACTACACAGATTGGAGTCTGATAATAAGCGCTTGAGATTTTGATACCTTCACGCGAACTTGCTGCATGAACAATTTGACCATTTCCGATGTAAATTGCAACATGGCTGATGTGGCCACTTCCGTAGAAGAACAAATCTCCCGGCTGTGCATCTTCAGCATTGATTCTGGTTCCGTAAGACGGTTGTGAACCGGAATAATGCGGTAAAGAAATTCCAAATTGCGCAAATACACGCATTGTAAATCCTGAGCAGTCAGTTCCGTTTGTCAAACTAGAGCCGCCCCATACATAAGGATTTCCAACAAACTGAAGTGCATATTCGCAGAGTGCTACTCTTGTATCGCTGACATCACTTCCGTAGTGTAACTCTTTGATTGTCTTTCCTGTCGGGAACTTGTTTGACAAAGTCACATAATCAGCAGCAACAAATGCAGTATAATCATCAATTGCAACTTCAATCCAATCATCAGAAATCGAAGTAACCAATAAATCTTCTGCATCATTAACCTTAGTAACGATATTAGAATCGGTATTTGCTTCCGATCTCACATTTAAAGTTTTTACATTTACGGTTGCATAAGTCGCAATCAAATCATCTACTAAAGCAAGCGCATCATCGCCGGTCAAAATATAATCGGTGCTGACATAACCTTCTACATTTCCGGAAGTGATTTCATACCACTTTCCATCTTTAGAAGTGCTTATAATTTCAACTGCATTATGATTTGTTAATTTACCTACAACAGAAGAACTTGTAGAAGCTTCTTCTCTCACATTTAAATTTCCTTCCACCTCGGAAAATCCAAGGTTCTTGTATCCATATATGGTTCCTTCTTCAAAATCCTCATCCAATAATAATTTTGAAGCCACAATATCTTTCTCATTTTCAGAAACAGATGCGATTGTAGAATATTCGTAAATATCTGTCAAAGCCCCTGCACAAAGACCTGTTGCATGGCTCATCTGAATTTCTGAGATTGCACCTGCAGTTAAAGCGACATCCTCTGTTGTCTCCTGTTCTGCAGATTGTACATTATTTGTCTGTTCTGTATGATCCGCACTCACTTTTACGCCAACGGAAAGAGCAAGTGTTAATGCCAAAATACCGGCAATTCCTTTTTCTCTTTTGGTGATATGATTCATAACAACCTCCGGAATCTTATACTTTTAATAATTCTATGCGAGTATACCAATAAAACGAAATACTGTCAACACATTTTTGTAACATTTTCGTAATATTCTTTTGCAAATTCGATATCCTTATCGATTTGTTCTTTCAACGCATCTAAATTTTCAAATTTACGTTCCGGGCGGACATAGTACAAAAACGAAACGCGCAACACTTTTCCATACAAGTCTCCGTTAAAATCAAACAGAAAACTTTCTACGCCTGTCGGATAATCATCTCCGATTGTGGGCTTATTACCAATATTGGAGATGCCCATATATTCTTTGCCTTCGTCCAATATTGTGATACGAGATACATAAACGCCCTTCGGTGGAATGACCTTTTCTGCATCAATTTCCATATTCACAGTCGGAATTCCCATTTTGCGTCCGATATGATTTCCATGGACGATGCGATTTTCGATAAAATATGGATAACCCAGTAGTTTTTCCGCTGTTTTCATATTTCCGGCCAAAAGTTCCTCTCGGATATATGTGCTGGAAATTTCCCGATTCTTATGGCAAATCTTATCTTTTACGAACACATCAAATCCAAACTCTTTTGACAAGTCCCTTAAGGTATCACAATTTCCGGCTCTTTGATATCCAAAGCAAAAATCAGATCCTACGACAAAGGATTTTACCTGTAATTCTTCCACCAGAAAGGTGACGAATTCTCTCGGGCTCATCCGCATTAATTCATCCGAAAAAGGACATTCTATAAAATAATCAACTCCCAGTTCAGAAAATAATGCTCTCTTCTCTGCATTTGTTGTAATGACAGGAATTGTTTCTCCTGAAATATACTGTTTAGGCTGCATATCGAAGGTAAAAATCAAAGCGCGATAGCCCTTTTCTTCTTTGATTTGAAACATGGTTTCAAGCAATTCGCGATGTCCTTCATGCAGTCCGTCAAACTTTCCAAGGGTGATAACCGTTGGATGATGTAATTTTAAATCTTCAAAATGATTATAGTACTTCATATCTTAATTTTTCCTGATATTTCAAATGAAATCCTATGATTCAAATGAAATACTATGATTCAAAAAATAATTTTACAGGCTTTAGGGTATCTTCTTTTTCTATATATTCATAGAGCCCGACAAACCGCCCATCCTCCCGATATACTCTAAATCGGGTTCCGGCGGTTTGGGCAGAAAACTCTTCCATCATCTCCGGCATCAGTTTGTTTCCATTATCAATTGCCTTTGCATATTGATCTAAAGCAACAAGCTTATCATAGGAAAGAAAAACCGAATCCGTCGATTTCAGCCATGTATCAGAAAATTCTTCTTCTAATTCTTTAAGCGTATGCGCATCCTCTATCCTAAATTCGCTCACACGTGTACGAATCAGCTTTTCCATTGCGCCCCCGCAGCCAAGCTTATCGCCGATATCATTGCACAGGGTACGAATATAGGTCCCTTTAGAACAATGTATGCGCATCGTCACTCGCGGGAGATCGATTTTCTCTATCTCGATGGAGAAAACTTCTATTTCTCTTGGCTGACGCTCCACTGTAATTCCTTGTCTTGCAAGATCGCATAGTTTTTGACCATTGACCTTTAATGCGGAATACATGGGCGGAATCTGACTTTGCTTGCCTACGAATTCCTTGATCACAGAACGCACCGTTTCCTCATCCGGCAAATCAGAGCTTTCTTTTAGAACCGTTCCGGACATATCCTGTGTATCCGTCTGATATCCCAGCAAAAGGACGGTCCGATACTCTTTATCCTTATCCAGCAGAAGATCGCATACCTTAGTGGCATTGCCCAAACAAACAGGAAGAACGCCCTCCGCATCCGGATCAAGCGTTCCTGTATGTCCGATTTTCTTCTGATGAAAGATACCGCGCATTTTGGCTACCACATCAAAAGATGTAAAACCTTTTTCTTTATAAACATTGATAATTCCATTTACCATAAATTAAAAGTTCTTCTCCAATTCACCTAAAATCAAATGAATCGCTTCCTCAAGCGGACCTTGAATCGTAAAGCCTGCGGCTTTTTTATGTCCGCCTCCGTTAAATGTCATAGCAAGTGCAGCCAAATCGGTATCATCATTTGCACGAGTGCTTACTTTATATGTATGATCCTCATTTTCATAGAGGAACACTGCCACTCTTACGCCTTTTGTAACGCGCAATTGCTGCACAATTCCATCCAGGTGCTTCGGCTCACAATCAAATTGAGCCATTTCTTCGAGGCTGATAACCGAAAGATTCACCTGTCCATCCAAATACAACTTTGAATTCAAAAGTGCCTTGCCGAGAATCTTGTTTTGATTAAATGTTTTCTGATAAAAGGTTTCATCTACGATTTTAGTAAAATCAATTCCCTTTTGCATCAGCATTCCACCAAGGTCCATTGTTTCTCTGGAAGTGCAAGTATACTGGAACACGCCGGTATCATGAACCATTCCGGTGTACAGACATTCTGCAATTTCCTTTGTAATTTTGTCTTCATCAATCAGACGACAAACCAATTCGCAAGTACTGCTGGCATTCGGATCTATCACATTTTCATCTGCAAAGGACTGATTGCTCACATGATGATCCACGCAAAGGGTTTTCTTGGCTGCTTCAAAATATTTTGCAGAATCGCCAAGTCTTCCCAAATCGCCGCAATCCAAAGCAATGTATAAATCGAAAATACGATTTTCGCTTCGGTCGCTATTGATATGATCCGAATATCTTAAAAACTTAAAAATATTCGGGATTGGATCAAGATATAAGCTGACTTCGATTTGTGGGAAATAGGTCTTGATATAATTCAATACACCAAGTGTTGATCCTACACAATCACCATCCGGGCGCACATGCCCGGAAATTCCTACTGTCTTCACATTTTGCAAAATCTCATCCAGATGCTTCATTTAATTATCCTCTTTGCTGTTGTTGTTTCCCATGACCTCATCAATCATATGAGACATGCGAATACCATACTCAATTGATTGATCCATAATAAATGTAATCTGAGGAGTATTGCGCAAATTAACGGAATGCGCAAGTTCTCTTCTGATATATCCTTCTGCGGACTTTAATCCGGTCAGCGTATCCGCCTGGGCCTTTTCATCCCCCAAGACACTGATAAATGCCTTGGCGGTTTTAAGGTCCGGTGCTACTTCTACGGAAACAACACTTGTCATAGGATGAATTCGCGGATCTTTTACCTCGCGAATAATTTTTGACAACTCTCGCATCACTTCTTCGTTGATGCGAAGATTTTTATTGCTGTTTTTTCTCATTATCTAGGTACCTCTACCATTTCATATGCTTCAACCTGATCCATTTCCTGAAGATCATTAAAGCCATCAAATACAAGACCACACTCGTAATTTGATTTTACTTCCTTTACGTCATCCTTAAATCTCTTAAGAGAAGCAAGTTCTCCTTCGAAGATCTGAGTACCTTCACGAGTGATGCGAACCTTGCAGCCGCGCTTGATGACACCGTCTAAGACATAAGAACCTGCAATTGTTCCCACACCGGATGCCTTAAAGGTCTGACGTACTTCTGCATGACCGATAATCTTCTCTTCGAAGATTGGATCAAGCATACCCTTCATCGCAGCTTCCACATCTTCGATGGCATTGTAGATGACCTTATAGAGACGAACATCTACGCCTTCGTTCTCTGCGGTTGCCTTTGCAATTGGGTCAAGACGCACGTTAAATCCAATGATGATTGCATTTGATGCAGATGCAAGAATCACATCACTTTCATTGATTGCACCAACACCACCGTGGATTACCTTAACTGCAACTTCTTCATTTGAAAGCTTCACAAGTGACTGCTTTACAGCTTCTACAGAGCCTTGAACATCAGCTTTTACGATGATATCAAGTTCTTTCATATTTCCGGACTGAATCTGTGAGAACAAGTCATCAAGAGACATTCTTGACTTGGTTTCTTCCACAAGCTTGTTCTTCTCTTCTGAAATATAAGTATCTGCAAAAGATTTTGCATCCTTTTCGGAATCACAGGCAACAAAGGTTTCTCCTGCGGCCGGAACGGAATTCAAACCTAAAATTTCAACCGGTGTGGAAGGTGTTGCAGTCTTCACGCGACGTCCCTTATCATCTACCATGGCACGAACTTTACCATAGCTGCTTCCGCAAGCAATTGGATCACCAACATGTAATGTACCTTTTTGTACCAATACAGTTGCAACCGCACCACGTCCTTTATCGAGCTGTGCTTCGATGACAAGACCTCTTGCATTACGATTTGGATTTGCCTTTAATTCTAAGACTTCGGCAGTCAAAAGAATCATCTCGAGCAAATTGTCGATACCTTCTTTGGTATGTGCAGATACAGGACAGAAAATTGTGCTTCCACCCCAATCTTCAGGAATCAATTCATATTCGGAAAGTTCCTGCTTAACCTTGTCGATATTTGCAGATGGCTTATCAATCTTGTTGATTGCCACGATAATTTCTACTCCCGCAGCTCTTGCATGATTAATTGCTTCTACAGTCTGAGGCATTACACCGTCATCAGCTGCAACCACGAGGATTGCTATATCTGTAGAATTTGCACCACGCATACGCATTGCGGTAAATGCTTCATGTCCCGGTGTATCCAGGAATGTGATATTTCTACCATTGATAGATACGACAGATGCACCAATGTGCTGTGTAATACCACCGGCTTCTCTGTCAGTGACTCTTGTCTCTCTGATTGCATCAAGGAGAGAAGTTTTACCATGGTCAACGTGTCCCATTACGCAGACTACAGGTGGACGGCTAACCATAACAGCTTCATCTTCTTCTTCTTCTTTCAGAAGTTCTGCGATGACATCAACCTTTTCTTCCGGCTCACAGATATAATTGAATTCCAATGCGATTTCTTCCGCTGTTTCAAAGTCAATTTCATGATTAACCGTAACCATCTGGCCCTTCATGAAGAGCTTCTTAACAATTGCAGATGGCTGCTGTTTCAAACGATCTGCGAAATCGCGAATCACGATGCGCTCCGGAATTGAAACGGTCTTAATCTCGTTTGGATCTTCCTGTGGCTTTGGCTGTTGTTGCTGAGGTTTCTTCTTGCCGCCATGCTTTTCAAGATTGACATAATTTTCCTGACGCTTGCCAAGTCTATCATGATCTTGACGCTTATTCTTTCCGTTATTGTTTCTACCGTTGTTGCGGCCGTTGTTTTTGTTGTCATTCGATGCAGCAACCGGTACGGCAGCATTATTGTTATTGCGATCATTTCTGCGATCGTTATTACGGTCGTTATTGCGGTCGTTTCTGCGATCGTTATTGCGATTATTATTGCGGTCGTTATTGCGGTCGTTATTGCGATCATTATTGCGATCGTTTCTACGATCATTGCTGCGTTCATTTTTAGCAGGACGATTTTCGTTATCGCGCTCCTGTCGATTCTGCTGTGGAGCCTGTGTTGTTTGATTATCCTTCTTTAAGAATTCATCATTATTTCCAGCAGTACGCTCGCTGATTGGACGCATTGCACGCTCTCCAACCGGTCTTGGCTTGATGATGCCGCGGCTTTCAGGTCTTGCTACATGATTATCACGTCTTCCCTGTCCGTCTCTGCTTTGACCATCTCTCTTTTGACCGTTATTTCTCTGGCCCGGCTTGCGATCTTTGCTGTATTGTGCATTATAAACCGCAGTGATGCTGGACTTCTTCTTAGGACGATCTCCGGAAGGAGCCGGTGTACGAAAAATATTTTTCTTATGTTCTTCTGTTTTTGCTTCATCAGCTTTTGGAGCATCTGATTTTGATACATCATTCTTTGCAGGTGCAGCCTTTGCAAACTTCTTGCGGACAATTTCCTGTGCTGCATCTTCAATACCACTTTGCGCACTCTTTACTTCAAATTCTGAGCCGCTTAAAGCTGTGATGACATCTTTTGATTCTATGTTTAATTCTTTTGCAAGTTCATGAACTCTCATTTTTGCCATATATCTATGTTACCTCCATTATTCAGTTTTGTCAGATTTTAGTTTCTTCTCTACCGCTCTGGCCAAATTTTCATCGTTTACGGATAGGGATGCACGGAATTCTTTTCCAATTGCATTTCCTAATTCGTCTTTTGTACCGTAAATATAAAACGGGACTTCATAAAAATTTGACATATCGGAAAAATGTTTCTTTGTATTGTCTGAGGCATCTTCCGCCACAATTACAAGATAGGATTTCCCTTTTTTTACCGATTGTTCTGTAGAGAATTCCCCGCTGGCGATATTACCGGACTTTTCTGCAAGTCCCAACATGGATAATGCCTTATTTTGCATTTGCATTCATCTCCTTTGTCAGTTCCTCGATAACCTCCGGCGGAATCGAAACCTTTAATGAGCGTTCAAGACCCTTGGTCTTAATTGCTTTTGCCAAACAATCCGGATGATTGCAGATATATGCGCCTCTTCCGTTCATTCGGCCTGTCAAATCAAGCTTAATTTCATCCTCATTTGTTTTGACGATGCGAACCAGTTCTCTTTTCGGTTTCATTTCTTTACATCCCACACAAACGCGTGCAGGAATTTTCTTATTCGCCATTTTATTACCTCAAATATCTAAATATAATTACTTTCGATTGCTTTATTCAGCGTTTTCTCCGGTTTCCTCCTCGAAGTATTCACCGTCTTCATCATAGTACTCTTCATCATCATAGTACTCATTCTCATAATCAAGGATATCTCCGGCCTCGCGAGCCTGAGTCTCACTCTTGATATCAATCTTATATCCGGTCAAACGTGCTGCAAGGCGCGCATTCTGACCTTCTTTACCGATTGCAAGAGAAAGCTGATAATCCGGTACAACAACCTTTGCAGACTTCTCATCAGCATCAGCGATAACGGAAATAACCTTTGCCGGTGAAAGTGCATTCTGAATTAAGATAGCAGGATTCTCATCCCATGTGATGATATCAATCTTCTCACCGCGTAATTCATGCACAATCGCATTGACACGTGCACCATTCATACCTACGCAAGCACCTACAGGATCAACATCCGGATCATTGGACCAAACGGCAATCTTTGTACGGCTTCCTGCTTCACGGGAAATTGCTTTGATTTCTACGATTCCGTCCTTCACTTCTGTTACTTCTGATTCAAACAATCTCTTCACAAGTTCAGGATGTGTTCTGGATACGAGAATCTTAGGTCCCTTTGTTGCAGATTTTACTTCCACAATATAAACCTTAATACGCTCGGTTGGTGTATAAGTTTCGCCCTTAATCTGTTCATTCTCTGTTAAAAGAGCATCCGCTTTGCCAAGATTGATGCTGACATTCTTGCCAACGAATCTCTGGACTACACCGGTTACTACATCTTTTTCTTTTGAGATATACTCATCATATACAATCTTTCTCTCTTCTTCACGAATCTTCTGTAAGATCACATTCTTTGCATTCTGAGTTGCAATACGTCCAAATTCCTTTGACTGGATTTCTATCGGAACCACATCACCGATTTCGTATTTTCCATCAATTTCCTGTGCCTTTTCGAGAGAGATTTCCTCGCTTGGCACAACAACCTCATCTACAACAGTCTTATCAAGGAAGCAGTGATATTCACATGTCTCAGGATCAATTGTCACTCGAACATTATCAGAAGTTCCGAAGTGGTTTTTGCATGCCGTTACAAGAGAAGTTTCGATTGCTTCAAGCAAGGTTTCTTTGCTGATATTTTTCTCCTGTTCTAAGACATTTAATGCCTCTAATAATTCTGAATTAGCCATTTTTGTTTTTTCCTCCTAAATTGTTAAAAGTCAATTGCCTGACGAATCAGTGCAATATCGCTCTTTGAAAATACTTTATCTTCATCACCGATTGTAATGGTGACCGTATCTTTGTCATACGCTTTTAAAGCGCCTGTAAATTCTTTTGCGTGATCAATTGCCTTATATGTGCGAATCTCTACATCTTTGCCCATATTGCGCACATAATCGCGCTCTTTCTTAAGTGGACGGCCAAGTCCCGGAGAACTCACCTCAAAAATATACGCATCCGGAATATAATCCTCCTCTTCGAGAATCGGATCCATCGCTCTGGATACAATTTCACAATCATCCACAGTAATTCCGCCTTCTTTGTCGATATAAAGACGCAAATACCATGTTCCAGCTTCCTTTACATATTCTGCATCCACCAGTTCAAAATGATGTTCTGCCAGAATTGGTGCCACAAGCTGTTCTGCCTTTGCTGCATAATCTGCTGCTTTTGACATTCATACACCTCTTTTCAATGTTCAGTTTTCAGTTGTAACATAATTAAGCCCTAAACATAAATTGAGAGAGGACCGATGTCCTCTCTCAATCAACAGTTACCTTAATTACTAAAATAATATAACACCAAAATCTAGTAAAATCAAGGTTTTTCGAGATTAATTTTAATTCTTTTTGATTTTTTCGAAAAAAGTACTTGCCAAAAGCTTCCTGTCATGTTAAATTAATACACGGTTCGTTGGTCAAGCGGTTAAGACGCCGCCCTCTCACGGCGGAAACACGGGTTCGATTCCCGTACGGACTGCTTCTTAAATATGGTTCCTTGGTCAAGCGGTTAAGACGTCGCCCTCTCACGGCGAAAACAGGGGTTCGATTCCCCTAGGAACTGCTACTGTAAATTGAAAAATTTAACAGCCCAACCCAAAAGGACATCGCGAAAGCGATGTCCTTTCTTTTTATGATATTACCATTTTATTACCATCTTACTTTTTCGTTTTAACAGTTTTAGAATATGTTTTCCAAGATGAATAGTACTTCTTTCCATTCACCGTTTTATAACATCTGATTCTAATATAATAATTCTTATTTCCTGTTAATTCTGTAATCTTATTTGAAGTATTCTC